>JBBRBE010000113.1:0-19468 GCA_038206175.1 Chloroflexia bacterium
CGCGAGGCCCGCCGCGCCGCCCGCCTGGGCCGCCCGCACTACGTCTGCGATCAAAGGGAGGTCTTCCAGGTAGCCGATCTTGAGCAGGAAAGGCACGCGCCCGGCCAGCGTCTGAGCTATCGCCGCCGCCACGGTCTGCACCGCCGCCGGACTGGTGTAGAGGCTACCTTCGCTGCTCCGCACATTCGGGCAACTCAGGTTAGCTTCGATAGCGTCGGCCCCGGCCTGGGCCGCCCAACCCGCCGCCAGAGCAAAATCCGCCGCCAGGTCGTCCAGCGTGCCGCCGGGCCGGGCCGTCCCCACCACACTGACGACCAGCATCTGGCCCGGATGCAAAGCTTCTTTCGCTCTGGCAACATCCTCACGCCAGATTTCGGGCGCACGGCTGGGCATCCCAAAAGAGTTGGTAATACTCAGGTCGCGCAAAGCGTCCTCTTCCTGGCGGGCGTTATCATCGAGGGTGGGCAGAGTGTGAAGGCTGGGCTTGCCGCCCGGCGTGGCGTACCAACCCGGCCCGGTCTCGACCGCCCGCACGTTCGGGAAGGGGTGGCAGGCCTGGGCCGCCGTCCGCACCGTCTTGTAGGTCAGCACGTCAAACCCCAGATCGGCATACAGCCGGATATAAGCCGAATTGAGTAGCGGCCCCGCCGGAACTCCCAGCGTCGAGTTGACCGAATACCCCAGAAAGCGAGCGGGCGGCAACCCTTCGTTCAGCCGTCCCAGGTCTGGCAATTCGCCCTCGTACTCCGGCCCCGCCCGGTAATTCTCGTCATAACTCAAACTGACGTTATAAGTTGATTTCATCTTTCTCCCTGAATTTCTTGCTACTAGCCGCGTCCCCCTTTTACCAGCGGCCAAGCACACCGGCCAGAATCGCCATCCGCACGTACATACCGTTGGCGGCTTGCTCGAAGTACACCGCCTGGGGCAGGTTGTCCACTTCCTCGGCAATTTCACCGACCCGCGGCAGGGGGTGCATGATGATAGCCGAGGACTTCATGCGGCTGACCGTAGCAGCGTTCACGCTGTAGCTACCCTGCACGGCACTGTAGGCCGCCTCGTCGTCGAACCGCTCTTTCTGAACCCGCGTGATGTACCACACATCGGCCTGGCGGGAAACTTCCTCGATGCTGGCAGCTTCCTGAATTTGCACGCCCCGCCGTCGAAGCTCGGCAACCAGGGCGGGCGGCATTTGCAGGGCCGGAGGCGCGATCAGGATTAACCGCATACCAGGATAAAGGCTCAGGAGGCGGGCGAGCGAATGTACCGTCCGTCCGTGCTTGAGGTCGCCAACCATCGCGACGGTCAGCCCTTCGATCCGTCCGCATTTCTGGACAATCGTGTAGGCATCCAGCAGAGCCTGGGTGGGGTGTTCGCCCACGCCGTCGCCCGCATTGATCAGGGGAACCGGGCCGCTCCGGGTCAGGCGGCACTGGGCGTGAATTGCGCCCGCCGCCGCCGCCGCCGCGCCTTGCTGCGGATGACGCAACACCAGAACATCGGTGTAGCCCGATAGCACCCGCACCGTATCGGCCAGCGTCTCGCCCTTCGAGACAGACGAGAATTGCACTCCGACGATGTTATGCACCTCGCCGCCCAGCCGCTTCATGGCAATGCTAAAGCTGGCGTCGGTGCGGGTGCTGGCCTCGTAGAAGAGGTTCGCCAGGATTTTACCGCGCAAGATGTCGGTCGAGCCGTTGCGCTCCTTGATCCGCTTCATGCGGGCCGTCACCTCGAACAGGCCGTCCAGGTCGCTCCGCTCGAACTGCTCGACCGATACAATGTCCTTGCCAATCCAATCGCCGGTGATATGGGCGTTTCGGTCTGTTCCACTTAATTCTTCGCTAAAAGTTAACATATCTGTTTAGCCTTCCCCTCGTTAAATAATTCCCAACAGGCCGCTTTTACCGACATCCCTCTTCCGCAGATACAAATTACTTAGCAATTGTCTAAATATTTCACAAAGATGAAAACCTGATTGACCGCTCGACCGCCCGTCCACACCCGTAGGGCGTGAGCCGGGCTACTCCAACGAAGTGTACTGTTTGACGGTTGCATCACCCCAGCCTGTTCGTTTGTAAGTGTAGCCCTTTGTGAATCCGTTCGACCATAGCCCACTTTACAAACCACAGGCTAGGCATAAGATCGAACAGCCGGGGTGATGCAACCGTCGAACACTACAGGGAGGGGCTACACTTAGCCCCGAACGGCTGGGGTGATGCAACCGTCAAACAGTACAAAGCCCCGTGAACAGGGCTAATACCTTTTTCCTTAGCATTCATTTGATCACATCACTTAACTTATTTGCTCCATCATCGCGTTATTTCAGGCCCATTGATGGGTCTTTGTTGGAGTAGCCCGGCCTCTTTGCCAACGGCACCCAGGCGGGTAGGGCCGGGCGGTCTTGATTACCGCCCGGTCTTCGCTTAATAAAGTATCTCTGACCCTGTGGACTAGCCGATCAAGGAGCTTTCTATAGTTTGTGAATTATTTATCCAATTCTGGAGTAATTGCCTAAAAATCTCACACGCTATAGAACGTTCCTGCCACGCCCGGCCCTGAACTGGCATCTTAAACTGTCACGCCCTGCGGGTGTGAGCGTAGCCCGGTCCTGGCACTCCTGCATTGGCACGAACTGCTCACTTGAACTGTCACGCCCTGTCATTCTGAGCGTAGCGAAGAATCTTCTTGACCAGTCACACTCTTGCTTATTGAGGAAGATTCTTCGCTACGCTCAGAATGACGGACTGACGGGCTAAATGAACTGTCATTTTTCCCAAAAAGCACCCGGCCCGACCCCGGCGCGGCCAGCACCCGGCCATCCTCGAAGACCAACGCGCCGCGCAGCCAGACTCGCCGCACTCGGCCCCGCGCCCGCCAACCCGCGAAGGGCGTCCAACCGCACTTCGTCAGGAGTTCGTCCTCGCGGATGACGTACTCGCTATCGTCAATCTCGATTTCGCCCTCGCCGGTGGGCAGGCCGAAGACCCGACGCGGCGCGTGAGCCATCAGTTCGACCAGTCGTTCAACCGTCAGGCCGCGCCGCCCCTCGTAGGCCTCGCGGTAGAGCAGGCCGAAAGCTGTTTCCAGCCCCGGCACGCCAAAGGGCGGCGTGGGGCTGTCCTTTTCGGCGCGAGTGTGCGGCGCGTGGTCGGTCGCAATCATGTCTACGGTGCCATCGGCCAGGCCGCGCCAGAGAGCGTCCACGTCCGGCCCGGTTTGCAAAGCCGGACTCATCCGCCCGTAAGGGCCGAGGCGGGCGGGCGCGGCGTCCTCCTGGGTCAGGAAGAGGTGATGCGGCGCGACTTCGCAGGTGACGGGCAGGCCGCGCTCCTTCGCCGCCCGCACCAGTTCGAGTTCCGCCGCCTTCGACAGGTGGCAGATATGCACCCGCCGCCCGTACAACACCCCCAGCCCGATAGTCGCCGCCACCACCGGCCCTTCGGCGTGGATCAGGATCGGCCTGGCGGACGACCAGCCCCTAAAGACCGCCAGCATCCCCTCCAACCCGCCAAAGACCAGCGGGCCGTGCGTCTCGCCCAGGTACGCCTTGAGGCCCGCCACGCCCTCCGCCACCTGCGGGTAAAACGGGGCGTTGGTGGGGGTCGCTCCGAAGTGAAAGCCGACATCGCAAACGATCCGGGCGACGGCAAGCTCCCGCTTGTGCGCCAGCGCGTCCGGCGTGACGGTCGGTTGCGGGTTGTTGGGCATATCCAGCAGGGCCGTATAGCCGCCCGCCAACGCCGCGCTCGTCCCGCTATAAAAATCCTCCTTGTCGGTGCTGCCCGGTTCCCGCAGGTGTACGTGCGGGTCGGCCAGCGACGGCAACCGTAGCAAAGCCGAGGGCTGATTACTGCTTGCTGAGTTCATCTTAATGTCCCCTAATCCGGCAACGGCACGCTGTAAAACTCGCCCGTTTCGCCGTTACGGTAGAGCTGCAAACACCCCGAATGAATTCGCGGCTGAGTTATTAAAATCGGTTAAAACCGATTGGAACAACCCTGAACCTATTTTCGGTCGGTTTCATACCGACATTGACTCCTCAGCCGCGAATTCATTCGTGGGCGTCGGGTCGCGTAATCTTTCATCCCGCCAATCCTAAATACTTTGTGACTTCTTCGTAGCGGGTCGGGTCAATCGCACCGGTGGTGCGGTAGCGGGCTAAAAGCTGGCTGACCGTGGCGACGGCGTGAGGGCGGTAGCCGCGTTCGCGCAGCATCGCCGCACCGCCCTGTTCGCGGTCTACCAGCACCAGAATGTCCTCGACAATCAGCCCGGCCCCTTCCAGCTTTTGGGCCGCCTCGAACTTGCTGTCGCCGCCGGAGATAACGTCGTCAATCAGCAGCACGCGCTGGCCGGGCCGGAAGTCGCCATCAATCGCCACGCCCAGGCCGTAAGCTTTAGTCTCCTTGCGCGGCGAAATCATCGGCACGCCGCCCAGGTGCGTCATAACGGCCACCAGGGGCGTGATCGCCGTCGGGATGTCCGCCAGCAGCGCGAAATCAAGCCCGTGGGCGGCTTTGAGCAAAAGCCGGGCGGTAAAGGTCAGCACCGGCGGGTAAGAGCGCAACAGCCGAAAATTCAGGTAGATCGGCGAGAGCGGCGCGTCGGGCTGAGTTTCGTGCAACTTGAGCCGGAAAGCCCCAAACTTGACCGCCCCGATTTCAAAAAGGCGGTCGGCCAACTCCTCGATCTCAGCCCCGGTAATAGCTTCACTCATGTGTATTTCCTCCTGGCTTCCATCACCCGGTCGCGGCCCTCGCGGAGAGCGGTAGCGAGGCGGGCGGCTTCCAGCCCGGCAGCCGAAGCCCAATCCGGGCCGGACGAAGCGTAGATGATCGAACGGCTGGCATTGATCAGCACGCCCGCGCCGTCTGCATCGAGGCCGTTCGTCAGCACCGCTTCGAGGTCGCCACCCTGCGTGCCGATGCCCGGTATCAGGAGCGGCAGACCGGGCGCGGCTTCTCGAATTAAACCTAACTCCTGGGGATAAGTCGCGCCCGCGACCAGTCCGACATTGCCCTGCCGGTTCCATTCCGGCCCGGCAGCCAGGCGAGCGATATGCAGGTAAAGCGGTTCGGCTGCCGGGCCAACCGACAGGTTTTGCAATTCGCCGCCGCCGGGGTTCGAGGTGCGGCACAGCACGAACACGCCTTTGTCGGCCCGGTTCAAAAAAGGAGCCAGGCTTTCGGCTCCTAAGAACGGTTGAACGGTCGTAGCGTCGGCTCCATAATAAGAAAAAACGGCGGTGGCGTAAGCTTCGTTTGTGCTTGCCAGGTCGCCGCGTTTAGCGTCTATAAGAATCGGAATCTGGGGATGACGGCTACGAAGCCAGTCGCCGGTACGCCTCAGCGCAGTCAGGCCGGGTGGCCCGCTTTGTTCGTAGAAGGCCAGGTTAGGCTTGAAAGCGGCAGCGTAAGGAGCGGTAGCCTCGATAATCCCCCGGTTAAACTCGAACAAACCTTCCTCCGGGCCGAGGTGCGACAGGCCAGACGGCAGGCGGTCGGCCTGTGCATCCAGCCCGACACAAAGAAAAAGGCTCCCCTCCCAGCGCCGCACGAGTTTTGAACCGAAACTTTCTTCGGCACTCGTGACGGGACCGGGATTGGAGCCTTTTCCGCTTTGATCAAATCGCGGTTGCGTCACAATTCCCCTTTATTTAGAACTTTTTCATCTTGAGGCCACAACATCCTGTGGCTTTCTTCGCTATCCCAAATTCCTGGTATTATACCGCCTTTTGCCAGAAATGCAAACGACGATTTCCGGCAAAAGGCGGCGAGTGCAAAATCCTCATCGGCTAATGTCATTCTGAGCGATGCCTGAGCCAGGTCTTGAATACCTTCTATCTAAGCGAAGAATCTTCTTGAGCTACTTCGATCTTGCATAGTCAAGAAGATTCTTCGCTTAGATTTGCTTTTAATCCAGACTTGCTTTAGCGTCGCTCACACCCGGAGGGCGTGACAGGGCGTGACAAGATGACAAGAGGCCAGAACCCGACTTTGCAAACGGCCATTTCGGGCAAAAGGCGGCGGGAGTGGCGAAGAGGGTTTACCGTGGATGAAGGCGCAACCATTCCAGGTCAATATCGCGCTCGACCCGGCGTAACACCTCATCGTTAATCACCTCGTCATTGCGAAGCTTGAGTACCGCCTCGCGTTCGGCCTGTAAAAGCTCGTCTTCCAACCGCTCGAAATTCGCAAAATGAGCTTCGGTCGTGCCGTCTCCGTTGCCGGTATAGCGGTCGGAAAAGCGGCGGATGCGGGCTTCGTACTGCCGGGTCAGTTTCGCCACCACTTCGTCGGCCACCCAATCGTTGCTGGAAAGCTCGTTCAGGCGGAGGCGTCCGGCGTGGGCGGCTTTGAGCCGGGCCTTGTTTTCCTCTTTCTCGGCTCCGCCGTCGTCCACCACTTTGAGCCACCTGATCAACAGAGGCAAAGTCAAGCCCTGTAGCACCAGGGTTGACAGGATCACCATAAAAGTCAGGAAGATAATTAAATCGCGCCGGGGAAAAGGGCTACCGTTCTCGATAGTCAGGGGCAAAGCCAGGGCGATTGCCAGCGAAACAACCCCGCGCATACCCGTCCAGGACACAATTGCAACGTGTTGCCAGGGCGGAAAAGGGTCGCGTTCGCGCACTTTACGCGGCACACGCGGCAGGTAGGTGGCCGGGAAAACCCAGACGATCCGCACCAGAATCACCGTCAGACAGATTGCCACGGCGTAGCCGGTCAGCGTCCAGGCTTCTCCGTCCAACCTTTCGACAATAGCTCCCATCTGCAAACCGATCAGAATGAAAATCAGGCCATTGAGCAAAAAGACCACTACTTCCCAGACCGCCGTACTTTGAATCCGCAGTTCAGCCGTCATGGTGTTGAAGCGCGGCAGGCTATAAAGGACGCCCAGTGTTACTACAGCCAGCACGCTCGAAAAATGAAAAGTCTCGGCCAGCAGGTAGGCGACATAGCCGGACAAAAAAGTCATAATAAGGTAAACCGAGGAATCGTTGAGCAGACGACTGAAAAGCGGCTTGATCGCAAAGCCAACCGCCAAACCGACCGCCACCCCGCCCAGGCTGGCGTAGAGAAACTGCCCTCCGGCATCCAGAAAAGAAAACACACCCGTAGTGACCGAAGCCAGCGCGACCCGGTAGGCGACCAGGGCGGTCGCGTCGTTGAGCAAGCTCTCGCCTTCCAGCACGGTTACGATCCGGCGGGGCAGGTGCAGACGTTGGGCGATACTGGAAGCCGCGACGGCATCCGGCGGCGCGACAATCGCTCCCAGCAAGAAAGCTGCTCCCCAGGGCAGCCCGTCAATCAAAGCGTGCGCTACCAGCGCAACCGCAACCATAGAAACCAGCACCAGGCCGATTGCCAGCAACCCAATCGAGCGCAAATTCGCCCGAAAATCGCGCACCGGCATGTAATAAGCAGACGACTGTAAAATCGGGGGCAGGAACAGGATCAAAATCATGGACGGTTGCAATTCAATTTTGGGCAAGCCCGGTACGAAGCCCAGCACCAGCCCGGCCAGCACCAGGAAAATCGGATAAGGTATGCCGAGCTTGCGGGCCAGCGCGACCAGCAGAACCATTACAAAGAGCAACCCGATTATTAACTCAATTCCGTTCAGTTCCAAACACAAACCTCCCGATGTTTAACCAAAGTGTTTCCTTAAGTTCTGCCTGAAAAATAACAAAAATAAGAAAGATTTGCATCTTTCTTATTTTTGTCAATCAATTGCCAGAGCCTTCTATTCAGTTCAATAAAGAAAGCCTTGTATTCAATTTTGAAGCTTCAGCCTATGGTTAGAAGCGGCCTGCGGAGTTAATCCAGACCGCTTTCGCCCTGGCTTTAGCCCTTCTTGGCCCGTTCCTGCTCCTTGAGGACGCGGCGCAAGATTTTGCCGGAGGCTGTCTTGGGGATCGCCTCGATGAATTCGACTTCCTGGATCGTTTTGTAACGTGCCAGCTTGCCGTTCGCCCATTCCAGCAAAGCCTCGGCGGTCGGGGCGTCCTGGCCCCCTTTCAAAACCACAAAAGCTTTGGGAACTTCGCCCGCTTCGTCGTCCGGCTTGCCCACCACTGCCGCATCGGCCACGGCGGGATGCTCGAACAGCAGGGCTTCTAGCTCGGCAGGAGCGATCCCAAAGCCCTTGTACTTGATCATCTCCTTCTTGCGGTCGGTGATCGTTACGTAGCCTTCTTCGTCAATCGAACCAATATCCCCCGTGTAGAGCCAGCCGTTACGAAGCGTGACGGCACTCGACTCCGGGGCTTTCCAGTAGCCCTGCATCACCTGCGGGCCAAAAACGATCAGTTCGCCCACCTCGTTTGGGCCTAGTTCGCGTTCGCCGGTTTCCAAATCCACGATTTTTTGCAGCGTATCGTGTACCGGCAGACCGACCGTTTCAGGCTTGATCAGCTTTTTGTTGTAAGCCGGGTTGATGTGAGTCAGCGGAGCGGCTTCGGTCAGGCCGTAACCCTGCATGACCATTACGCCGGTCAGATTCTCGAAACGGCGGGCCACTTCCGGCGCGAGAGGAGCGGCCCCGGACATCACGTAGCGCACGCTGCTCAAATCCTGCTCCCGAATTTGCGGCCAGTTGACCAGGCCCACCAGCACCGGCGGCACGACGTACAGCAAAGTAATCGCGTGTTCCTTGACCAGTCGCATACAGCTTACCGGCTCGAACCGCTCCATCAGCACCGAGGTTGCCCCGGCCAGCACCGAAGCCCCCATCAGCATCGTGCCGTAGATGTGGTAGAAAGGCAAAAACAGCATGAGGTTGTCGCTGTAATTGATCCGGCCACTGGCGACTTTCTGGTAAGCGTTGACGACCAGGTTGCGATGGCTCAACATCACGCCTTTGGGCAACCCGGTCGTGCCACTGCTGTAAGGCAGGGCCAGCAGGTCGTTCGGGCCGATCTGGGGCCGGGCCGGAGGCGTGGCCGGGTGGGTTTTGACCAGGCTCGCAAAAGCAAGCGCGTGGGGAAGGCTCGATGGCGTTCCCGGCCCAACCGCGATAACCTGGCGCAGGGCCGGTACTTCGCTCCGCACCGCCTCGACCAGAGGCAACAGTTCGTGCTGTACGACAATCGCCACGGCTTCGCTATTCTCAAGCTGGTAGGCTACCTCGCGCTCTTTATAAGAAGGGTTCATGGGGCTAACCACGGCCCCGATCCGGGCTATCGCAAACCAGCTAATCACAAATTCAGGCCGGTTGGTCATCAGTAGACACACCCGGTCGCCCTGGCGAATACCCAGGCCCAGCAGGGCGTTAGCAAACGAGTTAGTCAGCCCTTCCAGTTCGCGGTAGGTCAGGTTCAGGTCTTTGAAGATGACCGCCGGGTTATCCGGGAAACGCGCCACGGTGCGAGTGAGAATTTCGTCGTAAGGATGATCAGGGTAATCGAGAGCAGGCCGCATCAATTCCGGCTGAGTGTTGAGCCGAAAAGCCGGAGCCGTTTGCAGGGTGTCACTCATAAATCTTCTCCTCGGTGAGTTTTTGATACTTTTGGGCAATTGGCGAATTTTTTGCTTCCTTGCGGTATGGCAAATATGGCCGCATTATAGCACAGCCCTGCCTTTGCCTTCTAGCAGTAGTACCGACTACAGACGACCGGGCCGGGCGGGGGTAACATGGGCTGTCAGCGATTAGCCGTTAGCAAACAGCCGTCAACAAATAGGAAAAGAAATGACCCAGCTTGATAACACTGCGCCACGCGTGCAGATCAACCGTTCGGGCAAGAGTGGAATAGAGTTCTACACGCGGGCCGAAGCTGAGGCGGTACGCCCGGCCCGGCGCAAGCCCTTGATGTGCAGCAAGTGCGGCCTGTGCTACACCGAGCATCGCACCGAACTGGCCGACGCCTGTGTTTTCGTCGAGAACCGCTACGAAGCCCTGGAAGAAAACCTCCACGGTCGAGGTCGGCAGCCCGGTTCGGATGAGGATATGTTCGGCATCTACCGGCGGATGTACGTGGCGCGGATGGCGAAGCCGGTCGAGGGGGCGCAGTGGAGCGGGATGGTGACGACGCTGGCGAGTATGCTGCTCGACCGGGGCCTGGTAGATGGCGTTATCTGTGTGCAATCACGGCCTGGCACGCGCTTCGGGCCGATGCCGACCCTGGCAACTACCAGCGAGGAAGTCCGCAAGGCTGCCGGAAACAAACCCTGCCTTTCCCACAACCTCTCGGCTCTCAAAGAGGCCGAAGCCAAAGGTCTCAAGCGAATCGCTTTTATCGGCAACGGCTGCCAGACCCATGCGCTGCGGGCGATTCGAGACAAGCTGCCCTTCGAGAAAATTTATCACATTGGGCTGCCCTGCACCGACATTGTGAGCTACCAGAACTTGATGAAGTTCCTCGGCTTGATCAGCCACGACGCCGCCTCGGTCGTTCACATGGAATTTATGCCGGACTACCGGGTCTGGCTGCGTCACGAGGACGGCCACACCGAAAAAGTCAGCTATTTTGGGCTGCCGATGGACAAGATGGGGCCAGTCTTTCCCGACTCGTGCCTCTCCTGCTTCGATTACACCAACGCCCTCTCCGACCTGACAATTGGCTACCTGGGCGCGACAATGCCCTTCCAGTGGATGCTAGTTCGCACCGCCGAAGGGGAAGAACTCTTTGAGATGTTACGGCCTTACCTCGAATTCGACCAGGTGCGCCAGTCCGGGAAGCGGCATAAAATCATCGAGCAATCTATCCAGATGCAGAATAACCCGCGCACTAAACCTCTCAAACCCTGGGCGATCAAGCTCTTAACTTTTGTGGTCTCGCGCTTTGGCCTCAAAGGGGTCGAGTTCGCTCGTGGCACGCTGACCATGAAGTGGGCCAGGAATTTGCATTTCATCCGCACCAATTATCCAGAACACGAGGCCGAACTGGTGCCGGGCTTTGCCAAACGAGTGCTGGCCCCCTATGACGATAAGATCAAACCAAAATCTTAAAAATTGCTGGAATATAATAAGAGCAGAAGCTTTTGGGCTTCTGCTCTTATTTATGTAAAGTTAAGGCTGCTTACGGCTACGGGGCAGAACGGCCCCAGGCCAGCGCGTCAACTCGCTCCATAATCCGGCGAAGCTCCTGACATTCACTCACCACTAACTGAAAATCGGCTCTGGTTGGCTCGTCCATTTCACCGAATTGAGCCAGTTCGGAGGTCGCCATAATCACAGTCAGGTGTTGCTGGGCTTTATGCACAAGCTGGCGCAAGTCCTGGCTGTTCTCGGTTGGACTTACCCAGGCTTCCGCCCCCTCGTCCTTGCCATAAAACTGCTCTGGCCGCAAATCCGCATCTTCCTGCATTCTCACCTCGTTTGAAGTCAACCTGGGCTTTTCAGGGAACCAGGTTGCTAAAACTAACTGAAAAGTATTTTTGCCCTTAGCTTAATCTGAGCCGGAAGCCACTTCTTTAGGCCCGTAGCCCGCGCTCTATGCTCGTAGCCCATTTCCTGTGATAGAAGCCGGTTCGGAGCGAGCGATCTCGTAACTCCAGAAGTCGGCGGCGGCATACGTGTCCGGGAAGAGAGCCTGAGCCTCGTGCAACAGGTCGTCTACGGTCAACCCTTCCTTAGCTTCGTAGCGGCCACTAAAATGAGTCAGGATCAAGCTTTTGACCCCGGCGGCACGGGCAACCTGGGCCGCCTGCGCCGCCGTGGAATGGCCGCCGCGCTCGGCCAGATCGAGGTCAGCCGTGGCATAGGTCGCTTCGTGGATCAACACATCGGCCTCGCGGGACAGGTCAATGGCATTCTGGCAGTAGACCGTATCGCTACAGTAAACAATTTTGCGACCGGGCCGGGCCGGGCCGACCAGCGTCGCGCCGTCAATCGTGCGGCCATCCGGCAGCGTCACTACCTGGCCGTTTTTAAGTTGTCCGTAGAGCGGGCCGGGCGGAATACCGAGGGCTGCCGCCTCTTCGACCTTAAAACGGCCCGGTTGGGGCTTTTCGACCAGGGCATAACCAAAGGTTGTCACCCGGTGTTCGAGTGGAGCGCACCATACGCTCACTTCGTCGTCCTCGTAAATCAAACCCGGCTCAACCGCCACCACTGTAACGGGATAGCCCAGGCGCGCCTCGCTATATCGAAAGACACTCTGCAAATAGTCTGCCACCGATGGCGGGCCATACACCGTCACGGGCGTTTCGGCGGCATATTGCAGCGACCGGCTTGCCAGGAGGCCGGGCAACCCGTACAGGTGGTCGCCGTGGACGTGGGTAATAAAGATGCGCTCAAGCTGGCTCAAACGCAAAGGCGAACGCAGCACCTGCTGTTGAGTGCCTTCGCCGCAATCGAACAGCCACAATGTGCTGCGTTGTATAAACTGCAAGCCAATCGCGCTTACGTTTCGATAGCGCGTCGGCGCACCCGCGCTCGTTCCTAGAAAGGTCAACCGCATAACCCGCACTCCAAGAAACTAAATCCACCGGCTCATCGAATTTAGTATAGCATAGTTGGCCGCTCTATCCCCGCCCCGCCCGCCTGGCCCCGCCCGTGCTAAACCGAGGCGGGCTGCACTTTGCTATTCTCGCCCTAAGATGTAGAGGCAAGCTAAGGCCCTTAAATTTCTCCTATGCGGATGTAAGGCCGTTCGTAAGGTAATAAAGTTATGATAGTATTAACTGCGGATGATAAATTAGAATGGAATATGGATTTTTTATTCCTTTGAGAGTGTGGAGAAACTTATTTTTATGTTCCTGACGAAATTTATTAGCTATTTTGTATCGGTCAATCCCACTCAAAGTAATGAACACTTACCCGACTTCGAGTTAAGCGAACTACAACGCAAAACCCGTCTGCTGCAAATCCTGGCTCTGATTATGGCGATAACTAATTTTGCGGGTGTCATAGCTTATGGCTTTCTGGCAATCCTCCTCGGCCATTTTTTGCTGTTGGCAGGTACAATAACCGAGTTCGTGGCATTGCTGGGCTTTCTGGCAAGTGCGCGGCTGGCCGGAGCAGGCCGTTACAATCTGGCTTGCTGGCTACTGATCTCAAATAATCTAGCGAGCCTAATTTTTGCTTGCACTTTAGCTGGGACGGGCGTAGAACTGCTCCTGGCTTTCATGATGCCCCTATCAATGGCTATCGTCCTGATGCCTACCAGCAGTCTAATGGCTGTATTTGCTTTCGTAATCGCGTTCAATACCTGCTGGTATATCGGCCAGCAACAGCTTAAAATATTCGCGCCCCTGGTCTCCTTTAGCCCGGAGATGCAGCTTTATCTCAACATATTTCTTATTTTGCTATTGTTTCCAACTATACTGGCTCTTTTACGCATACCGATCCAACTTCAATTGCGGGCGATGCAAACCCAGAACGAGCGGTTGCAACAAGCCCTGGCCCAGAGCGAAGCTCGCCAGCATAGCGGTAAGCTTGTCAGCGAGAAAGTCTTTTCGTTGGCCGCTCAGCTTACGTCGACCGCCGGACAGCAAGCCAGTGGTAGCCAGGAACAGGTAGCAGTAGTCAGTCAGGTCAACGCGGCGGTGAGCGAACTGACGGCGACGGCAGGAAATATTGATGAGCTTTCGGCTCAGGTCAACAGTGCTTCTAACCAGGTCGCTGCCGATACTTATCAGATCGAGAAAACCAGCCTTCAGGCTGTTCAACAAAGCGTGCGTGGGTTAGAGGCAGTCGAGCATACCGTCGCTGTCAGCCAGCAAACAGCCTCGCTTTACCAGCAACTCCAATCAACTATGGAAGAACTGGCCGACAAAAACGCTAACATGCGAACGATCCTGGCTCTTTTAGGTTCCATAGCCGGGGAAACCCATTTACTTTCGCTCAACGCCGCCATCGAAGCCGCCGGGGCCGGGCAGTACGGTGAACGCTTTGGGGTCGTGGCCCAGGAGATCAAGAGGCTGGCGGCGCGGAGTGCTTCCGCCAGCAAAGAAGTAGTCGTGATGATCGAAGAGCTTGAGAGCGTCACCGAACGAGCCGTCAGTGCTTCTCAGCAAGGCTATCTACAAGCCCAGGAAATGATCCAGAGCGTCAAAGGGGCCGGGGAAGTGATCCACCAGATGCGCCAGGTAGCCCAGGCTTCGCAAACCCAGGTTTCTTCGATCTCGGTGGCAATTCAACAGGTTAAGGAGTTAACCGAAATCATTCGGAGCGCAACCGGTCAGCAACGCAGTGCCAGCGAACAGGTTTTACAGGCTCTCCACGGCCTCAGTACGGTTGCGCACGAAAGTGCCGAAGGTAGCAGCATGGTCTCGACTGCCGCCGTAAATCTGGCCGAACTCTCCCAGCACCTCAACCTGACCCTGGCGGCTTGAGGATCGCCTGGCCTAGTAGCGGCCTAATTCGCGCCGACTGACCCGCAACCACTCGATGACCGCTTCGGTCTGGCGCACCCGCAACTGGAGAGCAAGCCCGGCGAATTGCTCTTCCTGCGGCGTGCGGGTACGGTTGCGTTCGTGTTCGGAAGGGCGCGGATGGCTGCGCCGCCCCCGGCGGTTGTTCAAATCGTCCTCCGCTTCATCCCCGGCGAAATCGAAACCACTGTAGTTTCCCGCGCTAATGCTCATAGTGTCGTCAGCATCCTCGTTCAGGCCAATCCCGCGCTGCAAACGGTCGAGTATTGACAGACAAACTTCGATCTGCCGGTCTATCAGGGCTAAGGTGTCGTCGTCGCCTAGCTGATGAGCAAAGTAAAACTTGACCAGAAAATCAACGTGAACCTCACGCAACCGCCCGACCGGGGTACGTACCCATTCGATAAAAGCCGCCCGACCTAGCGGAGTCAGGTGGAAAATTCGTTTGGGCGGGCGATTGCCCTGACTTTCCAGTTCCGCTTCGATATGTTCCAGCTTTTCTTGCTTTTTGAGCAAAGCATACAGCATTGCCATTTCCAGATGGCAGATTTCACCCAGGGCTGTTTCAGGCGCAAAGCGACGGGCCAGTTCGTAGCCATGTTTTGGCCCATCTATGAGCAGGCCCAGCACCGCGTATTCGGTCGGCATGATTTCCATTGTTAATAATTTTCCCGCACTATCGCATTAAAATAAAAAAAGCAATAAAGAAAAAGGCAAAAAAGAAGAAACCGTGAATATTCAAGATGCAAATACCGTCTGACTATAGCGTCTGAGGCTACCACTCGTCAAGCTCTGCCGAGCTAGATTTGACGCCTGCCTACCAGCCCTCTATGATCCTTGTCGAATGTTTGTCTAATATTTTTAAATTGAAAGAGGAAAAATGACAACCTCCTTAGAAGGAAAAGTCGCCCTGATTACCGGGGCCGGGCGCGGCATCGGACGGGCGACCGCGCATAAATTCGCCCAGGCTGGGGCTAATCTGGTGCTGGCAAGCCGCACTTCTGCCGAACTGGACAACCTGGCCGAAGAACTGCAAGCTACCGGGGTAAAAATATTGAGCGTGCCAACCGATGTAGCCAACAAAGCGGCGGTTGAGCGTCTGGTGGCGTCAGCAATGGACGCGATGGGCAAAATTGACATCCTGGTAAACTCGGCAGGGGTCGGGGTCATTCGGCCTACGCTCGACCTGGCCGAGGAAGATTTCGACCGCATGATGAGTGTAAACGCCAAAGGCACTTTCCTGATGTGTCAGGCGGTCGGAGCAAAAATGGCCGAAGCCAAACGCGGCATGATTATTAACTTACCGGGTATCCTGGGCAAAGCCGCGATGATGAACGCATCGGGCTATTGCGCCAGCAAATGGGCCGTCACCGGCATGACAAAAGCAATGGCTCTCGACCTCAAGCGGCACGGCGTGCGCTTTACCCTCCTGCATCTGGGAGGGGTTGACTCGTCTTTCTGGGACAAAATTGACGGTATACGGGTGCAGCGCGACAAAATGCTAACCGTCGAGGACGCTGCCAATGCTATTCTTTATGCCGTCGGGCAGCCCGATACGGGCGTGCTGGGCGAATTAGTTTTGCAGCCCGAAAGCCATCAGCTATAAGGCGGGCTATAGTGCTATAATTAAAAAGACCTTTTGCAGTTAGCTGAATTTAGCAGGTAGCAAAAGGTTTTTATTTAGAGAATTTTGCTTGCTGTAACTGTTACCGGCAAAGCAGAGATATATTCAGGAGACCATTAAAACATGTCAAAACTTACTTTTTACTTCGATCCCATTTGCCCCTGGACCTGGCGGGCCGCAGAATGGATCCGCGAGGTGCAACGGCAAGAGCCTTTGGAGGTCGAGTGGAAATTCTTTAGCCTGTCCGAAGCCAATAATTTTGGCGGGGATAGCTGGCTGGTTCCGCTGCGGGTAGCCGCCCTGGTGCGGCGCAACGGAGGCAACCAGGCCGTCAACGAAGTGTACCGGGCGATGGGCCAGAACATTCACGACCGCGGCGCGAACATTCGGGAAGAAGGCGTGCTGGAGATGGTGGCGCAACAGGCTTTAAGCGAGAGCGGGCTTGACCCGGCCCTGCTCCAACAGGCCCTCGCTGACCCCTCGACCCGCGAAGAAGTGCTGACCGAACACGCCGAAGCGGTCAGTAAGTACAAAGCTTACGGCGTACCCTGGCTGGTCGTGGAAGGGCAGGATTTTGGTTTTAACGGCCCTGTGATAGACAAAGTACCGCAGGGCCAGACCGCTCTGGCGTTGTGGGAGCATCTTTCCTGGATGCTGACCCAGCCTTACTTTTACGAGTTGAAGCGCAACCGAGGCTAGAAGGCTCAAAAAAGCCCGGCCTCGTCATTGAGGTCGGGCCAATAAGTTCGGAATAAAGGACGGTACGGGTTCCCTACCGACTGCCGCTACCAACCAGTTCGTCGGTGCCGCTCCGCGCCGGAGAGTTGACCTTAAAACCCATTAGCCGGGCTTGCCGCTCAATCGCCTTGATAATCTTCTGGTGCCGGGGCGTCAACAATTCATAATGTAGTTGAGGGTCGTCGCGGTAAAGCTGTTCAGCCCAGACGTGATTATAATCGGGTAAAACTGATAAATGAATGCTACTGGCGAAAGGAAAGTGGAGGTACACGTACTTCCACAGTTCGCGGTCGGCCCGCAGGTTTAGAGTCATAGCCATAGTGATCATAGCTCCTTTGCTTGGTACTTGCGAACGGCGAGGCCCCGCCTCGACTCGCTCACTTGAACGACTTGCTAACCCCATTGTCAACAAGCTCTAGTTATCCACCAGACGATGAGTTAAAGACAATTCAGAATCCCTGTCGGGTCAGAGACAGTTCACTAATTTCCGTTAGCGAGTTTTTCTACTTTGAAAACTTCGTTCGTATAATCAGGGAAGCTGTTCCGTTCTTAATTGTATCATAACTCATAACCAATAGATCAACAATTTTTAGGCCACAAACAGCCTTTTCACGGATTTCTAACCTGCTTTTAGCCTTCTAAAAGCTGCTATTGACCTGGCCGGTTTTGTAGTATCAGGCGGAATTTGTTTCACACAAAAAGCCCCTATCTCTACCCGGATAGGGGCTTTTTTGGCGATGATTATTTCTTGATAAAGACCTTGCACTGGCTACGGCCCAGCAGGTCGGTGTGGGTGCCGCCTGCGACGTGAACATCGTAGTTGAAGGTGTACTCGTGCCAATCTCCCTCGGCGGGCCAGTTGGGGATAGCGTAGTCGGCCAGCGAGTCATCGCTAAAATTTGCCACCACCGCCACCAGACCGCCGCCGTCATCCCAACGCTTCCAGGCCAGCACCTTGCGTTCCGGGTCGAGATGAAAGAACTCGATATTTTCGGTGTGCAGCGCGGCGGTAGTCTTACGCAAGTAGATCAGGCCGCTATAGAAACGGTAAAGATCGGCGTTAGGTTCGTTTTGCAACAAATCCCAATGCAAAGGCCGGGGATCCATGCTCTTGTCGCTGGGTTCGCCAAATTCCTCGCCCATCCAGATCATCGGGACGCCGATGGCGGTCAGGGTCAGGGCCGCGCCAAGTTTGGCCCGCCGGAAGGCCGCATCACCGAAGATATTGGCCGTGCCAAGCTCGAACATCAGGCGATTATGGTCGTGGTTTGAAATGTACTGGACTGCCGCGCTCGGCCCGATAATGCCGCTTCTGGCTGGTTCCAGAGCGTCCATCGTCTTGTCCCAATCGAAAGGCTGCCAGCCGTTAAACTCGCCCAGGCGCAAATTAGCGGTCATCTGGAAGTAAAAATAATCGTGCCAGAGGCCGTCCATCGGTTTGCCATACCCGACGATAGCCGGGTCAATCGGCAGATGTTCGGCCACAAGATAGAAAGGCTTGAGGCCGCTGGCGTGCTTGACCGCTTCACCCAGCCAGTGCAAGAAATCGAAGTTGTTGATCAAGGCGGTCGCATCGAAGCGAATACCGTCCAGGTGAAATTCGGTGGCCCAGTAATAGGCTACTTCGTTCATAAATTTGCGGGCCGGAAAAAGATTGTAGTTGTCGTCCCAATGATTGTAATCGAATTTCGGGCCGAACTGAAAATTGTCGGTATTGTGTTCGGCAAACCAGTAATTATGGTCGATCTGGGCCATCGGCGTATCTTGCTGGGCGTGATTAGCCACCAGGTCGAGAATCACCCGGATACCTCGCGCATGGCATTCGTCCACCAGGCGTTTCAGGTCGGCAGTAGTACCGTAGGCACTCTCGACGGCATAGAAGAATTTAGGGTTGTAACCCCAGCTAAGCTCGCCGGGAAATTCCGCCGGCGGCATCAGTTCGATAGCGTTGATGCCCAGCCCGCTCAAATAATCCAACCGCTCGATTACTCCCTGGAGATTGCCGCCAAAGTCGCGCACGTGCAACTCGTAGATTACCAGTTCGACATCTGCCGGTAAAGATTGCTGGTCGTGCTGCCAGGCGTATTCGTCCACCACTACATGGCCCTCACGCACTCGAATTACGCCGTTATCGTTGTTCGTCTCGTTTACATCAGTCGCCATCGGGTCGGTCAGGCACACCCACTGACCGAGTTGCCAGGGGCTATTCGATTCGACGCAAAATTTGTATTCATAATCGCCATCGGCCAAGTCAATCGAGACGTTAAAATTGCCGTCTTCGTCCTTACTCATCTCGACATCCTGCCATTTGGTGAAATCACCGCGCACCGCGGCCCGGCGGTTGTAGGGCGCAAAGAGCGAGAATTCAATTGGAGCGGTCTTTTCCTCGGCGGTGCGACTGCGGGTGCTGCGGGCCGACCGGCCCGTAACGTGTTGCGACGGCACTTTCGACATTAACCCGGCCCCGGCATTGAGGAGGCCCGTCAGCGAAACTTTGTTGTGACCCTGGCCCTTTTCGGCTCCGGCGACCCGGTTAGCGACCTTAGTTTCCAGCTTATCACGCTGGGCCTGATCAAGCTTTTCCATAATCTAAAGAGTTTTTCCTTTTCTACTTCTTATATTAGTTCCGGCCAGCCAGACCGGTAAACAGATGTCTTATATAAAAACAGGCTGCAAATAACATTTGCAAGAAAAAAAGGGCAAGCCCTATGCCACGCCCTCGCCCCGAAGCGAGAAGGAAGCGTTTATTGTTTGTTAAGAAAAATACGAGCCTGCTCAGGAAACT
>JBBRBE010000114.1:0-19383 GCA_038206175.1 Chloroflexia bacterium
ATGCGCACCTGGTGATTAACACTGTTGTTGGGATCGAGATCGAGCAAGGCTATTTTGGGTGTGTGTAACTTGACTACCAGTTTCACCCGCTCAAAATCGTTAAAAACCCGCTTCGCCCTCACGGAAGTGAAAGCTTCGCCGCCATACTCCGAAAACTCGACTACTTCCAGCCCGAACTCCCGGTCAAGAGCCAGGAGTGTCTGGTACACTCGGTCGGCGTATTCGAGGACTGGCGTAAAATACTGACCTTCGCGGTCGGGAGGGCTGGGCAGCGTGGGTACGAGCGTCACGCCGGGCGGCAAGAAGTGCCGGTTTTCGTCGTTGAAGCAATCTGTCACCAGCCAGATTTGATGCCCCCTGGCCGCCATCAGGCCGGTCACATTGGCGATATAGGTGCCAATGCCACCGCCGGTAATCGGCCCGAACTCGCGTGAAACGTAAGCGATTTTCATTGCAAAGAAGTAATCCTGATCATAAAGAGCGGTTAGCACCTCGCAATTAGCTAAACTTCTCTAGTTGCTAATCGCCAATGGCCCTGTAGTTGCTAAGTTTTTTAGGCCGGATAATTGTACACGCTGCCACAAGGCTGGTCAAACCGTCCAGGTAGATTTGAGTTGGCGAAAATTATTTCCTATTAGAAAATTTAGTGCTACAATACCTGTACAAATTTAACCGACCGGAGCATGAAGGCTGGAGCGTGGTACAACTTCTACCGGTTTCAGCCAGGCGCAGGTTAACTTGGACGTAACGAAAGAGTAGGGCCAGGGGAAAGATTGTTCAGAAGTTGAGAGGTTTGCATTTTCTATGGCAATGACCGAAAATCAGGTGTTAGCCCGTGGCGAAAAGACCCTCGTCCGGGGTTTCAGCCGCGACCACGTAGATCAGTGGATGGAATGGCCGATGCATCCTGATCCACTCTATGCGGCCAGCTACCCGCGTAATATGAACCGCTATGAGCGGGATGCCTGGTACTACGAACGCTTGAATCGCACTGATTACATGATGTTTGCAGTCGAAGATTTCCAGGGGCGGCTAGTCGGCCTGCTGACGTTGCGCAACATTGACCGCTACCGCACTCACGCGGTGCTGGGGATTACTTTGCGACCGGAAGCGATTTCCTATGGTTACGGTACGGACTCGCTCTGGTCGTTCCTGAGCTACTATTTCGATCATCTGCACTTCGACGCAATGATCCTGGACGTCGCCGCTTATAATCGTCGCGCCCAACGAGTTTACGAAAAGTGCGGTTTTGTCTACACTGGCGAACATTGGGGCCATTACGACGACTACAACGTTTTTACCAACGATTATTACCAGAATATTCGACAATATTTTCGGCGGCACGGAGCCTGGGTCGAGACGCTTTTTTATGACATGGTGTTGCGCCGCTACGATTTTTACAAACGCCGCCAGTTAGGGCTGGGGCCAACTATCAAGAAGTAATTTTGGGTATGAGTGAAAATATTTATACGGGAAACGGCAATGGAAACGGTCAGGGTCACGGAACCGAGGCCGAATTGCCCGAATTAAACGCTACAAAGGAAGTAATTGAAAAAGGGCTGGTTTTTATCGAATTGAAAGAGACGGTGCGCCAGAAGCTTGATTTGCCGCCGCTCGTACCAATCTTCAAGACTGACCTGGATCAAGAATTGGCCGGAGGGCAGATTGCAATTTCGGCGATGGCGGCAGGAGCCGAGGCTCTCAAACTGGTGCAACCTCACCTGGCCGAGTACGACCGCTTTCTGGCCCGCTATTACCTCCTGGAAGGCGAACGGCTGATGACCCTGGAGCCACGCGATCTTTACCAGGCTCAACGGTACTTCCAAAAAGCTCTCGATGCCGACCAGGATGTAATTTCGGCGGAAGGGGCTTTTTATCTGGCCGCTCTCGTTGGTGGAGACGACCAGGAAGAAGCCGTTCGGCTTTACCGGCTTTCTACCGAGCTTAATCCCCAGGCTGCCGCGCCTCATTTCGAGTTGGGACGGTTGTTGCGTGAACGCCGCGACCTGCCCGGTGCGCTGGAAGAATTCGAGGCGGCGTACCGCCTGGAACCGACCAGTGCCAGGTTGCTTTACGAGGTTGGCGACACTCATCTGCTGGCGAACGATTACCTCAAGGCCCAGGCCTCTTACCGCCGGGCGGTCGAACTGGAACCGGAACAGTGGATGTTGCCGATTAAACTGGGTATCTCGGAGTATCATTTACAAACTTACCCGGCGGCGATCCGTCACTTGCGTAGCGGCCTCGATCTTTCTCCCGACGAGTTAGTCGAAGGTTTTGCCCAAAATCTTTACATCGAAGGTTTGTACTATTTAGCCCTGGCTTATCGTGATAGCGGTCGCCCCGACCAGGCCCGTAAACTTTTCCGGGCCGTCTTGCAACTTAACCCGCAGCACGCCGAGGCTCTGGCCGCGCTGGATTAGAGGTTGCACTCGCAGAGGCCAGGGGTAGAGAATTTACCCCTGGCCTGTTTGTTTAATATTGGCCCTTGACTTTCCAAAACGTTTCGGATACAATCGAGTTAAGGCCAAAAGTTTTGGAAACGTTATGCACCCTCCTTCTTAACTTTTAAGAACGCGGGCTTACTGCACAGTCGCAACCTGCTGATTAAGTGAGGCAAACCAGCTTCGACAGCAAAAGCAACCTCCTACTACGACGCCGGGGATGCCCCTCTCCTGGTAGCTTCACGAAATTCATCTGACAAAGACCAATTTGCAAAGACGGTTTGCGAAAAGGGTAGCTTGCTCTACCTGCGGACGGAACTGACTTTGGGTTTCACTTTAATAGAAGCCTGGATTGGAGTGGCCTTCGACGTGCCAACTATTTTTGATATTGCCAAAAAAGCCGGTGTCTCGATTACCACTGTTTCCCGCGCCCTTAACGGCTATAGCGACGTAAGCCCGAAAACTCGCATGCGAATCCGAGAAATCGCCACCGAGCTAAACTACTACCCAAACGCGGTGGCCCGAAGTTTGCAGGGCAAGAAGACTAACACGATTGCTTTTGCGCCGCTTCTAGGTGGTCACGTCGAGGCCCGGCCCTTCTTCAAGGAATTTATGGGAGTGCTGGCCCTGAGTTGCTACAACCACGAACTCAGTCTTCTGGTTACGGTTGCGGAAACAGCCGAGGATATAACTGGCATTTACCGGGAATTGGCCGGGAGTGGACGGGTAGACGGGCTTATTCTGGCCGACATCGGGCCGCGAGACGAGCGGATTGCGCTGCTAAATGAAATTGGTCTGCCTTTTGTAGCTTTCGGGCGTACTGCCGATTACGAGCAGCTTAACTATCCTTTTGTGGATGTAGACGGCGCGGCAGGTTCTCGTATCCTGGTCAATTACCTTTATGCCCAGGGGCATCGCCGGATAGCTTATCTAACCGGCCCGTTCAATACTTCATATGCTTTGTACCGTTATAACGGTTATAGGCAGAGCCTGGCCGAACACACTCTGGCCGAGGATACCCGCATAGTGCAGGCTGATTTGCAATCGCAAGAGCAAACCTCGGCGGCGGTGGCCCGTCTGCTGAGCTTACCACCCGCCGAGAAACCGACTGCCTTCGTTTGCGGCAGCGATCAACTGGCTTTTCAGGTGATGCATGCGCTCCGGGCGCAGGGTCGCCCGGTTGGGCGAGATTGGGCCGGGGGGCAAATAGCGGTATCAGGTTTCGATGATCTGCCTTTCGCGGCTTATTTGCAACCGGGCCTGACTACTTTACGTCAGCCGATGGAAGAGACCTGTGCCGTACTGCTCGATTTGCTCGTCGCCCTGATGCAGGACAAAGCGGCAGGTGTTTTTTCGACTGAAGCTCCGCCCGTGCAGCTTGGCCCGCAACAACTCTTGCTGCAACCGGCTCTGATCATACGGGAATCGGCTTAGTGGCGGGTGAGTGGCCCGCCGATAAGAGTTTGACGGGACGCTATCATCAACCAAAGGTACATCAATCAAGGGTAGATCAATGTTTTCATCAGTGGAGATGAAAAATGCTTGAGCAGGTTACATTAAAAGACGATTTCTCGTTTGTAGTGAGCAATAGGGCGGGCGACGTAGTTGACGATGCCGAGGGCAACGGCTTCTACCGCGATGACACGCGTTATTTGAGTCTTTTAGAATTGAGCTTGAACGGGCAACCTCTGCAAGCTTTGAGTTATACGCCTGAGTATAACCTGGCGGCGACCTTTCGGCTGAGCAGTCATCATCAGGTCGCCGCCGCTTCGAGTGAGCAGGCGGCGGCATTGGCTCCCGACTGGACTTATCTGGCTCACGCTCTGGGGGTTTTGCGGCAACGCTGGGTACGGCAAGGTCTTTTCGAGAATATCGTGCTGACCAGTTACTACAATCAGCCCCTGACTGTCACTTTGAGCTTGCGGGTAGCGGCAGATTTTGCCGATATTTTCGAGGTGCGCGGCTTTCCTCGCTTGCGCCGCGATACCGTCAGCCGTTTAGCGGTTGGAACAGAGGGTCAGTCGGTCGAGTTCGCCTGCCTGCCGAAGGGAGCAGGGGCCGCGCCCATCCGTACTATCCGACTGGAAAGCGAACCCAGGCCGACCCGCACCGAGACGGGTCAATACCGTAGCACGCTGAACGGCCTGGACATTCCTCAGGTGACGCTTTTTTACGAACTGGAACTCTTGCCGCAACAACCCAGGAGCCTGCACCTGCGCTTTTTGCTGGATGGGCCGCGCGAGAAAGCCGCCGTTAGCTTTGGTGAGGCTCTGCACGAAGCCTCGGTCTTGCGGGCGGCCTGGAAGCGGGCCAGCACCCGGTTGGAAACTTCGGATTATGGGCTGAACCGAATTTTCGAGACTAGCTTGCTCGATCTCCGGGCCTTGATGCAGCACCACCCGCAAGGGCTGGCGATTACCGCCGGATTGCCCTGGTATTTTACTCTTTTTGGACGCGATAGCCTGATTACAGCTTTGCAAACGCTGGGCCTGAACCCTCAAATTGCCGTGGACACGTTGCGCGTGTTGGCGGCGCACCAGGCCACGGAGCGAAATGACTGGCAGGATAGCGAACCGGGCAAGATTTTGCACGAGTTGCGGCATGGCGACATGACCCGCAACGGCGAAATGCCGCACGGCCCCTATTACGGCTCGGTGGACGGCACGCTGTTGTTTATCCTGCTTTTTGCCGAAAGCCTGAAATGGATCGCCGAGCCAGAGGCTTTTTTCCGGGAGATGTGGCCGTCGGTGCAAAAAGCTTTAGGCTGGGCCGAAGCTACCGCCAAACTGGACGAAGGGGGTTACATCACTTTCAGTCGTCGTTCGGGACGGGGTATTTTGCACCAGGGTTGGAAGGATAGCGACGAGTCTATGGGCGGGGCGGACGGGCCACGCCCGCGGCCTCCCCTGGCTTTGGTCGAAGTGCAGGGTTATTACTACGCGGCCCAGGTTGCCCTGGCCCAGGCTTTGCGCCGGTGGGCCGGGCCGGAGGAAGTCGGGCGGGCGGCGGACTTGGAAGAACGGGCCGCTACACTTAAACTTAATTTCAATCGTGATTTCTGGTGGCCCGAAGAAGGCTTTCTGGTGCAGGCTCTGGACGGTGATAAACAGCCTGTTCGCAGCGTCACCTCGAACCCCGGCCACGCTTTGTGGAGCGGAATTGTAGACAATGCTATCGCGCCGCAACTCGTCCGGCGGTTGTTGCAGGCGGATATGTTAAGCGGTTGGGGCGTGCGGACTATGAGTACCCTGGACGCTAATTACAACCCGATGAGCTATCACAACGGTTCGATCTGGCCGCACGATAACGCCCTGTTGGTGGCGGGGTTGAGCCGTTACGGGTTCGGTCAGGAAGCCTGGCAGGTGGCCGAGCAGATTCTGGCGGCGGCAGCCACTTTTCCCCAGGGCCGTCTACCGGAGCTTTATTGCGGTTTTGAACGCACTCCCGCGGAGAGTGGCGCACCGTGTGCCTACCCGGTCAGTTGTAGCCCCCAGGCCTGGGCTGCCGGGACGCCCTGGCTGCTCTTGCAAAGTTTGCTAGGGCTGCAAGTCGGTCCTCAACAAAAACTTATCTTCTCGACGCCGGTGTTAACGACCGACCTCGGCGATCTAGCCTTATACGGCGTGCGCTGCGGATCGGCACGCTACGACCTAACTTTTGAACGTGACCCGCAAATTGGAAAAGTGGCCGCTCGCCCCCTTCGTACCCCGTTGTAGCCGGGCCGGATCGCTTTGCGCTTTTCCAAAACCTTTTTGCCCGGCTTTTGCCCGGCAAAATACCTATACCTATTTATAACGACAACTAAGAGGAGGACAAGGATGTCAGTGATAGACAAGACCAGACAAAGGTTTAAACTAACCAGCGTTCTGGCTATTATGACGCTTTCGGTGGGCCTGTTGCTCAGTGCTTGCGGTGATGCAACTAACACCGCCGGGACTGCTGCGACGACTGCCGCCGCAGGAGCCACAACTGCCGCCGGAGCTACCACGGCAGCGGCAATGACGACTTCGGCGGCGGCAATGACGACTGTCGCTGGAGCGACGACTGCTGCTCCCGCCACGACTGCTGCGGTTGCCGCCACGACCGCCGCCCCTGCCACCAGTGCGGCAGTAGCGACGACCGCCGCCACTGGCACGACCGATTTTACGCCTAATCCGGCAGTGACGGGCAACGTTCGGATTTCGATTGCTCCTTCCACCCCGGCAGAAGATGCCATCGTGGATCAGCAACTGGCGAACTTTGCCAAAGCTTATCCCAACGTCAAGGTCACTAAAGAAGTGATCGCCAGCGATTACGACACCAAGATTAAGACGCTGCTGGCGAGCGGCAGTGCGCCAGACGTTTTCTATGTGGATAGTTTGCTGGCTCCTGACCTGATTGTGGACAAATTGTTGGAGCCGGTCAACAGCTACGCCGATAAGCTTAAAATCAACCTGGGCGACTTCTACCCTAACCTGATCAAGGCTTATACCGGGCCTGATGGCAAAGTTTATGGTTTACCCAAAGACCACAATCCGCTTGGCATGATCTACAGCAAAGAACTGTTGCAATCGGCAGGCGTAACGGCCCCGCCGACCAACTGGGACGAGCTAAAATCGGTCGCGCAGAAGCTCAAGGCCAAGATGCCTGCCGGGACTGCCCCGATTTCGTTGCCGCCGGATATTGCCCGTGCGCTGGCCTTTATCTATCAGGCTGGTGGGGCGATGGTTTCTGACGACGGTAAATCCTCCAAAGTAACCGAAGCCGGGTTCAAGAAAGGTCTGGACTACTACGCCAGCCTGGTCAAAGAAGGTTTGGCCCTCAAGCCGAAGGATGTCGGCGCGGACTGGCCGGGCGATGCCCTGCTTAAAGGCAAGGCCGCGATTGCTTTCGAGGGAGCCTGGTTTATTCCAGCCGCCGACAAAGCCGGGGCTTTGAGTAAGTTCGGTTTCGCCGCTTTGCCAAAGGGCGATCAGGTCGGCAACCTGGACTTCACCGTGGCCTACGTGATGACGGCCAAGTCGCAGAACAAGGACGCCGCCTTCGCTCTGTTAAGCTTCCTGACCAGCGACAGCCAGCAGAAGCTTTTGACCGACGCTGGTCTGGCTCTGCCCTCCCGCAAGGCTTTGACCGAAGCTTTCAGTGCCAAGTTCCCGGAACGCAAGCCTTTCCTGGACGGTACCAACGGAGCTAAAGCCTGGCAGTTCGGCGTAGGCTTTGGCGGTATTGACAAGAAGGTTAACCCTGTTCTG
This sequence comes from Chloroflexia bacterium, assembly GCA_038206175.1. Lineage (GTDB taxonomy): Bacteria > Chloroflexota > Chloroflexia > Chloroheliales > Chloroheliaceae > 54-19. The sequence continues at coordinate 7,676 of JBBRBE010000114.1, forward strand.
GAGGGAGTCTTTGCCGGTAACAAGACTACCGATGCTGCTGTCACCGAGATTGATAAAGTGGTGAAAGATACACTGGCTAACCAGTAAATCGGCCATTTTCCAGGTGAAGAAACACCAGGTAAGGATCACTTATGATCCTTACCTGGTCGCCTGGTGATTTGGGTGGAGGAGGATAAAAGATATGGCTATCAGTGCGGATCGGCCCGTAGCACAGGAAAAAGTGCTGACCTTGCAACGCCAGAAGCAGCAAGACTCTCTGGCCGGATGGCTTTTCGTCGGCCCGGCTTTGCTCTTCTTTTCGGTTTTTACGGTTTTCCCTATTCTATTTGGTGTTTTCTTGAGCCTGTTCAAAATTAACGTTACTACCTTCGAGAATCGCACCTGGGTTGGGTTGGATAACTTCCCAAAAGTGCTGGGCAACGAAGATTTTCAGGTCTCGATCTGGAACACGGCTCGCTTTTCTTTCTTCGTGGTGATAATTCAAACCTCTCTGTCGCTGCTACTGGCCGTGGCGGTTAACCAGAAGATCAGAGGTCGTACTTTCTTCCGAGCGGCTTTCTTCTTCCCCTCGATCAGCAGTTCGGTTGTAATCAGTATTATCTTTTTGTGGTTCTTCAATAAGTTTGGTTTGCTCAACTACGCTTTATCCCTGATTGGCATCAACGGGCCTAGCTGGACCGACGATCCCTCCGCTGCTCTGCCCGCCATCATGAGTTTGAATATCTGGACGACTGCCGGTACTTTTATGGTAATTTACCTGGCTGCCTTACAGGATATTCCGGGTCAGCTTTACGAAGCCGCTTCTATTGACGGAGCAAACGGCGTCCAAAAATTCTTCCGCATAACGGTTCCTCTCCTGACGGCGACGACTTACTTCGTAGTCACGCTGGGTATTATCGGCACGTTCCAGGTGTTCGACCAGGCGTTTATTATTTCGGGCGGTACGGGTGGCCCTCAAAAGTCTACTCTGACTATCGTGTTCTACATCTACCAGCAAGCTTTCCGAGAGCGCAATGGAATGGGTCTGGCGGCAGCGGCGGCAGTAATTCTGTTTGTCATTATTTTCAGCCTGACTTTACTTCAGCGGCGTTTCTTTAAGACTGAGCAGAACTACTAGGAATAGGAAAGAGAGGTAGAGATATGGCAGTTTCAGCCAAGATGCCCGCTATCGAGTCGAGTGTCGTCAACGAAAGTCCGCTCTGGTCGCGCCGACTGGTCAAATTTGGAGCTTATGCCTTACTGATCGGGTTCGCTCTGGTTCAGTTTATACCTTTCGTGTGGGCTTTGAGTGCTTCCTTTAAGCCGGAAATTGAGATACAGAACAGCCTGAGCTTTCCGCCCAAGCTGATTCCTCAAAACCCGACACTGCAAAACTATTTTGACATCTTTACAATCGTACCCTTCGGGACGTGGTATTTAAACAGCTTCCTGGTAGCCTTCTTTACCACCTTGCTAACCCTGTTTTTTGCCTCAACTTCCGGTTACGCTTTTGCGCGTATTCCCTTCCCTGGGCGTGGAGTGGTTTTCTGGGCGATTATCGGCACAATGGCAATTCCTGCCGTAATTACCCTGATCCCGACTTACATCGTCCTTAAAAGCCTGGGGCTGACCGACACTTTGCAGGGCTTGATCATTCCCTTCATGGTGACGGCTTTTGGGATTTTCCTGATGCGCCAGTTCTTCACTTCCGTGCCGGTCGAATTAGAAGAAGCCGCACGGGTGGATGGGGCCGGTCGTATCCGCATTTTTAGTCAGGTAGTGCTGCCTCTGGCTCGGCCTGCTCTTTCGGCTCTGACGATCTTTACTTTCATGGGACGCTGGAACGACTTCTTGATGCCCCTGATCATTATTGGTAAGTCCGAGTTGTTCACTTTGCCACTGGGTATGAGTACCTTCCGAGGACAGTACAAGACGGACTGGAACCTTTTGATGTCCGGCTCGATCCTGGTGATGATCCCAATCGTGATCCTGTACCTGTTCTTCCAACGTTTCTTTATCGAAGGAATTGCTACCACCGGGCTTAAAGGTTAGTCCTGCACCTGGGGAGAGCGAACTTCTATTTAACTGGCAGGGAGTTAAAAATTGACTGGACCGGCTCTAGCTCCGTCTTACGACGAAGTTGTAACTTCAAATCTCAACCGCCCGTTCGCTGTGACCGGGCGGTCTTCTTATTTAATCGGCCATATGAACGGAGCCTTCCCCGATATGGGCCGTCACCTGCCGGGTGAAATGGGCGGGCTGTGGACACCTCCGCTCAAGTTGGCCGATGGCTTCTGGTTCGGGTTGCGGAGCGGCTCAAAGGTCAGGGGCCAGGAGCCAGACCTGGCAACGCCTCAAAATTCGGAACTTAATTCTACTACTCCTGATCCTTTCCAATGGTTATATCAAGACAATTGCCGTCGCTTCGTAATGAGGCCGGGGTGTGCTGAACGGGATTTTGAGTTAGAGGTGAATGGAGTGCCGATGACGGCCCGGCAGGTCTTGTGGATACCGGAGCGCGAACCGGGCCTTTTGCTCAGCCTGACCGTGACGAACCCGACCAAAGAAGTGTTGTCGTTAGAGGTGGCCTGGCTGGTGCGGTTCGACCTGCAAGGAGCCTGGTGGAGCGATTGGTCCGACCGGGCGGACGCCGCCCACTTTGAAGAAGCTGACGGCGCGATTGTAGCCCACGACACGCTGCACCAGGAGTGGGCGGCGGCTATGCTGGGTGAAAGTGAGGTACAGGCTCACTCTACCGGGCCAGATTTATGGGCCGCCGAGCGGACTGGTTCGCTGGAAGGCTACCGCGGGCTTGAGCAACGCGGAATTATTCCCAACCCGGCTCAACTGCAAGGAGCGGGCGTTTCCGGCCAACTCCAATACGAATTTGCACTTGGGCCAGGCAACAGCCGCACACTACATTTTGCCCTGGCCGGGGGGTTGCAAGGAGCCGAGTTTGCCCGCCACAAGGCCGCTCAACTGCTGGAAAGCCGGGCCGAGTTGTGGGCCGAGAAAGTCCGGTCTCAAAATAGCTGGTTCATTCGCTCTGCCTGGCTCCGTTCGCCCCGGCCCGATTTCGACCGAATTTTCGACGGCTCCAAGCTGTGCCTGGACATGCAAACCTTTGAAATTCCCGGCTTACGGCGCGGCATTGTGGGCGGCCTCCCCGGTTTTGCCTGGTTCTTTGGCTGCGATACTTATTACACCGTGAGCGGTTTGCTCATTTCCGGTCAGAGCGAGACGGCTCTGGAAAATCTGCGGCTGCTGGCCGATTATGCCGGGCGTCAGGGTGGGCGAGTGCCGCACGAAATTACCCAGACAGGCCGGATGTTTAATGCCGGTAATACTATCGAAGCCGGACAATTCGTGACGGCGGTGGAACGGGCTTTTCGGTGGACGGGCGACCGGGGTTTTCTGGCCGAGATGTATGATGTTTGCCGGGCCGCGATTTTCGATTATATGCTGGGCGAGTGTGACCCGCGAGGCGACCTGTTGCCGGACGGCCCTGGCCTTCTGGAACTGCGGAGTGCCGAACATGGCAAGAAACTGGACGTAGCGTGCAGCTTGTTCCAGGGTTTGCAATCGCTGGCTTATCTGGCCGGGGTACAGGGCGACCGGGCTACCGAGGAGCGGGCAGGCGAGTTAGTCGGGCGGGTGCAGGCCCAGATTGAACGCTACTTCTGGTCGGAGGCGCGGCAAGAATACCTCTGGCGGATCGAGCCTGACCTGAGCATGCAACCCAACGAACCGGCTCACAGCTACGTCGGGTTGGAAATGGGCGTGGTGGCAAACCGGCCTGAGCGGGTGAAGCGGCTTTTCGAGCGCGTGGAAGGCCCGGAACATACGGGGCCGCGTGGCCTGATCCACCCTGGCACCACCGACTTTGTGATGCCGATCCAGAACGCCATTATTGCGCTGGCCGAATTTCGCTACGGACGGCCCGACCGGGGTTTGTGGTATCTGGAACGTTGTGCTGAACTGTATGGCTACTACACCCCCTGGGCCATCCCCGAATTTGTTGGCCCGGACGCCTGTTTCTTGCAAGCCTGGTCGAGCGCGACTTTCAACTGGTTGAGTGTGCAGGGGATGTTCCGGCTCCAGCCCGACCCGACCACCGGAGTGATCTTTGTCCAGCCGCAACTGCCCTCGGCCTGGGATTTCCTGGAGGTACTGAACCTGAACCTGTGGGGCCGTTTTTATGACCTGCGCCTCGAACGAGTCGGCCCGAAAGTCGAATTCACGGCCAGCGCACGCACTCAGCCCGATTTAGCTCTGCCTTTCGAGGTGATGGCCGAGGCAGGGGAGGTAGTTAGTTTTGTTTAGGTCGCCTGGGTGTTATAATTGAGGCCAGAATCTTATTTTGGCTTAACGAGAATTATAAACAAGGCGATATGAACGAAGAAACTCCCCTTATTCAGCCCCAGATGGTGATCAAACAGGTCGTGGAGACCTGGCCCGCCACGGTGCGTGTGTTCGCCCGGCACGGGCTGGGCTGTGTCACCTGTGCCGTCGCCAGCTACGACACGGTAGAACACGGTGCCGAACGCCACAAAGTAGCCGTCGCGCCACTCCTGGCCGACCTGAACCTAGTGTTGCGCCAGCCGGAGCTTTTCCCCGACCTTAAAACCGGCGGTCTGGCGGCTGCCGGAGCGGGTGCGGAGGCGGACGACTCCACCACTGCGAATATTAAGAACATTGTTGCCATTGTCAGTGGCAAGGGCGGCGTAGGCAAGTCCTACGTTACCAGCACGCTGGCAATTGGCCTGAACCGCATGGGCTTTCGGGTTGGCATTCTCGATGCCGACATCACCGGGCCGAGCATTCCGCGCACGTTTGGCATTACGGCTAAACCGGCCCAGGCGGAGGGCGGCAAGATTATCCCGGTGATCAGTGCGCAGGGCATCAAGGTCATGTCGTCGCTCTTTTTCGTGCCGAGCGAGGATGAGGCGATTATCTGGCGGGGGCCACTGATCAGCAAGATGATCAAGGATTTTTATAATAGCACGCTGTGGGGTGAACTGGATTTTTTGCTGGTAGATTTACCGCCCGGCACGAGTGATGCCCCTTTGACAGTGCTACAAAGCCTGCCCACCAACGGGATTGTGCTGGTTTCATCCCCCCAGAAGCTGGCAACCAGTATCGTCAAGAAGGCCATCCGGCTGGCCGAGAAAATGCACACCCCCATTGTAGGGGTAGCCGAGAATATGAGTTACCTGGTGTTGCCGGATAGCGGCAAGCGACTGGCCCTGTTTGGGCCGAGTCGGGCGGCGGAACTGGCCGAGGCCGCCCATGCTCCGGTGTTGGGCTGTTTGCCGCTCGATCCACGGGCTGCCGAAATGGTGGACGCCGGTAAGCTGGAAGACTACAGTTCTATCGAGCTAGACGCACTGGCCGGTGAATTCCTGATGGCGGCCCGTCAACGCTTACGCCGGGCGACCCTGGCTATCACCGTGAGCTAAAGAGGCAGGCTTGCCCGTGCTGTCGCCGCAAATCTTCTAACTGGCGGCGTAATTCGGCCAGTTGCTGCTCGGTTCGGTCGGATCGCCGCCCGGCAAGCGGACTCCCCCGGTTTCGCGTCCACACCTGCGGTTGATGGAAGTCGTGAACGAAATGTTCGCGCCCGTAGACCGCCGGTTTGTCGCTGTCAGTCTGTTCCTCACTTCTGCTATATAAGAAGCCAACTTAAAAAAGAGCGATCTACTTTTTGTAAAACTTTTCCCGGTCGAACAAGAATTTTTGGGCTGTTTCGACCAGCTTGCCGGGTACGGCGGTAAACTGGTCTACCACCACGCGGGCCGGGTCGAGGTCTTTGCGAGTTTCCTCGGTACGAATCGCGCTAAACTGGATGATCAGGCCAAAATTCCACACTACAAATAACACTCCTGCCGTTACGACGGCCCGGCGCGGCCATTTCAAGCCCGGTTTTGGCCCTCGCTCGGTTAGCCGCCAGCTCAGGTAGCCCAGTCCCAGCACAAAGAGCGGGCTGATCCCGATTAACCGTCGGGGGCCAAACGAACCGCGCATTGTCCAGGTCTGAAAAGCCGCCGAGATGTAAAGTTCGGCCAGGAACGCCGCCAGAAGCAACAGCGTTACAAAGCGCAAAGGGCGGTCGCGCAACATGAGGCCCAGGCCGACCAGGGCCGGAAGCAGTACGGGCGACCACCAGAACAGCCCGTGGTCGGGGTTGGCGAAGAGTAGTCCCAGCATCCGGCCCGGCACTTCCGGGCTAAGAAATTGCAGCTTATCCCCGACTACTTTGCCCGGCCCCAACCGCCCGTTTAGAGCCAGATAAACGATAAATTGCGGTACGAGAGCCAGCCCGAACCCGACCAGAAAAAGGACGTTTCCGAACAGGAGTTTTGGCCTAAACCCACCCTTCCAGTACAGATAGAGCGATTCGAGGGCGGCAATGATCAGTACCGTACCGTCCTGCTCGCGCACGATAGTCGTCAGGCCACCGAGGACGCCCAGCAAGAGCCACATCGAGCCACGCCGCACACCGGGTGTGAACCGGCCCTTTGCATCTACGCACCACTCGCGGGTTCTATACCACAGCCAGAGCCATAAGGCGATCAGAAAGAACGAGTTAGCGTGCGACATAGGCGGGGTAAGCGAAAGATAAAAAATTACCGGGGTTGCCAGCCAGATCACAATCGCTCCAAATGCAGCCCAGAAGCGCGGCACGAAATTGGCCGCGAACAGGTAAGAGAACAGCACCCCCAGGAAGCCGTAGATCAAAGAGCCGAGCGTGACGGCCCACACGTAAGGGGTCGAGAAGCCGTCCGGTTTGAACGATTTGAGGCCGACTGCCTGGCCCAGCAGGGCCACCCCGTGCGCGACGCCGTAGAAAGGCGTCCACAGGATAGCCGAGCCGACCGGCCCTTCGTTGTTTGGTAAACCTTGCTCGTTAGGCTTATCTATCACCGAGGCTTTGAAGTCGGCGTATTTTTTAGGGTTAGTGTTGTAAAAATAGGTGTAATCGTTGTAAAAATTTACGTCCCGGTCGAAAAAGATGCTGTGCAGGTAAGAAAAGTACTTTATTTCGTCGGTAGCATAGATACGCGGGGTGAAAAGCGGCAGGGTCAACATAAAGACCAGCAGCAGAGCCAGAATACCCCGATCCAGCCCTTTCAGAGGGCCGGGTAGCCAGGCCAGTCGATCTTTTCCAGCTTTTATTTCGAGCGGGCCGCTTCCTTCAAGCCCAGGCTCCCGCGTTTGCTGGTTTTCTCGTTCAATCAGACTCAATCTCTTCTCCCAGGCCAATCAAATAACAGTTCAAAATCGCTCAAAGCGGGCGCGTGATTCCACAACAGGCCGTGCCGAGGGTAGCCCTGGCGGGTAGGTTGCCCGACCGTTTTAAGGCGGCCCGGCCCTACCAATCCCAGCACTTCCCCGATGCGCCGGTCGTAGCGATGCGGCTCGATGCCGTTGGCGTTGCCCCAGGCCGCTACAACAGTATCGGCCCACTCTACGGCCTGCCGGATGTGCCGGTCGTTGTCGGCTCCGACGATGTAATCGTACTCGTAATCGTTGAGCGGGGCCGGTTTAGTCGAACGCAGCGCAAAAAGATTAACGTAGGAGAGGGCCGCGAAGTTGTGCCGCCGCGCCCACGCCTCGACCTTGCCGATAGTAGGATCGGAGCGGGTTGCATCTGCCGTCGAAGGGTTTTTCAGGATGACCGTCAGGTGCGGGCCTTCTCCTTCGCTCAAGCGCACTTGCAGCACATAACGGTAAATTTCCAGGCTCTGGGGTACGCAGAGCATCACCTGGCGCATCGCTTTTCCTCATACTCAGTATTGCCGCTTATCTCGTCCAAGAGGCCGAGCTATTATACACCACCCGGATTTAGCCTGTAGCAGATGGTCTGGGCGATTAAAAATAATACTAAAATTTATTAATCCAAAGCCTTTATTGGCACGTACAAAGAGAGATGGCACGGCCTGGCTTCTTCGCATAGCCTGTCGTTCCGTCCACCTATAACTCACTGATCGCTCGTTTCACCAACCTTATAAGTGTCCTTGTCTCCAAGTCTGTAAGCCGTCCCACTTCAATCTGCTTTCGTTCCTTTTACACCTCTTAAAAGCTTATTTGCCTACGGTAAATTTATGCTGGTCTTCGGTTGTGCTTCTTTACAACCAGGGTCGGTTGTTTGCCTTGCCTCTTTTTACTTTACAGGAAAATTCGGGTTTTCCTGTCCCATTTTTGTGTGGGTCTTTCGTTTCTTCAGTTTACCAGAAAAGAAAGGATCGCCCTTTATGCCCAAGAAAATGCGCCAGGCGGTGACGATAGCCTGGGTAGGTCTCCTGACCTTGCTCATGACCAGTTTCGCCCCGGCTTTGCTCACTACTCCCACCGCCGTAGAAGCTTCCAGTCACCGCGAAGCTCCTTTGATCAGCCAGGACCCCGTAGCCGATGCTACCGACCTCTACTCTTTCGTCAGTCCTGACCGGACTGACACCGTTACATTCGTGACGAACTGGATTCCGCTTGAAAGTCCGGCCAGTGGCCCGAACTGGTATCGCTTTGGCGATGATGTTTTGTACGAGTTGCATCTCGATAACGTGGGAGATGCTCAGGATCACGTTTCTTTCCAGTTCCGTTTCAACACAACTATTACCAACCCTAAAAGCTTCCTGCTCAATACCGGGCCGGTCACGTCTATCAACGACCCCGACTACAACCTGCGCCAGGCGATGACTGTAACGCGGGTAGATGCACCGGCAGACGGCAGTTGCAAAGACAAGCCCTTGTCTAACTGCTCGACCGCCAAAAGCACCCAACTGGGCAGCAACATTCCGGTTGCGCCACCCAACGTCGGCCCAGCTTCTTTCCCGACTTACCCGCTCGTAGCGGCTCAGGCTATTGCTAACCTGGACAACGGCATCAAAGTTTTCGCTGGCCCACGGGCGGACGCTTTCTATGCCGACATTGCTTCCTTGTTCGACCTACTGACGATCCGCAAACTGCCGGGCAATGCGGGCGGCGGCGTGAACAACTTCGCCAGCTACAACGTACATACCATTTCGATCCAGGTTCCGATCAACTTGCTGACCAAGAACGGCACCCGCCCGACCGATCCTAAAGATGGTGCGGCGGTAATCGGTAGCTGGATCACCAGCAGCCGCCAGACTACCAAGATTTTTAACACCGGGAAAGCTTCTACCAACAGTGGCGAATGGGTGCAAATTCAACGCCTGGGCATGCCGCTCGTCAACGAGGTAATCGTTCCGCTGGGTCTAAAGGATGCCTTCAACGGCCTTAAACCCTGGCAAGACCGCACTATTCCCGACGTGGTGAACGTGGTAGTTGACCCGGAACCGGCCCGGCTACTCAAGGCTATTTACGGGCTGAAAGTGCCACCCGCTCCGCGCCAGGATATTGTGACGGTTTTCTTGACCGGCGTGCCGGGCCTGAATCAACCGCCGAACGTTATACCTTCGGAGCAGTTGCGTTTGAACGTGGCTATTCCGCCCACCAACAAGCCCAAGCGTCTGGGTGTGCTGGCGAACGACATCGCCGGGTTCCCCAACGGGCGGCGGTTGACCGACGACGTTATTGATGTGTCTTTGCAAGTCGTGGCCGGGGTGCTGGTAGACGGTTACAATATTTCACCCAACAATGTGCTGGGCGATGGCGTAAACCGAACCTATCGCAAGCTATCCACCACCTTCCCCTACCAGGCCACGCCGTATTCCAGCTTCTTCTACTACCCGGCCCGCGCCACCGATGGGGATAACGAGGGGGCTGATTCGGACGCTCCTTCGGTGACAGACTTTAATGTGCTGGCTCTCAAGGACCTCAACCTGACTACGGGCGGCCAGATTGCCGGGCGGGTGGGCGTCGGCGGCAACGCCAGCTTTACTTCCTACGACCTGTCCAAAGGCGTGATCATGGCCGGGGATAATGTGCTGGTCAACGGTAATCTAAGCTTGAAGGGCGGCCAGGTCAAAGGGAACGCCGTTTACGGCGGAACCTTTACCAATTCCAACGCGAACTTCTCGAATGGTAGTCCGATCCAACGCGCTAATCCGCTCGATCTGGCTTCCCTTCAATCCGACGCTAACACCGCTTCCAACAACTGGGCCGATCTACCCGCCAACGGCACTACTACAGTGCAATATGGCGGCATCAGCCTGGCCGGTAGCAATAGCGAGCGGAACGTCTTCAAGGTTAAAGGCAGCGACCTGGCAAGCAGCAATAACTTGCAGATCAATGCTCCGGCCAACTCGACCGTTATCATCAATGTTGACGGCACGAGCGACCAGATCAAGTCCATCGGTATCGCTCTGAGCGGTGGAATTGATCGGCAAAGGATAGTTTTCAACTTCTACGAAGCTACTTCGCTCAATATCAGTGGAGTGAGCGTGGAAGGGACGATCTTTGCACCGAAAGCGAACGTAAACGTGAGCAATGGCGGTATACGAGGGTCAGTCATCGCCAGCGTTCTAAGTGGCGGCGGCGCGAACTTCGAGAACTATCCGTTTGTGGGCAAGTTGCCTTTGTAAAGCTTAGCTCTGCTTCCGAACAGAACTAAGCTTTACAAATAAACAACAAAACAAAAAGAAGAAAAGATATGGCGTGTCCATATCTTTTCTTCTTTTTGCTACTGAGCTTGCCGCGCCTTTGAGTGGGGCAGTGTGAAAAGTAACCGATGTTGGTTACTCGGCAAATGCTAGTTTCCGGCTTTCACCACCGGAAATTGAATCTCGGTGACAAAGGAAGGGTCGTCCTGGGCATTTCCGGCGTTCAGGTATAGTTCGCGGTTCGGGCCGTTCACCACATAGCCGTGAGCGTCGAGCCAGCCCAGCAGAGCCGTATAAGCTCCGTTCATAGTCTGGAACGAACCTTGATGCACCACACAGGCCGCCGTCTCGATGCCCGCTAAGGTCTTTTCCTTTATCCGCTCGTCGGCAGGTAAAGGATCATCGGTGATACAGGCGGCTTCGCCATCAATATCGCTCTCGCGGTATTCCGGGTCGTACCAGATCGCCAGCCCGCCCTTGAAGCGCACGTTGTGTTTTTGGCCGTAAACGGTTAACTCGTCAAAAAGTGATCCGATCTGGCTATACACCGGGATGGTCTGGCGCACCGCCGCTACCCGCAAAGGTTCGATCTTCTTTAGCACCACTTCGTATTCGGGCATAGTTGCCTCCTTTTCCATTTGTCCCAGGCGAATTTCGATCCGGTTTAGTCGCTCCTGTTCGGCTTGCAGCGTTTGCAAAGCTTCGGCTTGCTTGATCTTGAGCATCCCTCGCATTTCAGCCAGAGGTAACTCATCGTTCAGTAGCCGACCGATTTGCTCTAGCGACAGACCCAGGTCTTTCAGCACCAGAATACGGTTCAACCGGGCCATCTGTTCTGCCGTGTAATAGCGGTAGCCGGTGAACCGATCCACCTGAGCGGGTTTGAGCAAGCCCAATTCGTCGTAATAACGCAGCGTCTTGATCGTTACCTGGCTCAGTCGTGAGAAATCCCCAATCTTGAACATACGCGGCCTTTCTTCGCCTGAAACATCTTCTAATATCCGACCTTCTCAGGGTACAATCTCCTGTTGCGGGAGAGTCAAGAGGCAATTTTGAGATTGGATAAGGGAAGCAAAAATAATAAAACATCCCAGGATATGTTAGAATAAAACCTAATAACCTGGAGGTAAACCAATGAAACTAGATGAAAGCCTAAAAAGCCTGTTCAGTGAAACGGCCCAGACCCTCAAAGGTTCAGCCCGTCGC
>JBBRBE010000115.1:0-19364 GCA_038206175.1 Chloroflexia bacterium
CTCGGTCACGTTTTGCAAGACCTGGGAATGAACGAGCCTCAAGCTCGGTCTTTGTTTTTTAAGGCTGGGAATGCACTTTTTGGTATCGTAATAAGAAAGGGGGCGTTTGTCCTGTTCCCAGGCGTTCTTACGCATTGCCAGCGTTTCGTTATAGAGCCACCGACACTCCTCAAGCTGGGCCTCCAACCGGGTAGTCTGAGCTTTAGTGGGATAAATACGATACTTCAAAGTTTTCTTCATGGCTTTATTATCGCACATTTTAGATAGAAGTGCCAAATCATCTAAAATAGAACGGGACGAAACACAACGAAACACAACGAAACGAAGAAAGAAAGCGTCAGGTGGCTACGCCACACCCGGTTCTGTATCCCCTTATCTAAAGAAAGGGGGCTTAGAACCGGGATTAGGAATTGCTAAAAATTCTTTGTGGCTTACTTACGCATTCGGCGCATTTCTTCCTCGATCATCTGCTGCTGGCGATGCTCGAAAGAGCCGAAAACCTGCCAGGCTTGCGAAGCCAGACCAATTCCCCAGAAAACCGTAATCCAGATCGGCCAGAACCCTCCCCGAAAGAGGGAGCCACTCAACAAAGCGATGCTCCACAAGAAAACATTGACAATCACATAAGACGTCAGGTGCTTGTAAAAATCCAGGCGGGCATTGACCCGTTTAGCCGCCAGCCGATAAGCTTCCGCTTGCGGGTCGAGCGGCACGGGCAGGCCGGGAGAACCAGCAGGCGGATAGGCGTAATAATTGTTCGGCCCGGCGGGGCGAGACGAAGCATTGGGCGGAACGGCGGCCCCGGTTGAGTAAGAGCCGTAAATCCCCTGGCCGAACGAAGACCCTCCCCAGGCATTAGCTGGGTCGCTATGGCCGGGCGAAGGCCAGTCCGCCGGACGCTCTAGCGGCCCTGGGGCCGGGGTTGGATCGGGAGTCGAAAACGGTGATACTGGCTGCCCCGCCGCCGTCCCAAATCCGCCCGGTGGCTGGTAGCGTGGCTTCGGCCCATCCCCTTCGCCGCTATCAAATCCTGGCGGTACGTTATTGTTGGACATACGCTACTCCCTTGTCTAGCTACCGCCCCATGCGGTGTAATTCGTCATCAATCATTCGCTGACGTTGGGTCGAGCTAACCCCAAAGGAAAAAGCTTCCATTCCCTGAAACGCCAGCCCTACCCCCCAGCCCAGCATCACCCAGATCGGCCAGGGATGCGCACCGGGGCTGGTTATGAGATAAATAGCCCACAAAAAGGCTACTACTATAAGGTAAGAAGTTAGACTCTTGTAGAAATTCATCTTTTTCTGCACTCGTTTAGTCGCTTCCTGGTACTGACGGGCATAATCCGGGTCGGTTGCCGGGAGAGGGTTGATCGGATTGTACGAGGGCGGCATATCGGGCAAATTAAAATTGCTCACGCTATTTTGAGATTTATTTGGGTCAGAAGATCGCATGTTTTGCTCCTGTTCGCGGTCGGTGTCCTATATTTTTCTAAAATTTCAGCCAGCCAGGTTAAGGCGTTGGCACTTATAAGACACAACCCTATTGTAAAGTGTTTCGCCTCTTTTGCAAGCTCTCACGGCTAAGAAAGCGGTTTAGGAAGGCGCGAGAGCAGGTAGCGGTCGCGGGCCAGCAGGAGATCGCGGGCGGCTTCGGCCTCCCAGCTATAAAAACCCTGGCCGGATTTAAGGCCGTACTCGCCCCGCTCGATCTGTTCCTGCCAGAAAGCAGGCGGGGTCGAGTCGTTGGACAGGTGGGGGAAAATATTCCGGGCAATCGTATGCCACACATCGCCGCCACCGAGATCGGCTGTTTTGAACAGGCCCATAAAAGAAGCCCGCCGCGCCAGACCCATCTCGACCACCTGATCGAGTTCGGCCACGGTCGCCACCCCCTGCTCCAGGAGGTGCAAACATTCCCGCAAGAGGGCGAACTGCAAGCGGTTCCAGATCAATCCCGGCACTTCTCGCCGCACTCGCACCGGCGTTTTACCCATCGCCCGCAAAAGTTCTTCCACCGCCGCAAGTTGAGCCGGGCCGGTCGCCTGGCCCGGTGTCACCTCGACCAGAGGCATCAGGTAAGGCGGGTTCCAGTAGTGTGTTCCCAGGCCCCGGTCAGGCTGGCCCAGGTCGGCAAATATTGCGCTGATCGAAAGGCCGCTGGTGTTAGTCAGGAAAAGCGTCTGGGCCGAGCAAATCTCTTCCAGGTCGGCGAATAAAGCTGCTTTTGCCTCGACGCTTTCGCTAATAGACTCGGCTATTATCGTCATCTGGCTCAAGCTGGCTCGGTCGGTTAGAAAGGCCGTCGAGAGGCGCGTCTGGGCCTCTTCCCGCTGCGGCGCAGTCAGATAATCCTGGCCGGTGAGGAAATCGAGCGCAGCCAGCACCCGGTGCCGGGCCGTGGAAAGTTTAGCCGCATCACGCCCGAAAAGTGTCACCCGGTGTCCTCCCAGAAGATAATCTACGGCCACGCCCGGCCCCATCGTTCCCAGCCCGATACAGCCTACTAAATGTGCTTCAACGCTCATGTGCCTGCCCTTTCCAAAACTAAGGTGGTTTTTTATTCGTAACTGCTCCGCCGCTTTCGGCTAATCAGGCCCGGCGAGCGAGAAAAGCGGAGCGGAACAGTTAGCACTATTCTTGAAAACGTAGAGTAATTATACAGGCTTGATTACGCTTCTAGGAACTAATAAGGGCTGTAGTATCCAGGACGGGTATGCTATAATAAGCCAAATTCCAACTACATCCCAGGAGGATTTGAGCTGTCAACAACCGCCAGCTAAAGCCAGGCGGCTTGTCCCTAATCCGAAGATTGAGACGATAGGCCGATTGACTGCGGCCCACTACCCAGAGATGTACCGAGGGTAGCAAGGTGCTTATCCCGAATGTTGTAGCTGGCGTTTAGGTCAGCATTCAAAGAATAAGCACATTCTCGACAAAGGAAAAGCGATTGAGTTTTACGATTAGAGCGGGATTGAAAACCACACTTAGAGCAGGTTTGGCTGGTATGCCGCGGGTCAATCGCGACTACCCGCATACCAGCTTCCTGGGCTTTGTAGCCAAGAAACGAGCGGAATTGGGCAAACGACCAGCTATGCAAGCGGCGTTGCCCTTCTCCCCTTTTCAGGCGGGCGCGGCTTCTAATCTCAGTCAGGTTCTCAATCACTATCGTTGTGCCGGGGGTGGCACTTTGGACAATCCGTTTAGAGAGAACGTGGTCACAATCCCGGTGAAACCGTATCTGCTTGCCCCTAAGCTTTTTAAGATGCTTTTTGGCAGAGCGAGTGCCTTTGGATTGCAAGGCCCGTTTGAACCTAAACGTGCGCCGGTCAACTTCTTTCCAGTGCCGACCGCCCAAGAACTTTCTTTTAGAGGTAACGGCTGGCCGGTTAAGTCCGAGGTCTATACCAATAGACCCGCCATTAGTGGCAAAGTCGGGGGCGGGTACGGTAACGACTACATGCAGCCAGAAACTACCCTTCTTGTAAATGAGGTCAGCACTATCTACCGCATAGCCGGTGTATTTAGTGGCGTAAAATGGAACGGTAAAGCCGATAACCAGCCTACCTTCACAACTAGAGAGGCTGGTGGTTTGGTTAGGCCAATCAACTCTGTAGCTGCGCTGGTCATAGCGGATAGGACAAAATTTAGAAACGGGTTGAGTGGCTTTTCTAGCGTTTTTCTTTCTAGCAAAGGCACTTTTCAAGGCTTCGGTGGCTTTAACCCTGGCAGCACAAATGAGTTGAGCGGGAATATTTACCAAATCTTTAAGCGCGTAGTAAGTAGCATGGTGCAGCTTAACCCCATTCTTTTCGGAGTTAAGCCAACCGTACTCACACACGTAATTAAAGACGGTAGTAAACCGGTCAAGGGTTTGGCGCAAGGCTTGGGCTTGCTCAGGCGTAGTATTCAATTGAAGCCTTATAGTTCTTTGCATAGTACATTTTTCTATCATATGCTGAGAGATTTTGCAATGCAAGAGGAAAGCCCCGCTAACGCGGATAAGGAGTGATGTTTCCTCTGTCGCCTAAAGGGAGACAGTCTCCACATCACATCTATTATGAAGGCTGTTTTGTGCAAAGAATTTGGCCCGCCCGCCAGACTGGTGCTGGAAGAAATCGAAGCGATGGAACCAGGCCAGGGCCAGGTCGTGATCGAGGTAAAAGCCTGTGGCGTGAACTTTCCCGATACACTGATCATCGAGAACAAGTATCAGTTCAAGCCAGATTTGCCCTTTTCGCCCGGTAGCGATGTCGCCGGAGTGATCAAAAAAGTGGGCGAAGGGGTTACAAAGTACAAGGTAGGCGACCGGGTGCTGGCACCGTTGGGCTGGGGTGGTTTTGCCCAGGAAGCCCTGGCAGATCAGGCCCGCCTCTTGCCCCTCCCGCCGGAACTGGATTTTGTGACGGCGGCAGCCTTCCTGATGACCTACGGCACCTCGCACTACGCCCTGAAAGACCGGGCCAAACTACAACCGGGCGAAACTCTGCTGGTGCTGGGTGCCGCCGGAGGCGTGGGACTGGCCGCAGTCGAATTAGGCAAGCTCATGGGGGCAAAGGTGATCGCGGCGGCTTCGAGCGACGAGAAGCTGGCCGTCTGCCGCCAGTACGGGGCCGACGAGGTAATTAACTACACCACCGAAGACATGAAGGAGCGGCTCAAAACTTTGACCGGCGGGCGCGGAGTGGATGTAGTTTACGACCCGGTAGGCGGAGCTTATTCTGAAATCGCTCTGCGGAACACGGCCTGGGAAGGGCGTTACCTGGTGGTCGGCTTTACCACGGGCGAAATCCCGCGCATCCCGCTCAATCTGGCGTTGCTCAAAGGCTGCTCGATTGTCGGGGTTTTCTGGGGGTCTTTCGTGGCCCGCGACGGACGCCGCAACGCCCAAAACTCGCAGGAATTGATCGGCTGGATTGGCGAGGGCAAGCTAAAGCCGTTGGTGTCGGCAACTTATCCGCTCGAACGAGCTTACCAGGCTCTCGATAGCCTGACCGCCCGGCAGGTGACTGGAAAAGTTGTAGTTGTAAACGAGAGTTAATACGAGCGGCCCGCCCTTAATAAGGCGGGCCGAATGGTTTAAGCATGAAATTACGCGAAGTATTACCTTACGAGTCGATCGAAGCCGCCCAGCACGCGGGCGTATCAATTGATGTTGCGATTATCGTACCTTTTCTGGGCGACAAGCTCGTACTATGTAACAATCGCTGGCGAAGCTGGGAATTTCCCGGTGGCGGGGTGGAGTGGCGCGAAAACGTGCGGAGTGCCGCCCAGCGCGAACTGGTAGAAGAAACCGGAGCCGATTTTTCCAGTCTGGAATTTGTCAACGTTATCTGGCTCGAACGGGGTGTTTATCGTTCGTTCAAGGCGGCTTTGTATTACGCCGAGGTGGATCGCCTGACCACTCACCACGATTACCACGAAATCGAGGAAGTCCGTATATTCGACGAACTTCCGCCCCGGTCGCAGCTTAGTTTCGAGTGCGAAGACGAGATTTACGAGTTAGCCCTGCAAGCCCGCACGACGGTCAGGGCAAGGGCGAGGAGCTAATCTTCGTCTGCTACGGGCAGACTCTCGAAATATTCCACTAAAAGCTGACTGGATAAGTCAATGTGTTCGCGGGTCAACTGCTCCACAAGGGCAGCATTCCCGGCCTCGATTGCCTGAAACAATTCTTCGTGTTCGGCCTCGGCTCTCTCGGCCCGGCCCGGCACAGTCCACAAAGCACTAAAGGGAAAGTGATATTTCCACAGATCAGTAATCATTTCCATTAAAAGGGGCGAACCGGCTTCCTGGTACAGACGCGAGTGCAAGGCGGTGTTGTGCGCGACTACCTCGGCCCGCTGTCCAGCTTGCCGGGCCTGGGCCAGAGCCGATTGCTGACGGCGCAAATCGGTCAACAGCTTTTCGCGGTGGTCGGGCCGCTCTTGCAAGCGGGTGACGGCTTCGCGGGCGGCGTAGCTTTCCAGCAGGGCGCGAAGCTTATAACGCTCTTTGATTTGTTCTGCGCTAAGGCGAGTGACGTAAACCCCTTGATGCGGCACGGATGTCACCAACCCTTCGGCTTCCAGCTTGCGGAGTGCTTCGCGTACCGGCGTACTGCTGATCTGGAAGCGGGCGGCTAACTCTTCCTGGCGCAATTTCTGACCAGGCTCAAATTCACCTTCGGCAATGGCCGTCCGCAGGCTTTCTACAATATATTCGCGTTTGAGTTGAAACCGGACCGGTTCGCTCATTCTTTTTGCCTTTATTTTTGAACCTTTTTAGATTCCCAGCTAGAAACCCTTTCGGGCTTTGCAGAAAAATAACTACGTACAGTCCGTGGTAACGCAACATCGGTAGCACTTAAAGCCGGTTTCCCTCGCCCTTCCCAACCTGAGAATTGTTATCAGAACCGTGTTAATTATAGCCTGTTCGTGACCCCTTCTGGAAGCTTTGTTTTAACTTCAGCTTCGGTAGGGGTTGGATTGGCCTGAACCGGGCGAGGCTTGTAAGAGATAAAGAAACTGAGCAGCACCACCGGGATTGGCAGAAGTGTCAGGACAAACATGGTCTGTGAGAGACCAAAAGCGTCCGCATATCTACCTAACCCTGCCGCCCCGATACCACCCGCCCCGAAACCCAAACCCAGCGTCAGTCCAGTCGCCAACCCGATGTTGTTAGGCAGGATTTCCTGGGCCATCACGACGGTCAGGGACGACGCCGAGACGAGCGAGGTTCCGGCCAGGGCCAGGGTCGCCACCTGGAGCGGGCCGGTCGAGTTGAGAAAGATCAAAAGCAACGGCATTACCAGCGAGAGCGAACAGACCATCACAGTTTTGTGGCCCAGGCGGTCGGCCAGTGGCCCGCCGATCAGAGTGCCGATGGCGGCGGCAAACACAAACACCGACAGCAAGAAGGCGGCATAGTCGCGGTTCGCGGCGGACTGGCTTATAAAGTAGAGCGGAATAAAAGTGATCAAGCCGACCTGGATCATGGAGCGCAAACTGATAATCGAAAGCAAGATTGCGAGCAACCGCACTTTGCTACTCCGCGAAGAAGGAGCGGTTTCGAGGCGAGGAGCGGCTTTGCGCTGGGAAGCTTGCCGGGTGTAAAGCGGCATGAGTCGCCAGAGTAAAGTGGCAGCCAAAAGACCCGGTAGTAGCATGAAAACTGCGCCGCCTGTGCCAAAAAGAGCCAGCAGGAGAGTGAGGGTAATCGGCCCGAAGGCTTGCCCCAGATTGCCGCTAAAAAAGAAAAAAGACATGCCGGTAGCCTTCTGGGAACCACTAACCCAGTTAGCGTTGCGTGAGCCTTCGGGATGATACGCTGCTGCCCCTAGTCCGCTTACAATTACGGCCAGTAGCACCAGCCAGTACGAAGGCATAAACAAAACCGTCACCATCCCGCCTGCCGAGAGTAAGCAGCCCAGAGGCAGGAGCCAGGGCAAGGAGCGGCGGTCGCTTGCCAGCCCAAAGAACGGTTGGAGAGCGTAAGAAGTCAGGTTGTTGACCGTTATAACCAGGGCAACCGTAGCATAGTCCAGCTTAAAGTTAGTCAAAAGTAGCGGAGTCATCACTGCCAGCGAAGTCGTCTGCATATCAATCGCCAGATGCCCAAAAGACAATGCGCCCAGGCCCGGCTTATTTATTTTTGTTTGCAAAGCCACCCCCTAAAAGTTCAGGTTATCAATCTTAGATATTATATATAATATCTAAGATTGATAAGTCTGTCAATGCCAGTTCACAACCTCTAGCAAAATCCGAGAATAATCCGAATTAAAAAATACTGCCAGGCAAGCGGCAGTATTTTTTAGATGATCTGTAACTCATGGAATTAACCAAAGGCTTTTTGTAGCTAAGCTCAGCAAGCTTAAACGGCCCGCTTACGACCTTTGGGTTTGGGCGGCGTGATCGGCTGCTCATCGTGGAAACCGTTACCTGTACCGTTAGTGCTGGGAGATACGGTAGCCGTGGCAATGTCCGTATCTATGGCCGCCCCGACGTGAGGTTCGCCCGGCTTTTCTAGGGCAATTTCCAGCACTTGCTCGATGCTATCCACCAGAAAGAACTCCAACTCGTTGCGAAGTTCAGGCGGCAGATCGTCCAGGTCACGCTCGTTCTGGTGCGGCAAGATCACCCGCTTGATCCCGGCCCGCCGCGCCGCCAGCACCTTTTCCTTGACCCCGCCAATCGGCAACACTTTACCGCGCAAAGTAATTTCACCCGTCATAGCGATGTCGCCGTGGATCGGTCGCCCGGTCAGGAGCGACGCAATCGCCGTCGTGAGCGTGATACCCGCGCTAGGGCCATCTTTAGGAATGGCCCCGGCAGGGATATGTATGTGAAGGTCGTTCTTGTCGAAGAAATCCGGGCTAATCCCCATCTCGCCCGCCTTCGAGCGCACATAAGAAAGGGCCGCCTGGGCCGATTCCTTCATTACCTCACCCAACTGCCCGGTTACGATTAGCTGCTTGTTGCCGGGCATGCGGGTCGCCTCGATAAAGAGAATATCGCCGCCTACCTCAGTAACGGCCAGGCCGGTTGCTACCCCCGGTTGCTGGGTGCGCTCGGCCACATCCGCCAGGTAGCGCGGCTTACCCAGCAGTTCGGCTACTTTCTCGTTCGTAACCACTACTTTTTCATTCTTACCCTCGGCCACGCCGCGAGCCACTTTGCGCAGGACTGTGGCTATTTCGCGTTCGAGGTTACGCACTCCGGCTTCGCGGGTGTACTCGCGCACGATCCGCCGCACCGCCGCCTCTTCCACCGTCACATCCGCTTCGGTCAGGGCGTGGGCGCGGAGTTGCTTGGGGATAAGATGCTGGAAAGCGATATGAACCTTTTCCTCCTCAGTGTACCCGGCCAATTGCAAAATCTCCATGCGGTCGCGCAGTGGGGCCGGGATCGGGTCGAGCAGGTTGGCCGTAGCGATAAACATCACCTTTGAAAGGTCGAACGGCACGTCCATATAATGATCGCGGAAATCCCGGTTTTGCTCCGGGTCAAGCACTTCCAGCAGGGCCGAAGACGGATCGCCCCGGTAGTCCGTACCGATCTTGTCCACCTCGTCCAGCATAAAAACCGGATCGTTCGACTCGGCTCGGCGGATTGCCTGGATAATCCGGCCCGGCAACGCCCCGATATAAGTTCGGCGGTGGCCTCGAATCTCGGCCTCGTCGCGCATCCCGCCCAGCGACATGCGGGTGAACTTGCGGCCTAAGGCCCGTGCAATGCTCTGGCCCAGGCTCGTTTTACCCACGCCGGGCGGCCCCACAAAGCACAGGATCGGCTCACGCGGCCCGGTGTAGTTGTGGACATCTTCGTAAGTAAGCGGCCCGTCGTTGAGTTTAGGCTCGGCTTCCTCCGTCGTACCATCGGCAGAAGCTTCGGGTTCGGCAGTCCTGGTCGGGGCAGGCATTCGCTCGTTGCGAAGCTTCCTGACGGCCAGGTATTCCAGAATCCGCTCTTTGATCTTTTCGAGGTCATAATGATCCTCGTCCAGCACGCGCTTGGCGACTCCAATATCCAGAGGAGCCTCGGTACTCTTGTCCCACGGCATCGTAGTCAGCCAGTCGAGATAAGTTTTGATCACGCCATACTCGGCGGCGGCGGGCGGCAACTTCGAGAGGCGGTCAAGTTCGCGCTCGGCTTCGCGGCGGGCTTCGACTGGCATTTTCGACTTCTGGATGGCCTCGCGGAAAGCGTTAATCTCGGCAGATTGCGGGTCGTCCTCGCCAAGCTCTTTTTGGATGGCCCGAATTTGCTCACGCAAGAAATACTCGCGCTGCGTCTTGCTCAGTTCTTCCTGCACCTGACCCTGTATCTTGCGGCCCAGTTCGAGGACTTCCAGTTCTTTAGTCAGAAAGACGTTCAGCCGTTCGAGTTTGGTCTGCACATCCGGCAGTTCCAGCAATTCCTGGCGTTGCTCAAGCTCCATCCGCACGCTGGTTGCAATCAAATAGGCCAGTTGGCGCGGTTGCTCTACATTGATAGCCGTAATCAAGAGTTCGTCCGGGATTTGCGGCACCAGCGAGACCAGACGCTGGAAGAGTGCCAGCGAATTGCGCATGAGGGCTTCAACCTGGAGCGTTTTCTCTTCGGCATCGTACAAAATTTCAATCCGGGCCTGCAAATACGGCTCTGTTTCGGTGTATTCGATAATCTGCATCTTATCGAGACCCTGCACGGCCAACCGAATGGTGCCGTCCGGCACTTTGAGTAGCTTGTGGACTGCCGCGACGGTTCCAATCGTGTAGGCATCGCCTGGCCCGGCCTGTTCGACTTCGAGGTTCTTCTGGGCTACCAGACCAACCAGTTTCGGCCCGCTTCCGGCCATCAAATCCTCGATTAGCCGGATCGAACGCTCCTGCCCGACTGCCAGAGGAAAGACCGTCATAGGAAAAACTACCGTGTCTTTGAGCGGCAAGATCGGCAAAATCGAAGGCACTACCGG
Organism: Chloroflexia bacterium; assembly: GCA_038206175.1. GTDB lineage: Bacteria > Chloroflexota > Chloroflexia > Chloroheliales > Chloroheliaceae > 54-19. The sequence continues at coordinate 10,432 of JBBRBE010000115.1, forward strand.
GCTATCGTCCGGTTCGGGCGCGGCGGGAACCTCGGCTTCGGCTACACTTGGTTTGCGCTTCTTGCGCGATTTAGAGCTTTTGGCTTCGCTTTCTTCGGGCGGGCTGGAAGCGGAACCCTTTTCCTCGGTCAGGTGTTTGAGCAAGCGCGATAAAGCTTCCGGCACCCCTAATCCGCTCAGTTCATCTTCCATTGAAGGGGCATTAGATGAAGAGGCATTAGAAGCTTCTGAGGAAGCCGCCTCATCAGGATCGGCGGGCTGACCTGGCTCTTCGTCAAGGGTAACGGCAGGGACAGCGGTTTTTCTAGCGCGGGCCTTTAGCGGAGCCTCGGTCATTTCAGCTTCAACAGGCTTCTTTTTCTTAGGTTTGCTAACCTTCTTTTCTTCGTCGGCCATGATCTCCTCGCCCAGCCCTTATCTTAACCTCGCTAACAGTCAGGCTGTAGCCGAAGTAGGATTATTCGTTTGTTTCCAAAGCTTTTTGGAATTTTTGTCCGTCTAACTTACCGGCTTATTTTACTTTAACCGCCCGCTATAAGCAAGGACTACGGGCATTACAGCCAATAACCCACAGTATTTAACGACTAATTTAATTGAGATTCAGTTAAAAGTGTAGTTTTTAGTCAAATCGAGTAGTTATAATAATCGGGGGTGCTTGAGTATGTAGACACCGCCAACCGTATCGCTATTTATACTTTCGACTGAAAAACTTTATTAACCCTTTTAATCACTGTTCAGGAAACGAAAATGACCCAAAATGCTGATTTCGATGGACTGGGTATGAGCCTGGGCAATCTAGCACGTCTGTCGAAAGCTCGGACGCGCTCGATCAGCCCGGAGAATTTTAGCGGCCAAAAAGGAGAAGGCGGCAAAGCGACCGAAGGTACAAACGCCGGGTTTGCCCGCGAGTTAGGCCAGGGTTGGAAAATTTCGCCGTGCGTGGTTATTCCGGCCCGCAGCGTTTTTACCCTGGCCGAGATCGAGGGGCCGGGCGCAATTCAACACCTCTGGATGACTACTTATCCGAACAACTGGCGGCGGCTGATCTTGCGGGCTTTCTGGGACGACGAGGCCGAGCCTTCAGTTGAATGTCCTTACGGCGATTTCTTTGCTAACGGCTGGGGCGAACGCTGCAACATTAACTCCTTACCCGTGGCGGTCAACCCGGCGGGCGGCATGAACACATATTGGGAAATGCCTTTTCGCCAAAAAGCCTCCTTTCAGATCGAAAATCTCTCCGGCGAGGACATCATTCTCTATTACCAGATAGACTATACCCTGACCTCTGTACCACCAGACCGGGCTTATTTTCACGCCCAATGGCGGCGGAGTAATCCCCTGCGCTACAAGGAAATGCACATTTTGCTGGATAACGTGCGCGGCCAGGGACACTACGTGGGGACGTACCTGGCCTGGGGAGTCAACAATACAGGCTGGTGGGGCGAAGGCGAGATCAAGTTTTACCTCGATGGCGACGGCGACTTTCCGACGATCTGCGGCACCGGCACGGAGGATTATTTCGGGGGAGCCTGGAATTTCGAGCATCCACAAGGCCAGTACGGAGTCTACTCGACCCCTTTTCTAGGCTTACCGCAGGTGATCAAGCCGGACGGACTCTACCGCAGCCAGCAACGCTTCGGGATGTATCGCTGGCACATCATGGACCCGATCCGCTTCGAGCAAGACTTGCGGGTGCAAATTCAGGCTCTCGGCTGGCGGAGCGAAGGGCGGTACTTGCCCCTGCAAGATGACATTGCCTCGGTCGCCTTCTGGTACCAAACCGAACCGCACCAGCCATACCCCGCGCCACCCGACCTGGATAGCCTGGAAGTGATCTAGGGCCACCAATCATCACTCAGTAAAAAGAGCATACAAATTACGAACGAATAAGCGTGAAAGGCGAAGGCTATTTTTTTCGGTCGGCCAGAGCCTGTAAGGAGCCGCTAATATTCAAGGTGGGAACGTAATTCCACTTTTGAGGCCGGGTGGCTCCGTCCCACAAAAGCTGTTTTACGTCTTTAGGTTTGGCTCCGGCACTCAGGAGCAAAGCCGCCCCCGCCGAAACTAACGGCGTAGCAAAGGAAGTCCCCGACCAGTAGACATAGCGCGTACCGCCCGGATTAGCCTCGTCACCGGAATCCATCAGTAAATCCACACCGGGGGCCGCCAGGTTGCCCTGGTTGCTGTAAAGCGCACTCTCGCCAGGGGCCGGGCCACTGGACGATACGGCAATTACTCCATCATAGGTAGTTTGAGTATCGCCAAAATAACCGTAAGCGGCGGGTTCTTCCGGGTTGCGCGGGTGAAGGTAATACGAGTCGTTGCCAGAGGCCGCTACGACGACCGCCGTGCCTTTCGAGCAGGCCCGGTCGCAGGCTTCCAGCAGGTACACCGCTTCCACTTCTTCGTCCAGGCTGCGCGGAATACCCAGGCTCAGATTGAAAACTAGCTTATCCTCGACCAGCCGTTTGTCTCCCGCCATAAGCTTATTTTCTTGCAAGAAAAGCACATAATCGAGAGCTTCGGTCAGGTTGCTGCCACTCGTCTCGCCATCGTCATTCAACACTTCCAGCAAGACTATGGTAGCCTGGGGTGCTATTTGTCGTACCAGGCTGGCCCCTAAAAGGCCGTGATACGGTTTCATTTTATCTTCGTCAATATCCGCGCCGCCCGGTCGTACCGGAATAGGCACGTGCATGCGGCCCACGCTGTAAAGCTCTTTCAGACCGGGATACGGCCCTCTGGGAGTGGGCGCGTCAAACTCTCCGCCGGGGCCTTTCATCGAAATATAAAAATCTACGAGCTGGGGATTAATCACTTCTTTGGCCGGGGCGGTATCCAGTATTACAACCGTGACGCCCTTTCCCTGCACTGCGGAAGGGGCCGGAAGCGGAGCCTTGACATCTTTCCAGCAAGCCTGTTCTTTGAACAGGGTCGGCGGTGGCACCTCGTTTACGGCCACGGCGGTACGGGCCGGGACGTTCCAGGGACTCCCGCCCGGTATGTGTCCGCCCCCGGCAGTGTGTTGAATAATATGATCGGGGCTAATATCGAAGCCGGTGACGGCAAACCCGTTTGGGCTGTTCAGGGCACTATTCAAGCTGGTTGCCAGGTTAGGGCTGAGGGTAGTATTGGAATCGAAACTATAGCGGCGGCTAACGTTGCCCTGGGCAGCCCGTTGCTCTTGAAAAGTAGCATAGGTCGTGGCGGCATTTACCAGTTTAGCCACCAGATCGAACACACTGGTTGCCTGACGCTCGACCCCCAGTTTAAGAGGAGTTGCTTGCCAGCCTTTACCGTTGTGGGCGTATACAACCGGCGCATCGTGGCGGAGCGGGGCCTGGGTCAAAGTTGCCCCTAACTCCCGGCTGAGAGCCTTAGTGGGTTCGGACGCTTTTTCTAATTGAGCTAATTTCTCTGGTGGGCCACTAACTACTACGTGTCCGGGCAGGTAACGGCCTCGTGCGGGCCTCGCGTTAGGACTTTGCATCATTTTTCTCCTTTTTGAATAGGAATTTAGGGCAAGGAAGGGTTTGAGAAAGGTCAGACTGATTTCCGAGATACAACAAATAGCCTCCCTACAAGGGCGTCGCTTTACCCCCAGGTCGGCTGGCGGCGGTAGCTTTTGAGCTACCGCCCAGAACGGTTCCTAATTCCCGCGCCCCTCACCCTTAACCACAGTTTTAGAGTCTGCCACTGTCTCCAATTAAAATGAAAGGTGCCCAGTAGAACGGATGGCGATAGGTCGGGTCGTTTAGCAAATTTAGCTGAGCCTGGCGCAAAGCCGCAGCTTTAGTCTGCCCGGCCAGCAGGTAGCGGTAAAAGGCTGTCATCAAAAGCGAACCGGCCCGGTCGTCCACCCGCCACAGCGAAAGAGTGAGGCTACTGGCTCCGGCGTAAAGACAGGCCCGGCTAAAACCCAGCACTTCATCACCGCCGCCGATAGCTCCCAGGCCGGAATCGCAGGCACTCAGACAAATCAGCGAGGCTTGCAACTCGGTGTTGAAAAACTCGTAGCCGGTCAGTTCGCCTTGAGCCAGCAAAAGCGACGAGAAAAGCGGAGCGTCCTCGCGGTAGCGACCGTGGGCCGCCAGATGGATCAACCGGGCGGTGGGAGCGGAAGCCCGAAACCGCTCTAGCGAAGCGGCTTCTTCCAGATAAGGTTCGCAGCCAAGCGTAGCCGCTACCTGGGAAGCTTCCTCGACCGTGCAGGGCAAAGCCCCGCAATTGGAAAACCCCAGCACTAAGGCTCCCTCGCTTTTGGTCTGGCTCGCTCGGTCGCGGCACAAACCCAGCAAACTGGCCGCCGGTAAATGCACCACTTCCTCGAAAGTTTCCAGCAGGTATTGCCCGGTTGCGCCGTTGTACAAAGCCTGAAAAGGCAGGTAGTGCAGCGAACCGTGCGGCACGATTACCAGCCGTTTGTAAGGAGCCAAGAGGGGTGCCAGGGGTGCCAGCAGCAAAGCGTAAAGCTTTTGGAGCAGAGCCTGGCTGTTCCTGATCAAGCCTTCGCGCCGGGCTACCCAGACTGCCGGTTCCATCTGGGCTGCCTCACCCAGGCTTTTGACCGTTCCGGCCAGGTTGAGCCGGAAGAACGATAGTTGCCGGTTAAGCAGGGCTACCGTGGTAAGCCCTCGCACCACCTCGACGCTCTCGCGGGTTACGACAAAGGCCACAAGTTCGTCACCGGCCACATAATACTCCACCAGCACTTCGTCCGGTTGCAAAGTGGTGCGGTCGAAAGAGCGGTAAGTCGGAGCCAGCGTAACATCCTCGGCGTAATGAGCATTCTTGACCTGCAATCGCTCGGTCAGTTCGGCCAGGCGTTTTTCGCACTCTTTGACCTCTTGCACCAGTTCTTCGCGTTCGGCCTGGGTCAGCAGGCGAGGGCGGGTTGGGCCGGTCAGGTCGTCTACTCCGGCATTTTCCTGCCAGATGGACAGCCGACCCGTCAGGTCGTTATGGCGCATCCGCAAGCCTTCGATCTCGGCTACCAGCGGCCCGTCGGCTTCGTCCCGCACCTTCACCCGTATATCTAGCTGATTGCCGACTAATTCGACCAATGCCCGCGATTTAACTCGTTCGACCAGGTTAAACGCTCCTTCTGCCGCTTCGGTTTGCAGAGATAGAGCCACCGCCGCTTCGTAGACCTTACCTTTAGAACGTAGAAACATCGAGCGGGTTTCGCTGGCAACTCGCCCGCGCAATTGTTCCAGGTTCTCGATGCTTTGCTGATAAGCTCCTAGAGCCTCTTCTAGCTGGCCCTCTTTTTGATGAATTTGCCCTAGCAGGTAGTAGGCTTGATAAATTCCGCCCTGCGTACCTAATCCCTCAAAATCGCTCAGGGCCTGGCGAGCAAACAGGGTAGCCGCGCTAAAATTAGCCCGCTCAAGTTCGATGTTCGCCAGTTGCATCCGGGCCGACGGGCCGATGTGCTGGTCACCGGTGTTTTGCAAAAGCTCTTTGAGCAGTAATTCAGCCTGATGCGGCTGGCCTTGCTCGATGCAAAGAGCGGCCAGGTGTAAATTACTGCGCTGTTTGAAGCCGGGTATATTCAATTGCTCGGCAATCTGGTTAGCCGCCAGCAAAGCCTGCTGCGATTGGTCTAACTCGCCCAGAGCTAACCAGGCCCGGCCTAGATAGAGGTTAGCAAAAGCACCGGGGATAGTGAGAACCTGGCCCTTGTCTCGGAGAAGTTTCAAGGCGATCTCGGCTTGCTCGACTGCTTCCTCATAGCGGCCTAATTCCAGGTAGCAACTGCTCATATAATATTTGCAATTGATCAAGAAAGGCAGCAGGTTATTTTGCTCCAGCACGTCGCTGATCTGGTGGAACAGGCGCAAAGCTTTATTATAATCGCCCAGGGAGTAATAACTGTTAGCGGTGGACTGCAAGAATTTAGTTTCGTCAAGCAACATTCCGTATTCGTGGGCAATATCGTAGGCTTGCTGGCTGTATTCGAGGCTTTCGTGGTAACGACCCAGGTTGCACAGAGCCACCGAAATATTGTAATAGATCAGGCGGAGGTGCTTGCGGGAAGTGACGCTATCGAGGCTTTCCAGTAAAGCTTCGGCTTTGCGGTACTCCTCCAGGGCTTTATCATTTTGCTCAAGTTGCGAATAGCAATTAGCTGCGTTCACGTAAACGGTCGAGGCCGAAAGAAACTGCCCGTGAGATGCCAGCACGTCCCCGGTTTTCTGGGCAATGGCAATCGCCTGGCGGTGTTCGCCCAGGTACATCAAGGCTCCGACTTTGCCCACCTGCGACCGGGCCGCTTCGACCGGGTTGCCTGCGGCCAGCGCGACCGCCTGGGCTTCGTCGTACAGGCGAATTGCCGCGTGCTGGTCGCCCCGCCACATGTGAGCGTTAGCTTGCACCATCAGGCCCAACGCCCGGTGGACGGGTTGCCCGGAGACCTGCGAGGCATAAATGATATTTTCGGCCAGAGCAACCCCACGCGCAATATTACTATCCAGCAGATCGTTGGCGCGGGCTTTCATGCGCTGGACGGTTTCATCGGTCAGGCTGGCCGCTTCACGTTCGATCAGGCGGCGTTGCTCTGCCGGGTCATCCAATCTTTCCAGGTGCGTAATAAAGTCATCCGCAGTTAACATCAGCTACCCATAATCTCAATATACTCGCTCAGCAGATTTAATTTTAGCAAATTACAGCTTTTCGCACAGGAGGATTTGAAACTAACCCCTAAACCTCGCTTACCAGGTTGCACACACGAAAAGGCGCACTGATTTAATTATTGTTGTAACGAGCCTTATTATACAACCTGGCTGGCTTTAATTCATCCCAAGATTAGGTACGAGGACTACTTTGTCACCGAGCTTGATTTCCAGATCAAAATGTTGGGGTGCAACTACCTCGTCGAAAACAAAGTTACCCAGGTCGTCCACCGTTTCGGTCGCCAGGGTCAGGCCGCCTTCAGATAATCGCACTTCGGCTCCGGCGGTCGCTTCCATCGGTTGATTATCGCGTTGCACCAGGCCCAGCACCATCAGTTCTTTCGAGCGCGGTTGAGAGGGTTGGATCGTCAGCGTCACCCAGATTTCCTCGGCCTGATACGTTTTAGGCAAGCCTTCGTCGCTGCCGCGCACTCCCGCCAGAGCGTAGGAGGGTGTATTGCCCTGGTTGACCGTGAGCAGAGTTGCTACCACCCGGCGCAACCAACTCCAGGGCTGAACCGGGCCGGAATGAGACGGGTCGGCTTCTTCGCCAGGGGCCGGTTCCAGGCTCAACCAGGTCTGCAATTCGGCTACTTCCTGGCTGCAAAAGGTGCAACTAAGAAGATGCTGCTGCACTTTGCGGGCTTCTACCGGGCTTAATAGGCCCAGCAAATAGTCGCCCAACCTTTGAGCCTCTTCGCATAGAGCGCGGGCCGGACTGGTGATGAAGCCAAATTGCAGGTGCATTCCTTCGTCAAGACGGCGATAAACGGCCAGTTCCTGACGGCAAAAAGCACATTCGGACAGGTGTCGTGTGAACTCTGGTCGGGCATCGTGGGCGAGAGCGGCCAGGTAATCTTCATCGTTCACCTGAGAGGGACTCACACATACTAATCGTTCAGTCATTGCCTTCTAATTCCTCTGGACTCAATAATTCTTCTCGAAATACTCCGCCGATAGCGAGTATTTTCCAGGGTTTATTCTATCGTCAAACTATTTATCAATTTACTTAGAACAGCCCCGGTACACCCATAGCCCTAAACTAAAATCCCTTACCGCTACCTTACCTACTTCTACCCATCTAACCACTAAAGGCGTGCTATCCATCCCGTACTGGGCCGGGTGTTGCGTTTTACCCGGTGGGTTATGGCCTCGCAGTATATTTTCTATGCTTTAATTAACGACGGTCAAGTAATTTTTGGCTAATAGTTACAACAAATTGGCTAACTTAAAATCTCGCCATTGTTCCGTAGCCGCCAGAGCAAATTTTTATTGCGCCGGTAGACCTGAGTGACATCGGGAAAGACCTGCGGATAAAGCCGGGCAATCTCGCGGGGGGGCATATCAAGCACGTAGCGCAGGTACACCAGCAAGCGGTCGGCCTGGTCGGGCAGCTTATGCCAGATTTCGCCCCAAAAAGCCCGGCGGTCGGCCCGATGTACTACGTCACTTTCCAGGTCAAATTCGCTGCTCAACCGTTCCGCCGGGTTCAAACCGCCATCGGCGTTATCGTCGGAAGAACTATTGGCGTCCAGCGACAGATTAAAAAGGCGGGCCTGATAATCGCGCTGCGCATCTATCACGACGGTACCGCAGCATAGCTTGAGGTATTGCAAAATGCCGGAGAGATTGGTAAAACTGGGAAATTTGTCCGGGCCGACAAAGCGGTAAAAGTTGATGAAAACGCCGTTGACCAGCACATCTTCCTCGAAACGTAGCGCGGGCAGGTTTGCCAGACGTTGGGCCAGCCAGCGTCGCACAAACACGCTGTACTGAGTAATTGCCGTTTCCCAGGCCGCCTCGTCTCGCTCCACGATAGCTCGTCGCCAGATTTCAAAGCAATAGCGCGGGTCATACTCCTCGCGCCGGACATACAATTCGGTCTGAGCCTGACACTCGGAGGTCAATTCGCTCAGTTTAGCTTGCTTTAAGTCTTTCAATGTAAGCCGCTTTTCTTATTCAGGTTTTGTTTCCGTCCAGCAAGCCGGACTAACCTGCTCCTTACACCATTATTATCTACCCGAATACCTTTGAGGTCTGACCTGATTATAGCATTCGGCGTAAAGCTGCACAATGGTAAGAGAAAGCGAGAGCAGGGGTTGCTCAGCTAATATCACGCCATGTCACGCCCTGCGGGTGTGAGCGTCCGGGTCTTGCCCTTCTCTTCCTCGCCCGGTCTCGCCCTCCACTTCCTCGCCCGGTCTCGCCCGGTCTAGCCCTCCTGTCTCGCCCGGTCTTGCCCTCCTGACTCGCCCGGTC
>JBBRBE010000116.1:0-19229 GCA_038206175.1 Chloroflexia bacterium
AGCGAAGAATCTTCTTTAATGCTCACAATTTTGCTTTTTCAAGAAGATTCTTCGCTACGCTCAGAATGACAGTCTGAATACTTACCATAATTCAAAACTATTTCCAAAACCGTACCTTTCTAGTGACGAGCGGTACTTAGCCAGGGCTGTCGCCAACAGGGAACTCAGCAACTCGTAGTATTGCTGGGGGTCTACCGTCTCACCCGCCGAAGGTTTTAGCCCCTTGCGAGCCTCCCCGCCGAGGTTCTCCCAATCGAAGTGAGCCACCTGAAATTCCTGGTCGTAGCCACGAGCAATTTCCTCCCAACGGCGCAGGAGGGTGCTTTTGCCAAAGCCGCCTCGCCCGTGAACCAGCCCGAACAGACCGTCCAGTCGCCGATCAGTAGCAGGCAATTGAAGGGCGTTCGGAGCGGGCAAGGGCGGCAGGTTGCCCACCTTGAGAAAATCTCGCCAGCGTTCGAGCCGGGCCACGAAATCGTCCAGTTGACGTTCGCGGCCAACAAAAATGTCGCTCAGGTCAACATCGCGGGGCGTGGTTGGCGGCGGTAGGACTATTTGGGCTCCGTCGTCATCATCAGGAGGTAGAATAAACTGAAACATTACAGGTAAACTCCGAGAAGTTGAATTAGCGACGGCAATACAAACAATAAAACTATTGTGCCACGAAAACCCTCCAGATTCAACCTCTACCGCCTTTCATTACAAGGGAATGCAAAGTCCGAGGCTGGTCTTTCCTTCCACGTCCTCCTTGCCCATTCACGCCCTCTGCTCAATTGTCATTCTGAGCGTAGCGAAGAATCTTCTCGATTTACGTCGATCTGGCTTAGTCAAGAAGATTCTTCGCTACGCTCACACCCGTAGGGCGTGACATGCGGACTTTGCATTTGCGCTGCCTTTCATTATTCTTCCTCCACCCGCCGCGCTCCATCCTTCACCCCCTTCAATCCTTCAATCCTTCAATCCTTCAATCCTTCAATCCTTCAATCCTTCAATCCTTCAATCCTTCAATCCTTCAATCCTTCATGCCCTCTGTCCGGCCCGGTGCGACTGGTTCAGCCTCAAACGCGGCAGGGAAGGTGGGCGGGTAGGTTCAGGGGGTCTTATCCGCCCGCCTTCCCGCCCATTCTCACTTTCCTATACCCAACTCGTAAGGCGTTCACCTCTCGTTTATCCTCTTGCGCTGCGCCGAATGTGGAAGGGGGTGCGAAGGAGAAGAGAGAAAAGCAACCCGAAAAAGTATTTAGGGCTGTTTTTATGCTAAAATGGCTTTACTCGGAAATTCAATCTGTGGGCCTGATTTTAGGGGGAAAGAAGCTTGCTACCTCTGGCTTTACCCGATACAATCATTGGTTTGCTCGGCACTGTTGCAGCCAAATCCATTGGCGAAAAACTGTCCTGCCCCTGAATTACCATTAGCCCTGTAAGAATTTAAGAGACACTGGAAAGTCGAGTAAACAACATAACCTGCTACAGGATGAAGCAAAACAGGGTAAGATTAGCAGCGAATGTTTTAGTAAAGAGGATTCAATGGCAAATAATACTACCCCTTCACAACCCGACCCCCAGCGGTCCGGCGAGCCTGAGCCACCCCCCGGCCAGCCCTCTGCCTACAACGGCCCGGTGGGACAGAACGCTCGGCAGGTCATCCAGGGCGACAATTCAACTTATATTGAGGCGCACCCGGTCGGGGCACTCGATGTACTCCCGACCTTCAGCTCGGCTTTTGCCGGGAGAGAAGACGAGCGTAAGTTTTTGGAAACGGGCGTCAAGTTCGGCGAGGCGTTTTACCTGTGGGGAATGCCTGGCGTGGGCAAGACCGCCCTCGCAGCCGAGTTTGCGAAAGCGGGCAAAGACCGCTTCAAGGGCGGCGTCCTCTATCTCGACCTCGACCCCGAAAGGTATGAAAAGAGCATTGGCAAGGTGCGGGCTGAACTAGACATGAAGCTAAACCGCCCTCTAAGGCTGGATACCGACACGCTGGCCCTCTTACCCCAGGCTCTGGCTCTGTTTCCTCACTCCCTCCTTATCCTCGATAACGCTCACGCCGACGCCGACCGCCGGATTGAAATCTTGCACGGGATAAGGTCGGAGGTGGCCTATCTGGTAGTCGGGCAGCAGCATTTTGGGGTTGAAAAAGAACAGCAGCGCGAGCTAAAACCAACCAACTCCGCTGATGGCAAGCTTATATTCGAGGCGTATTGCGCTAGGTGGGGGGTGGCGGTTCCCCTCAATGACGCTGAACGAGGAGAAGAGCGCGAGCTAATCAAATACTGCAGCGGTTTGCCCCTGGCCTTCAAGCTCGTGGCGCAATTGCTGGCCGACCCCGACCGGAGCGGGTTTGGTCGGGGTTTGCTCAAGAGTTTAGAGCGCGAGCTACCCAAAATCGAAGGGGAAGGAGGCAGCGAAACTTCGCGGGAGCGCAACCTGGCGGCGGCCTTCAACCTGAGCTTTGCGCGGCTGAAGGACGAGCGGTTGCGGCTTTTCTACACCCGGCTCAGTCGCTATCCGGGGAGCTTTGAGGCGGCGGAGGCGGTAAGCTGGGCTTTGACACCTAGACCGCGCCGCCTGTTAGGGTTTCGGTTTAAAGAGAACCTGGCACGCTGGTACGGCCCCGCCGACCCTCAGGCCCGGCCCGACCCCGACCTGCTGCCAGAGGCGGCGCAACTTCTGAAAAAGCTGTTCGAGCTGGCTTTGCTGGAAGAAGACTATCTCTCGCCGTCCGACCACGACCGGGAGGGCCAGCCCACCTACACCTTCCATAACCTCTTGCGGGTTTTCGCCCTGGCGAAGCTGGCCGAGCAAAACCAGGCCGTCACCAAATCCGCCGCCCTCTCGCCCCAGGTGCAAGAGCAGGAGTACCATTTCCTGGTGGCACGGGCGCAGGTAGCCGTCCGCGCCGCCAGCCTCCACCGGGCCGCCAGCCTCTACCGGGGGGGGCGATTGAGTTAGGGATGGCCCTGGCGCAGCAGGGGGAAGTGGCGGGCTTGCTGGAAGAATTGGCCGAAGTTCACTTGCAAATGCTGCCCGTGCGCGAACAATCCGAGGAAGCCCTGCGACTGTACGAGCGCAGCCTCCGTCGCTACGGGGAGGCAGGCGACCGGGCGGGGGAGTTGCGGACGCTGGCCCGGCTGGTCGAAATCTACACTTTGCAAGTATTGTTCGAGAAAGCCCAGCCCTATGCTCGCCGCCGCCAGACGCTCCTGGCCGAAGGCGGCGACCGGGTGGGCGAACTGCAAGTCCTTTTGCAAAGGGCGAACCTGCTGCTGGCTCAGGACGACCTGGCGGGAGCCGAAACCGCCTGGCGGGAGTGGCGGGCGACCCGGCCTGCGGCCTCCTCCTCGGCGGGCGGCGAAATGAGCCTGGCCCGGCTGGAAGAGGCCGCCTTCCTGGAGCATCTGGCCGAACTCTACACCGGGCGGAGCGAAACGGGCCGAGCGGTGAGGCTCTACCGGACCGCCCTCAACCTGCGCCGTGCGCTGGGCGACCGTTCGCGGCTGAAGATGTACCTCGGTCTGGCCGAAGCTTTCCTGGCGAGGGGCGAGGTAGGGCTGGCCCGCGAGTACTCGGCCCTGGCGTTCAATACCCTCTCCGGCCAGGTTTTCGCCCTGACCCGGCCCCAGGCAGTAGAGTTTGCCAACTTCGCGTCAGAACTTCCTAGTAAGGGTTACAATCGCTTAGCCTTTTCTATCTACAGCCAGCTATTACCCTTTTTTAGAACAATTGAGGATAAGCAATCAGAAGCCGCTACCCTCACTGGTATTGGTCGTGTCTACTCAGCTTTAGGAGAGCCGCAAAAGGCTCTGGATTACTACAAGCAGGCTTTGCCCCTTCAAAGGGCCGTCGAAGATCGAAGGGGGGAAGCCGCTACCCTCACTGGTATTGGTCTTGTCTACTTAGATTTAGGAGAGCCGCAAAAGGCCCTGGATTACTACGAGCAGGCTTTGCCCCTTCGTCGGGCCGTCGAAGACCGTTTCGGGGAAATTGCCACCTGTAAGGGGTTTGCCAGGGTTTACGAGGATTTGGACGAGTTAGACAAGTCTATTTCGTATCAGGGAAGAGCGGTTGAACTGGCGGCAGAGGTTGGTCATTACGAGCTGAAGGATTATGTCACCAGATTAGATCAACTTAAGCTGAAGCGGGCGGCGCAAATTGAGGCGGAAGCGGCCCCGCTTAAGGAGGTTTATGTACCGCCAGAGGAGGATGAGGGAGCCAACCCCGTCCCAGGCGCGGAAGGCGCAATTCATCAACAGGAAAGCCGGGAAGAAGGAGGCGCGGAGATGGGACTGGCAAAGGCGCACGCCCTCCTGGTGGGGGTGGGCCGTTACAAGCATCACCCGGAACTAAAGGCGATGGTGACAGCGCAGGATGCTGTGGCCCTGGCCGAGGTGCTGGCCGATCCCCGGCGGGCGGGCTATGGCAACGTCCAGCGGCTGACGGAGCAAACGGCCACGAGCAAGGGCATTCTGGACGCTCTGGGGGATTTGGCCGACTGCACGGACGACGAAAGCCTGGTCTTTCTCTTCTTTGCCAGTCACGGTGAAACGGCTTCTGACGAAGAAGGCGGTTATTACTTCCTGACCCACGAGTCCCGCCGGGTCGGGGGGCGGTGGCAGCCCGAAACGCTCCTGAGCGGGCGGCAACTGCGCGAGGCTATCCGCCGCATTAAGGCCCGCAAGCTGCTGGTGGTCTTCCAGACCTGCCACTCCGGGGTGATGACCGCCGAGGCTCTGGCGGCGGCAGACGGGGCTGGGGCCGGGGCCGATGAGACGGCGACCGGGCAGGCTCTTTCGGCGGAGGCGCAGGCCGAACTGGTAGAGAGCGGCGCCGGGCGGTATGTCATCTCGGCCTGCCGCGAGGGTCAGCTTTCCTGGTTCTACCAAACCGAAGAAAACACCTTCTTCGTCCGGCGACTGCTCCAGGGTCTGCGCGGCGACGTGCCGGGCCTCAACAAGCGCGGCTATATTGGCCTGTTTGAACTCTTCGAGTACGTGTCAGAGGGGCTGGCTGAGGACATCCGGCTCAAGATTAATTCTGTGCCGAAATACAGCACGGTCAAGCAAGAGCCAGCCCTGACCGTGCTACAAGGGGTGGGAGCCTTCCCGGTGGCTCTGTACCGGGGGGAGGGCGCGGGCAACCTGGAAACCGGGGGCTGGGCCGAGGTCGAGCGCGGTCTCAAGGGCGAGGTCGAGGGAGGCCGGGGTTATGTCCAGGTCGTGCAGGTGGGCCGCGACTACCGCGAGGGCGACCGGGCGGGCCGGGACATACACAAAACGGGCGACACCCTGAGCGGCAATGCCATGAAGTTCGGCGACGGCAACACCTACAATGGCCCGGTCGGGCCGAACGCCCGTCAGACTAACCAGGGGCCGGGGAGCCGCTATCACGAGTACAACAACAGTAACGTCGGCAATTCGGGCGGTATAAATATGACGGGCCAGGCCGGGGTCGGCTCTGTTAGCTATGGCGGAGGAGGGGCCGAGCCGAGCGGTAATCCGACCCGGCCAGGGGGTTTACCGCCAGAGTTAGAAGGGTTGTTTACGGCCCTGCACAACGTCATAACGGTAGAGTCGGAGAAAGCCCGGCGCGAGACGGCTCTCGTAGCGGCCCAGCATCTCAAGGATGAGGTGAGCCGGGTGTGGGCCGACCCAACGACCCGGCCCAACCCTTATGTTGTCGAAGGAACTTTGCGGGATTTGCGAGAGGCCGGGCCGGGTGTGGCGAGTATAGTCTCCCTGATACTCAGCCAGCCTTCGATAGCGGCGGCTTTCAAGCCCTACCTGGACAAATTTAATCCTTAGACCTGACGAACATTGGCCCCTCTAACGGCAAAAGGAGCAGAACAATGGCCCAAATTGGCACGACCAGCCCGATTTTTATTCCCTTCACTCAGGCCCCGGCCCGCCCTATCGAGCCGGGCGAATGTTATTTCTACCTGAAGATTCGGGAAGCGGCGGTGTACTTCCCGGCGGCGTTCTGGGTGCGGCCTCAGCACTTGCTCGTCACATCGCAGGTCGAGTTGCGCCATCCAGCCTGGCAAACCGACCGCCTGCTCTCGCTGCGCTACTTACGTCCAATAGAGCGCAACCAGCCGCGAGTGCTGGGTATCAGCCCGAACCTGCTGGGGCTTATCCCGGCTCGCCTTGATTCTTTCACGCTGTCAATAGATTTTCTGGCGGACAGCCAGAATCTATTTGCGAAGCTGGCGAGTACCATTAACGAGGGGCAGTTCTTCAAGGAGTTAAACCTTGTGCCGGGCGTCCAGGCCGTCGCAGGGATAGTTAGCCGGATTGCCGGGGGTCTCTTAAAAGCTTTTCTTAAGGAGGAGGAGCAAGTACCTCTCTTGAAGTTTAGCGGCAGTTTTAATCTGGTGGCGGAGAGCCAGGAAGGGCCACCTGACCAGGAAAGGCTGCGCGAGGGCTTGTATGTCATTCTGGGTAGTCTCGATCCCACCTATCCTTTGCCGAGCGGCGCAGACGCACAGCATCTTTATGTTCCTCAAAACGGCGGGTTAATGCTGGGTGGCGGGCCAGTCGAAACGCTCTCTTATGTCATTTTAGAGGTGCGGCGGGCCGATCTGCGCTCGGTCGAAGTGGACGGTGGGGCCGAGTGGGCCTCCCGGTTGCGTGAGGCGAAAGCGGTTGAAGATAAAACGCGATTAGCCCCCAACCCATCCAGGCTAACCGAATACCGGGAGCAGTGGGGCGGTTTGATGGAAGCTTTCGCCTTCCTGCTGCGTAACGACCCGAATTTCCTTGACCGGGACGCCGACCGTATTATCAATACCGCCATAGATGCTGGTTTAGCCAAGTTTGAGGTAGCTAATCAAAAATTTACCCGGCACGAGAGTGCCTCGCGCGGCCCAGTCGAGACCAAAGGCTTTCCGAATATCGGGTCGCTGGGTGGGCTGGACGACCCGGAAGAAAGCAACGCCGAGGCGGAATGGGAAAAGGAGTTTACCCGGCGGTTGCTACCCGGTCGGCAGGGCGTTCGTAGTGCAGAGGCGACTCAATATGAGGCCGAAGAAGCCGAAGCGCGGCGGGAAATGGCAGCATTGGGCCTGCTGGATGCGGCGGCGGGATAGAGGCGGGTTTGCCAGCATTTGACGGCTTCTTTTAGAGCAAGACAGGGTAAGCTTTTATGACTGAAGGGAATAAATCCGAGGCCGAGCCAGGCAATTCTAATAACAATCTGGGCAATACGGGCGGCGTCAACCTGACGGGTCAGGCCAGCGTCGAGAGCCTGACTTACAACGGCATAACCATCAATATCTACGGTCAGCTTTCGGACCAGGACTATGACCGCCTCTCCAAGATTCTATCAGGATACGGCCCGGTTGTACCGCCTACCGGGATGCGGCTGTTGGCTCACAACGCTTTTGCCCTGCCCGATCTGGACGGGGCGTTCCTGGGGCAGGCCGAGACTCTGGCCCAACTGGTGGAGAAACTAGCGGGCGGCGGCACGCTGTTCCTGTACGGTGTGCCAGGGGTGGGCAAGACGGCTCTGGCCTACGCCTACTTCCGGCAGCAGGTGCAGGATCAGGACTGGTGGCGCGTGGCCGTCTGGCGCACGCTTTCTCATGATGGGCAAGACCTGGCTGAGATTGCCCGGCAGTTAGGACTTGCGCCCCAACCCGAAGTCGCCGCGACTGCCGAGGCGGTGCGCCAGAAGCTCCTGCAAGAGCCGGTTTTCCTGGCCCTGGACGGCCTAGATAGAGCGAGGGCGGGCGACCCTCTGGCTCCCGACCTGCAAGCTCTGCTGGCGCGGTTGGCCGAGTACAAAGGCTCTTCGCGGGTTGTGCTGACAGGGCGGCGTCTGCCAGGGCTGTCCGGTGGGGTGAGTTTGCGTGGTTTCGAGGTCGCTCCGCTTTCCCCAGATGAAGGGGCCGCTCTCCTGGCGGCGCGAGGTCTGGCTGAGACGGGAGAGGAGTTGCGCCGCCGGACTTCGATCAAGGCCGGAGGCAACCCGCAGGCTTTGCGTATCCTGGCAAACCTGGTCGGCCCGGTGATGAGCCTGGAAGAATTGCTGGCGGAAACCGGGCTGTGGGAAAAGGAAGCCGGAGAGGAGCTTTTCGGGCGGCTGTGGACGACGGGGCTGACCCTTCCGGAAAAAGGGCTGCTGGCGACCCTGGCGGTCTTGCGGCAGCCTGCCAGTGCCGAGTTCCTGACGGCGTTGCTGGAAATGGAGCGGAGCAAGACGGGCGGCTCTTCGCCTCTGCTGGCTGCCCTGCGCGAAGAAGTCGGGCCGACCGCTTCCGGGTCACTCTACCTGAGCCGGGGCGAGCAGAAGCAAGCCCTGAACAATTTGCTGACCCAGTATGGTCTTTTGACGACCGATGACCGTCGCCGCCCGCTCTTTTTCGGCCTGAGCGACCTCTTGCGGGCTTTCGTCCTGGGACGGTTGCCCGCTCCGGCCCGCGCTCGGCTGCACCACCAGGCTGCCGCTCAGTATGACTTGCAAAGTCAGGCCGCCCCGGACAAAGCCGCCGCCCTGCGTTACACTATCGAGGAACTTTATCAGCTTGTCGCTGCCGGAGACCTCGAAGCGGCCCGGCGGCGGCTCAATGGCGAAAGCCTGGGGCCGAGCCTGGCCCTGCAAGGGCTGGCGACCGTGACGGTCCTGGTCGCCGGGCTGCTCGGCCAGAGCGCACCGACCCAGGCCGCCTCCGTCCCTACTTCGACGCCAACTGCGCCGACCCCGACCCCACGCCTGCGCCGAGTCAGTCTGCTCGATACCCTAAGGGGCCACTCTGATTCGGTGTTTGGTGTCGCGTTCAGCCCGGACGGACGGCTCCTCGCTTCCGGCAGTGGGGACAAAACTGTGCGGCTGTGGAAGCTGGAATACGAATAGGGGCAGGCGGGCGGGCGACCTGTCCAGAAGTAGCGGCCTTCCAGGACGGCGCAAATAAGCAGTGCAACAATCTGGTCGAAACATCGATATTAACAAGCGTTATTACCAGACGTTTGTCTGAACCATTATCAAGGCAAGTTGTCCCTTACCTCGAAAAGGCTAGCTGTTCAACTGCGACACATTACCAACGAGGTAAGCGTACTTGCCACCCGGCTCAAATTTGGAAAAATCAATTGGGCCGGGGCGGGCTGGAAGCCAAGCCGAGCCAGGTCGAGCGGTGAGCCTGGCAGGGGTGGACGCGGGCGAAGCCACTAGGGGTTGTCGGTCGGCGTTGGCTTTGATCAAAGCGGTCAGGACGGCAACGGGCGAGTGGAACCGAGGATTACTCTCGATATAGGCCACCAATCGTTCGAGGTAAGCCAGGTTACGCCCCTGCTCGAAGGCCAACCGGGTTAACTGTTGGGGGGTCATTCGCTTCAGCCCCGACTTTGGTGATAGATAACCCCGATGAATTGACCAATATTCCTGTTTTATTCCTGAGCTGGGTCAGTTAACCTTTTTGTAATCGTTTTTTGATGTCGGGTGACGGTTCAACCTGACCACGTTCGAGCTTACTCAGATAGCTCTGAGCGATATCCAATTGCTCGGCGGCCTGTAGCTGGGAGAGCCGTAAATTTTTGCGGTGGCTGCGGATGCGTTCGGATAGAACCAGTGCCGTGGTTACATCAGAGTTGGCCGGGCGTAAACTCCCGCCGGAGGTCGGCAGAGCAGCAAGGGGTTCAGGTGGGCGTTCAATTGATTTGTACGTTTCACGGATGATTTCGGGGGGCTCGATGAGGACGGTGGCTTCGCGCCAGAGGTCGGCCCAACCGCGCCGTTCCATTACCGCTTCTTCCCAGCGGTCGTATTGCCAGGCGGCGATAACCTCGTCTTTTTGGAGTGTATCAAGAGCTTTTTCAAGGCGTTCCCTGGTTTTGGAAGGGTAGCGCGAGTTGATTTCTTCGCCGACTGCTTCCAGAAGGGTCGCCACGCGGTAGGGACGCATGTACTCGCCCCGGCGGGCCTGGCTATGCCACTGCCAGCTAAGATAGCGGGCCAGCCTTTTTCCCCATTTCTGGCGGTAGGGGTCGTACTGCACCGCTTTGGCCGCGTTCCTCATACATCTCCAATTCGCCTATATTCAGCCAGAGGTTTTGAATATGTGAAAGAGCCTTGAGCATTTTGGCACGTTGTTCAGGTTCGTAGCCGCCACGCCGTCCGTCGCCGTTTTGCCTGGGCTTGAGGCCGCGCTAGCCCAGGAACCCGTCCACATCAGCCACGGCGTAGTGGCCTGGGGAATGAGCTTGTTGTAACCAGGCGTGGCTGAGGAGATCAAGGGCGTCCGCGTCCAGGTCGGAAAGTTCCTCGCGCTGCTTCCACATAATCTGTGACCATTTCTCGGCTTCCTGTGGATTTACGAGAGGCTGATCGTCAATCGAGACGGGTCGGAGTTGTACCTTTCCGCGTGAATTGCCTTTTTGCAACAGGGCAGTCGGCCAGGGTGTCCCTTCGAGACGTTGGAAGGTGTTTTTAGAGAGAGCTTCACGCACAGCTTGATAAATCAGTGAACCGAGGACAGTCAGGTTGCGTGAGTCATCTTCGCCTACGCTGGCTCCCGGCCACCCGGTGGGCAGGGTCGGGGCGGGTTCCTGAAAGCGCAACGATAGCCGCTCGATCTCCCGGCGTAATTCCTGAATGCCGACCACGATTGTTTCTGGGGCAACCTCTACCGTTTCGACCGCCGGTTCAATTTCAGTTTGAACTGGCGGGAGTGACTGAGAAAGCGTTGTGCCCCCTCCCAGCGATTATCAATTTGCCGACGTCGGCAAGATGATCCTCGATGCGATTGCCGACATACTGCCGCCATTGCCTCGGCTCTGGTGGAACGAGGCTACCGTTAATTAAGCTTTATCAGGATTGCGGAGTGTCCTGTACCACGCCAGGAAGCTGGGTCTAGTCAATAACCGCTCCCGGAAGGAAGCGGCTTGTCCCTAACTAACCGAAGCTAGTTGAGACGATACGCCGATTGACTGCGACGCACCAATGAAGGCTATACCGACATTGGCAAGGTGCTTATTCCGAATGTTGTAGCTGGCATTTAGGTCAGCGTTCAAAGAATAAGCACATTCTCGACAAAGGAAAAGCGATTGAGTTCTACGATTAGACCGAGCTTGAAAGCCACATTTAGAACAAGTTTGGCTGGTATGCCGCGGGTCAATCGCGGCCACTTGCATACTAGCTTGTTGGGCTTTGTAGCCCAGAAACGAGCGGAATTGAGCAAAGCTCCAACTATGCAAGCGGCGGCTAGTCTCGGTTTTTCGTCTGATTTTGGTACGGCTTCTAATCTGGGTCAAATTCTCAATCACAATCGTTGCGCCAGGGCTGGCACTTTGGACAATTCGTTTGGAGAGAACGTGGTCACAATCCCGGTGGAAGCGCATCTTTGTACCCGCCAGCTTTCGCAAGTGGCGTTTAGCCGATTTTGTTCCTTTGGATTGCAAGGCCCGCTTAATTCTAAAATACTTGCGGTCAACTTCTTTCCAGTGGCGAGAACCAAGAAACTTTCGTTTGGAAGTAACCGCCGGTCGGTTAAGACCCAAATCTACCCCGATAACCTCATCACTGGCTATTGGTTCGGGGTCGGGCAAGGTAACGACTACGTGCAGCCAGAACTTACCCTTGCGGTAGATGAGGTCAGCCGTATCGGTCGGATAGCCCACATACTTACGAGCGTAATCCGGCACACTAAAGCCGATGAGCAGTCTGTGACTGGGGCTGGTAGCCAGATTAAGCTTCTGCTTAGTCCAATCAAGTTTGAAGGTATGCAGGTTATAGCGGGCCGGGCAAAGCTTAGAACGAGGCTGAGAGGCTTTCTTACCAGCTTTTTTAAGGGCAAAGGCCGACCTAACCGCTTCGGTGGCTTTGGTACGAGCCTGGATAATCAGGTCACTAACCAGCCCTTTGCACCGTTCTTTAAGCTCGCGGTAGGTAGCATGATGCAAGCGTCCTGCGTTCTTTTCGGAGTTAAGCCAGGCGTACTCACAGACAAAGTTAAAAGCCTGCGTGAACTCAGCCAGAGTATGTTTGAGGATAAGGCTTTGCTCAGTGTCGGTATTAAGTTTTACTCGTATAGTTCTGTGCATAGCACATATATTCTACCATATGCAAGCAAAGAAATTAGTCAGGGGGGTTTAAGGAATACCTCGCTAAAGCGAGTAAGGAGTGACGTTTCCTCTGTCTCCTTTAGGTGACAGAGGAAACGTCACATTCTCTATGGGCGGCGAAGGCTCTGGCTGGTTGGCCGTTGCTACGCAGCGACGCCTCCGGCGCACTCTTCGGCCCCATCCACAAAGCGGTAAACCTTCGTATCGAGCGAATGAACGACCAGGCCATTCTCAAAACCCTCAAGAAACGGGGCTTCGAGGCTCAACTCGAACCATTCAGCCCTCACGACCTGCGCCGCACGTTCATTTCTGATTTGCTGGATTCTTGGATTCTGGAGCGGACATTGCCACCGTGACGACAACAGCCCGCTATGACCGGCGGGGTGAAGAAGCTAAGAGCAAAGCACAGACCTACTCAACGTCCCTTATTAACAGTTCGGATGTTGCTCCAACCCGATTCAAGCCAAAATATCGCGTGTTTCGGCTTGCTGTGGCAAGATTGGCCGCTATTTTAAGTCAAATATCGGAAACGGTTCATGCTACAAAGGCTTCTAAGGCGGCTCTTTAATACAACAGGTTATCCCAGGTACTCATTGAAGAAATAAGAGTCTTAGAACGGCTTGTACAGTCAGGTTTCTTTTTTGCCTTTGCAGTAGGGTAAAATTAACTGTAAAAAAGTGTGTCCAGGTGCTTTTAAGAAATTCACATCACAAAGTTAGATTTTCCTGGTTATTTTGTAACCTCCATCAAGTTAAAAGCAATCTGGTTAATTCTGGCTAAATAATCTTTACTGCGAATAAGGACCTAAAAATCTTTCGCCGTTAAAATGGATCAGGTGCGACGGCGCATCCGCTATCCACACTTCAGTCTCCCAGGCAATCTCACTCAGGTAAACATTCATTGCCCGGCGGGTAAGAAAAGCGGTCACAAACACCAGGCCAACTCTGGAAGCGGCAAATAGCTCTTTAAGTTCAGCTCGTCTCTTTGGATTAACCGGGCCGTGCGATGTAACTGCTTCCACCAGTATTAGCCACGCCTTGTGGGTGTGATAAAAGATAACGTCGGGCATTTTGCCGTGAGCATCTATCTCAACCCCTAACCGGGCCAAGCCTGCCTGATCGAAGTAGGCAAACTTTTCGTCAGCGTCTCCTACATACACCACCTGACCGCCCGGTACAAAGCGAGGAGCAAACTCCTTGATAATGACTTCAACCAATACATTTTGTCCACCTGGAGAAAGGGTGATACTTTGACCTTGAGATAGGGTCAGGGGAATGCGCTGCATTTCCCTTTGCTGCGAGTAGCGTTGCAAAAGAGTGTCTCTGGTTGCCCCATACGCCACCAGATTTTGTCCCCATTCGCTACTGCCGAAAGTGCGAAGCAGTTCCAGAGCGGAAATCTCGATAGCGTAAACAGTTTTACCACTGTTGATCGGTCGGTCGGGTTTGTCAGGGTTGGCTACTATCAAGCCCGCCTGCAAGAATTGATGAACGCTTTGCCGTCGGATGGTTTCGCGGCTGTTTGGCGCGTATTTCTTACCGTAATGGGTCGCCATAAATTCCATCATCGGCGTTATACCAATAGGCTCACTACTGGCGGCTGACCATTCATCCGTTCATCGCAACCTCAGTAAAGCCAGCAGGGTTAGAGCCGACCGCTCGTTTAGCTGGGCCAGGGGCAGCCCTAAAGCTTTCAACACTGTCAGGGCTTCTTCGAGCCGATGGCGGTCTTGCTCCCTGGCCACTTTCTTAGCCTGTTCTTCCTCCCCCGGCTTTTCGCTACTCATAAACCGAACTCGTTTGGCTATCAAGCAGGGTTTCGACCAGTTCGTCAAGACGGGCCTGGTCAAGGAACACCTCAGGAATAGTTTGTTCCCCTAGTATCCGGCCTCCCAAAACTTCTAACTGGAAGCGAGTAGGATAAGAGATGTTTCGCAGGTCGGTCGCATTAACCTGGGTATGACCGTTAAACTGACGAAAATACTGGTCAAGTAGCGTCGAATTAAGAAAAGCAGCGAGGCCAAAAGCCAGCCTGTGGGGAAGACCACGCCCTCCCTGATGGAAATAGTTGAGATGGTTCTCAAAACCCACTACTTCTACCTCCAGAGGAAGCGAGGCCGGGTCGTGAATTACCGCGACCACTCTACGCTTTTCCTCTTTGGTGGTAAAGCGTTTAACGAGGACGTATAGCTCGTTTGGCACTAACAGGTCGCAGGTTTGAGAGTTCACAGCAATGAAGGGTGGTCTTTTTTTGCCGTTACCATTTACCAAATGCGGCCAGCGGGTAAAGCCGTCTTTGAGGTGAGTGGGATGCACCAAGGGTACAGTTTTATCTTGAGGTGAGTAAGTCAGGAATTCTTTAGCTCGGAATTCGACCACTCGCCCGGTTGAAACCCGCAGACCCAGTTCTTCAAGCGTAGTAGCCAGGCTTTTCAGTTTTTTAGCTGCCAGGTCTTGAGATGGCGAAGAAATTACCCGGATGAAGCCCTGTGGGTCGTCAGGACTAACCACCTGCTCGTATGCCACACAATGAATCGAGAGCGACGCCTTGCTCACAGCTGATATGTCCCCGGCTGAAACCACTACCTGAGTCGGCGGGGGTAAATCTCCCGCTTTAGTGGCATGGAAAATCAGGTTCTCCTGTAGAACAGCATCTTCCTCGAAGATTTGACGACGTGAGTCGAACAGATGCAAACGGGTGAAAGCCATTTTGTGGGACGCGAGAAAGAACTTACGGAAAGCTTTGAAGTACGGCCCGTTGCAAAAGCTGCGCGGAGTAAGAGCTACCATCTCGCCACCTTTTTCCAGTAGCAACGTCGAAAGAGCCAGGAAACCGGCATAAAGATTACTAACTTCGATGCCAACTCGCCTCAGATGTTGCCGGGTGGCCGAAGTCGTGCCAACCTTTTGATAAGGTGGGTTTAAGACGACGCAGTTATAACTACTCTCCTGGTGCGAGTTGAAAGCCGGAGCAAACAAATCAGGGGAAAGTTTAGTGGAAATATCTTCAATAAAGTCGGTCCAAATAACTTGAGCCTCGAAAGCTATCCCCTTTTGGCGACATAATTCCCGGCACAGTTCAACCGTTTGCCAGAGGTAAGGGATGAGGGTTTGGTCTAGCTCGTAAGCGGTAACGTAGATTTGGGTCGGAGGCTGAGGACGGCCACAAAGCTCCATTACACAGGCGGCAAAAAGGGTACCGGCACCTGCTCCTGGGTCGAGCAGTCGTACAGTGGAACGCTCAAACCCCAGTAGGGTTGCCATAAAATAAGCCACTGGTAGGGGAGTTAAAAACTGAGCGAGCTTTTCCTTGCGAAGAGGGTGAAGGTTTTGGGTAGCTTCTAACCGGATTAGCTCAAGCCGTTTAGCAAAGAGGGCTGGCCCAGCCTCCAGCGTTTGGATGTCAGGAGGTAGTTGTGCAATCATTTGCCTGGAAGGGATGGGTTGATGTAGCACTATTGAACCACCTGGTACTGAATGAAGAAGCTTTTGCCTGCCAGCAGCTTTTTTGAATGTTAGGGGCTATTATAGCAGAAAGCGAAACATTTTTGCTACACACCTGGCAAAGCCAGGGTCAGGTTAAAAGCTTTGCCAGATAGGAGCCAGAACTCCGCCCCAGGAAAGCAACCCTTCGTGAGTAATTAGAAACTGTACACCTAAACTTTCCAGCAGGGCCTTCACTATCCACTCCTCCCCTTCGTTATTGGAGCTATCGGAGCTATCGCCAGTTTCACTAATCCTCACCCCGCCAGGGCCATAGCCCCGGTAGTGAGCCTGATGCAAAAGAGCGGACAGTTCAGTGTGAAGGCTTTCTCTGAACAACTGGCGCAACTTGTGTTCCTGACTTGCATTGGAGGCTACAAACAGAACGTATGCTGGCACGTTACCCATGTGCAGCAGGGGCTGCCTTAGTTTTATTGAAGCGAGTAGCCATTGTGACCAGAACAAACCCAGGTAGGTGGCGAGCTTTGCCTTATACCTGGGTATCCAATTACGCCCGCCGCGCTCAAATTCCAGATAAATTACGGCCCGTTCTTGTTCTTTGCCGGGTTGTTGAACCACAACTTCAGCGTACCCGTCCGGCAGACATTCCCCTCGCGTCCCACCGGCTTCCAGTTGCAGCCCTGACAAATTTGGAATATAGGAGTACGGAATATCGTAACCCAGCCGGGCCAGCCTTTGGGGTAACACATAATAGCGGTGACAAAGTGGCTCGGCTTGCCAGCTTTCCAGACTTACTTTCCCCCCAGCACCGAACAAGGACTGCCGGTGTCCTGCCGATTTGAAAAAACCATCATCCTCGAAAAAGAGTCTTTCCCGTTCTTTCGTTATGCCCGGCTTTCCTGGTAAGGGATAGATGCCAGGGGCGGTGTGGAAGGGCTGGGTAAAATGGCGAGAAGGAAAGGCTAGAAAGAAGTTAGCCGCACCGCTAAAGTGTTCTACCAGTAGCGAAGGCCAGCTAAATCCAACTGCCTCGCAGGTTTGAGGCGAGTGGTGTTGTAGATCAATTTTCTTGGGATTAAGAACGTCTTCATTCCAGGAAAAGCGGCCAGTTTCGGCAGAGTTACCCTCAAAACCGGGCGTCAATATCAGTTGTCGCTCGCCAGCCTCAACTTCGCTTTGGATACGGGTCAGCCTGGTCAATTCACCTCTAAAGCGTGACTCGAAAGTCAGTGAGAAACCTTCCAGCCACACTAGAGCCAACAAACCTTTGCCGGTGAGAAAGTAATAGTAACGTTTTAGCCGGTGGGCTTCGGTAGCATATGGGAAATATCGAGCAGTGTTTCTTAGAGAGTGGCTTAACTCTCCATAATTCTGATAAAACCGACTATCATTGCCAGAATATGACGCTACCCGATCAACCCGATTTTCCTCCTCACGCTCAGGAGGCAGCCAAGTGCAAAAAGTGAATCTGGTTCTGCCATTGCTACCATTGTTGGCGTAGCTTTCATCATCGTCTTTCTCATTCTCACTCTCTTTCTCTTTCCACCTAACGCTGTAATTGGGCTGTGTCCACTCACGCCCCCGCTTCCGACCTTTTTCCGCGTCATTACCCCACAGACGGGCTATTAATCCGGCTTTTTGTAACTCCTTGAGATGTAATTCCAGGTGGGTCATTTCGAGGCCGGTGAGCCGGGAGCAAGCCAGCCCATCGAGTGAGCCGTAAGCGTGCAGAGTAAACAGCAGCCGACGTTTGGAGGATTGTTCGAGCAGTTCTAGCAGTCCGTTCCTCTCAAATTTCAGGTTTGGAAGCGGTGGAGGTGAGGGTAGAAAAGTAGAGGTGATGTGAATGGGTAAAATCTCCTCTAGGGTGAAGTAACGAGCCGAGATTACAGGAGCGACGGTAGAGGGGGAAACCGCTTCTCTCAAGTAATAAGCCATTGCGGGCATTACCCGAAACAGTTCCGGTCCACGCTTACAACTGCTGGTAGAATAAGGGGCAGCCTCTCTCTTAGCAAACGATTGGACAAGCTCTATTCCTTTGTCGGCCAGGTCGTCAATTGTTACAACCTCGGCTTCAAAGCCAGTATTACTGGTAACTAAAGCTTCTTCTAAGCCCAAAGAGGTTTGGGAGCGTATTATGGTTTCACGCCATAAAATAGCCCGTGATTGGGAGCGCGTCAGTACCAACACTTTCAACCCTGATTGGGGAGCAGCCTGGTCGGTCTGGCTATGGGGCTTCAATGCCTCGGCTGACAGCTTCTGGGTGTTAAATCGGGGTTGGGTGAAGCGGGCTAAATCGCTCAGCAACTGGATGGCTTCCCTAATGTTGCCCTTAGCCCATTCCCCAACCCAATTAGAATAATGTTCTAAATCTGCGGAAAACGCGACGGGTGAAAGAGTGTGCAGATGGGTATAAACCTCTTTCCAGTAGCTTGTCAGCCAGGAGGGAGATAGATTTTCGGTATCGGCCAGAATAAGCCAGTATTGGGCTGAACTAGAGAACACCGCATCAAAATAATGTAGAAGTTGAGCAGCCTCACCGTTGTTGGCCTGACCGCCCATATCTATCGAAAGCTTAGCCGGTCTAATGCTACTCTCCCACCAACCAAACTCCTTATTGCTAGTGGTAAAGTTGGGGCATCATCAGTACGGGGATGACTTTCCAGCAAAGTTAAAAGAAATTGCCGGGCCAGGTTCAACCCAGCCAGCCGACTAACGGCTCTCAAGACCTCATCCTCTTCAAAAGCGAACAATCGGACAAACTCACGCTGCCACTCTTGCGACCTAGACGTATGGGAGGCTCATCCTCACTTTCGCTGGTCCGGGTAGGAAAAGGTGTATAACTATAACAGAGGGATTTTTGCAAAAGGTAATAACCAGTAAAGCGAGATAACCCAATGTTAATGACAGTAATATTCCCCGGGCTGGCGGATTTAGTAATGACGGATGCGCTGGTAGATGAAGGGGTACTGACAGTGCTAATCAAGTGTGGCAGGCTGTACGCCGCTTGCCCGCTGTGCCAAACCAGTTCTGATAAAATCCACAGCTGCTATACCCGTAAGTTAGCCGATTTGCCTTGTTTTGAATTCAAGGTACACATTAAATTAGCGGTTCGACGCTTTTTCTGTGCCAACAAGAACTGTAAACGACTGATTTTCGGGGAACGCCTAGCCGAAATCGTGGCTGTTAAGGCCCGGCGCACCTTGCGGCAGGCAGCTAAACTTAGCCAATTCGGTCTAGCGGTTGGCGGGGAAGCCGGGGCTAGGCTGGCAACGAAAGCTGGAATGCGCGCTAGTGGGGATACTGTTCTGCGCTTAGTTCGTCGCAGCCTGTTGCCGCCGACCGAAACACCCCAGTTATTAGGGGTGGACGATTTTGCTCTGCGGCGAGGGCATAATTATGGCACTATCCTGGTGAATTTAGCCACCCACCAACCGATAGATTTATTACCTGACCGCGAGGCTAAAACTTTTGCCCAGTGGCTCAAAGATCATCCTGGGGTTGAAATAATCAGTCGGGACCGGGCGGGAGCCTACGCCGAGGGCGGCAGGCAAGGGGCACCCGATGCTTTGCAAATTGCCGACCGGTTTCACCTATTTTTGAACTTAACCGAAACACTTAAAGATACTTTCTATGCCAACCGAGCCTGGCTCTCGTTGAGCAATCCGACAACACCCGCCCAAATTAGTGCCACAGCTGCCGAGGTTGAGAAGCCGGTTTCGACCGGGGAGGCCCT
>JBBRBE010000117.1:0-19228 GCA_038206175.1 Chloroflexia bacterium
TAGTTTGACCTCAAAGTTAATTGTGCTATATTTCATCTTGAGAACCTTTCTAGCTTTGCTTTGGTTTTGTCACCTTTAGCATACTAGATTAGGTTCTCTTTTTCTACTTTTTCCGTTTCACCACCTTGCAACCGCCCTGCAATGTGCCGGGCTTCAAAGCAGGGGGCTATTCGGGCGGCGGCCAAAAAAAGAATAACTTTCCGGCCTCAAAAGGTTCAATAGGGCTGGACAAGAAAGCAGGTGGGGCGTATCATGCGCTAGCCCGTGGGGGGTGCAGCACAACCTGGACAAGATAACCTAATTTATAAAGAGAGCTAGAAGAAAAGACCGTGAAAATTGTAATAGTGGGTGGCGGTGTGGCCGGTCTCGTGTGTGGCCGGGAGTTACAACGCGCAGGTCACGAGGTCGTGCTACTGGAAGGTAGCGATGGAGTCGGCGGGCGGGTACGTAGCGACAAAGTAGAAGGCTTTACGCTCGAACGAGGTTTTCAGGTTCTTTTCACCGCGTACCCGGCAGCCCAGCGTCAGCTTGAATACAGCCGCCTCAACTTTCGCCTCTTCGAGCCAGGCGCAATTATCGCGCAAGGTCGCCAACGCCATACCCTGAGTGACCCTTTGCGCGACCCTGGCTCGGCCCTTCCCTCGATCCTGACAAATATCGTCACTCCAATAGATAAATTTTTGACGCTCTTGCTCCTGCTCGACCTGACTCGCCAGAGTATCGGCAGGTTGATCAGCGGGCCGGATGACACGACCGAGAATTACCTCAAACGGCGCGGATTTTCGGCTAAATATATCAACAATTTTGTCCGGCCTTTCTATGGCGGCATTTTCCTGGAAAACAAGCTTGTCACCAGTGCCAAGAATTTTAAGTATGATTTCAAGATGCTGGGAATTGGTGAAACGGTGGTACCGGCGGGCGGGATGGGTCAGATTTCGCAGCAACTGGCCGAAGAACTAAACGAACGCGGCGCGATCCGGCTACACGCCAAAGTAAGCGAGCTAATCCGGGCTGAAAGTGGGCGTTGGCAGGGGGCCAGGCTGGAAAGTGGCGAAGTCGTTACGGGCGATCTGGTCGTAGTAGCGACGCCCGCGCCCGAAGCGGCCCACCTGACCGGGCAGCCAATGCCGGAAGGCCAGACCAGCACGGTCAATTTGTATTGGGCAGGCAGTGCGCCGCTTTATAAGGGCAAAAAAATCGTTCTCAACGCTAACCCGGATGCTTTTGTCAACAATACCGTTCAGGCGACCAATATCGCCCCGGAATATGCGCCACCCGGCCAACATCTTCTTTCGGCCACGGTGCTGGGTCAACCGGAAGGCAGTGACGCCGAACTTTTCCGGCGCGGTCTGACCGACCTCCACCGCATCTTCCAGGGCGATCCCCATGCCGAAGTCGCCCTGACCGGCTACCGGCCACTGGCAATCTACCGTATTCCCTACGGTCAGTTCGCCCAACCACCGGGGGTGCATACCACTTTACCGGGCAACGAAAGCGGAGAAGCGGGCCTTTACTTTGCCGCCGAATTCACCGAAGCCAGCAGCCTTAACGCTGCGATGGTCAGTGGCGAAAAAGCCGCCGCCCTGATTCTACGCAAAGAAGCGCACCTTTAAGCCTCGTTCTTTTAGCCGGGTTTCTTTGTAACCAAAAACCCTGGCGCGTATTCAAGTCTGAATACGCGCCAGGGTGCTTAATCTTGATTCGAGTGGGCTTGACTAGAAAGGAATGTCCTCGGCGTCCATCTCGTCATCTCCGCCGTAACTGCTATTGGCGCGGCCCCGGTTGGCCTGAGCAGGAGTACCGGCCCGGTCGAAGCTCTCCACACCACTATTACCGCCATCTTGCTGTTTCGGGCTAAGCATGTAGATGTCGTTAGCAATTACTTCGGTGGAAAACCGTTTTTGGCCTTGTTGATCCTGCCACTCCCGCGTCTGCAAACGGCCCTCAATTAGAACGTGGGTACCCTTTTTGAGCGCATTGCCATAACGCTCAGCCAGATCTCGCCAGGCCACAACGCGAAACCATTCGGTTTCTTCTTTCCAGTTTTCACCATCACGGACATTACGGCTGGAAGCGACCGAGAAAGTAGTAACCGCCACTCCGTTAGGCGTTACCTTCACATCCGCATCTTTACCTAGTCGCCCGGTAAGCGTTACCTTATTTAGGTCCTTAGCCATTGCTTTGTCTCCTCAAAAATCAAGTACCGGCTCAAATTCAAAATTAAGCATCGGCTATGTCCACGAAAGCCTTACTCCTAGCTGTCCTGAACGATCAGCATGTGGCGCAAAACTTCCTCACTGAGGCGCAACCCTCGCTCTAGCTCAACCGTCTGGGTCGGTGAAAGCTTCAGGTTAGTCACAACGTAGAAGCCATCGTTGTGCTTCTCAATCGGGTAAGCCAGGCGGCGTTTGCCCCAGGGCGCGGTCTGAGCGACCTCACCGACCTCACCACCCAGGCGAGAGATCAGGCTGTTTACTTTCTCGATGGCTGCCGAATAATTCTCGTCGCCGAGTTCGGGCGAAAGAATGTACATCATTTCGTAATCGCGCACGGTTTGTCTCTAAATCCTTTCTCACAATCCTTTCCACGGGTTTGCCCCAGTACCTTCTAACCCAAACGGGTGGCCGGTCGCGTGTGAGCCGCGCCCCTGGCCGGGTACGGCGCAGAAAGGAAGCTTAATTTGATTGCCAATAAACTTATCCTGGAAAGAACCAATGAGTGCCACTGCCCCTTACCGAACCAGAATTATACCAAAATTGACCTCATAGCGCAAATTAACCGGCAGGACGTTTGGGCCGAAAAAGGCAATTGTCGAGGCGGGATAGGTCGGGTATAATAAAGAGTGCAATCAACCGGGGCAAACCGCGCAGAGTGAGGAACAATTGACGACACGGGCCGTAGACCATAACCAGAGCGAACTCCACAAGTCGCTATTACCACATCTTTTGATTACCGCCGGGCCGCAGAAGGGAACTTTGATCGGCCTCGACTTCGAGCGGTTAGCTACCCGGCCTCTGGTGCTAGGACGGCAAGCGGGGGAAGCCGAAGTCGTGCTGGTCAGTCGGGAGAACCGGGTATCCCGGCGGCACATTGCTCTGTCTTTTCGGGCCGAAGATGAACTGCTATTGCTGGCGGATGCCGGGTCTTCCAACGGCACAGCTATCAATGGGGAGATGATTGCGGGTCTCACCCCGCTTTTTCCGGGAGACCGCATAAGTTGCGGCGACGTAGACCTTGTGGTTGTAGTGCCAATCCTGGGAATGGGTTTGCCGGTAGGCGGGTTGCCCGGCCAGACCGGACGACGCTACCTGGAAGACTCACAACCTGGGGTAGCCCGCCTGGAAGTAGTGGCAACTCAGGTTCCCGGTCTCAAAGCGGGAGCTTTTTGTCGCCTCACCCCCGCTCATCCTTTTGTAATCGGTCGCAACAAGAGCAACGACTTGCCGCTGATCGAAGCCGACGAACGGGCCGCGCTGAAAGTTAGCCGTCGCCATGCCGAAATCCGCTGGGCCGGAGAAAGCTACCTTATCCGCGATTTAGGAGCGGCAAACCCGGCTTATGTCAACCAGAAGCCGCTCGATACTCCCCTGGCCCTGGCCGATGGCGACCCGCTTCAAATAGGAACAACCCTGTTGCGCTATCGCGCTCCCCGCCTCCCTCTATTGCTGGAAAGCCACCTGCAAGAAATCCAGGTAGAAGCGACGGTTGCTTTTTTAAGGTTGACCGGACGACGCAGCCTGGAAAGCGGCCCGGCCCTGGTTCGATTACCGACTGACCGCCAGATTTTGATCGGACGGGCCGAGGATAACGATTTACGGCTGGACGACCGTTCGATCTCGCGCCGCCATGCCCGGTTACTTAATGAAGGCGGACGCTGGTTTCTGGCCGACCTGGGTTCGGCCAATGGAACGCGCCTGAACGAAAGCTTGATCAGTGGGACGAGTGCGCTAAAGGCGGGCGACCGGCTGAAAATAGGCGAGTTCGAGTTTGGCCTCGAAATAGGTTCGACCCTGACGACTTCCTCCGAATTGAGCCAGGTTGCCGAACTATGCGAGCCGGTTACATTGCGGCTAGGCCAGGCCGATTCAACGCTCGGTTCTAACCAGGCAGAGGTAGAAGGAAGTTCACCACCGGCCCGAACCGAACCGACGGAGCCACTGGTGCATCCTCTGCGCTCGGTTGCGCCTTTCGACGACCTGGATAGTGTCACTTTCCGGCTGCTGGCTCCCTACTTCAAGGAGGTTCATTACAAACCGGGCCAGGAAATGGTGCGGGAAGGGCAGGGCCGAGGGGCGTTCCTGGCAATTTTGGAAGGGCGCGTTTCGGTCTCCCGCGCCCTATCCGAGCGGCAGCGTCTGGTGCTGGGCGAACTGGAAGCCGGTTCGGTTTATGGCGAACGAAGCATCCTGGCCGACCAACCTTTTGCTAACCGGCTGGAAGCACTGACCCCTGTGCGACTGTTACGGCTGGAAGAGAATGTCTTCCTGCGCGAACTGCGGAGCAACCGCAGCGTCGTAACCTTTTTCGAGGAGCAAGTTGGAGCGGCGGGCGCGACTAACTGGATGCGGGCCACCCTCCTGATGCGAACGTTGAGCGACCGCACCCGCCACGAAATGGCAAAAAGGCTGCGCTTCCGGGTCTACGAGCCAGGCGAAACGCTGGCGGAGCAGGGGCAGGCGGCGGACGAGTTTTTTTTGATGCGGGGTGGGCTGGCCCGCGCTTATGTGCCGGACGCGAAGGGCCGCGAGAATTTGCTGGCGACGCTGGAAGAAGGCGATACCTTCGGGGACGGCATCGCTGCGCTGGGCGAAACTTACCCCATGACGGTACGGGCCGAGCGAGTAGTCGAGTGCTACGTTCTGACGCGGGCCGACTTCGAGAGTGTGCTGGCAAAAAGCGGCGACCCGGTAGCCAGCCTCGGTACCGGGTTAGGCGGTTTACCTCTGGGAGCGGTACTGAACCGGGTCGGGCCGTTCATGCTCATGCCACCGCAGCTTGTCGCTAAAATTGCCGCCCAGATGAAGTCAAAGTTTTTCAAGCAGGGCGAGACGATCCTGGTACAGGATGAACCGGCCAGTGCTTTTTATATTATAAGAAGCGGCGCGGTTGAAATGACCTTCAAGACCCGCGAGGGTGAAGAACGTTCGACTGCCTCGCTCGGCCCCGGTCAGTTTTTCGGCGAAGCTTCGCTCCTGACCAACACGGATCGCACCGATACGGTTCGGGCCACCGAAGATTGCGAACTGCTGGCCCTCTACCGCAACCGGCTGGAAGCAGTTTTGAAGCTCGGCGAGAGCTACGACCTGGGCCAATATTTCGCCAAAGGCTTGAACAAACGCTTCCGGCCCATGCAAGTCTCCGGGGTGCGTGTAACCGAACATACCGCCGCGACGGGCGAACACTATTACCTGTTGAGCCGGGATGCAAGCGAGGGCTTTTTCAAGCTGAGCGAACGAAGCCTATTTTTGTGGAACCTGATGGACGGCGACAACTCGCTCAACGACCTGTCCCTGGCCTACTTCGTCGAATTTAGCAAGCTCGACCTGGAAGGAGCCTCCAACCTGGTCGGGCAGTTACAAGCGGCGGGCTACCTCCAGGTGCCGCCAATTGACCAGAGCCTGGTCAGCCAGGCGGCTCCCCGGCGTGGCCCTTTCTTCCGGCTCTTGAACTGGCGATACGAGTTCAAACGTGTTGATCGGCTGTTCGACCGGCTCTACAACTGGGGTGGGCAAGTTTTCTTCTGGCCGCCGGTAGTAGGACTGCTGGCCCTGGTAGTCCTGGCCGGGTTTGGCTCGTTTTTGTTTTATGGTCTGTTCGACCCTCAGGCCGGGACGGGACTGCTAAACATCGTCCAGGGGGCCGGGTTAGGCGCGTTTACGGTGCCGGGAGCTTTGCCCTGGTACACCCTGCTGGGGGTGTTATTACTTAATTTTATGCTCCACGAAGCCGCCCACGGCCTGGCTTGCAAAGCTTACGGACGGCGGGTACTTAGCGGCGGGTTTGGCTTGCAATACGGCGGGCCAGTCTTTTTCGTCAATACGAACGAAATCTGGTTGGAAAAACGTGGGCCACGCATTGTAGTCAACCTGGCCGGGCCGCTTGCAAACGCCGTCTTTGGAGGAGCTTGCTGTCTGTTGATCTTGCTCACCAGCCAACCTGAAATGCGGACGGCACTCTTTCAGATGGCGGCGGTTGCCTATACTCTGGTCTACATAAACATCAATCCTTTGTTAGAACTGGACGGTTATTTTGCCCTGATGGATTGGCTCGAAATTCCCGGCTTGCGGCGCAAAGCTCTGACCTTCGTGCGGCACAAGCTGTCCGGCCAGCCCATCCGTCGCCCCCCGCCGCGCCGCGAACAGCGCATCTATTGGTGGTACGTAGGGCTGACGCCGGTGTATCTGGTCTTTACGGTGGTACAATTTTCGTTCTTCCTGGGCGGGTTGCTAAGCAGCCTGGGCCTGAGTGGGCTGTTGAAGCGTATGGGCCTGGGCCAGGGCTGGGCCGATACGCTGGTGCTGGCCCTGACACTCGTGATTGTGGTCGTGCTGGCTCTGCCGGTCTTTGGCGAGTTCTGGCGGCTTGGCCGCGAGGAAGACGAACTTGCAACGCCACTTACCCGCCGCCGCCGTAACCGCAGGTAAAGCGGAATTAGAAGCCTCACCCGGCCTTTTCTTTTTCTTTTTCTTTTAACGTAGAGGGAGATTTCAGTTGAGCATCGAGAGTTACGGCGGACGTCCCGCAGGAGTTGCCCGGCAAAATATGCGGTTCGAGGTAGTCGAAGGGCCACGGGTGGGCGAAGTGCTGCAAGTGCCGTTGCCAGAACCCGGCGAACCGGCAGTTTTGATCGGGCGCAGCCGCGAATGTGCGATCTGGATTGACGCGCAAAACATCAGTCGCCGCAACACTGAAATTTTTGTCGGCCCCGACCGTCGCCCCCTGGTGCGCGATATGGGTAGCGTGAATGGTACGCAGTTGAACGGTCAATCGCTCAGCCAGACTACCCCGCTTCCCCTTACCGATGGCGACCTCTTGCGTTTGGGCCTGAGTGAACTACGTTTTGTGGGTCTGGTAGCGATGCAGCCCTCCAACCCTGTCCCCACCTTACCTTCCACGCCCCTGCCGCCGGTGCCAATGCCCCTGCCGCCGCAAACAGGGAACTTCGCTACGCCCCGCCTGGGTATCTCGTCGCCCTTACCGACAGTCCCCCCTAACCTGACCATGAGTGGCGTGGGCATTACGGCTCCCAGCCCACTCCGGCCCGCTACATTGCCGGGCGAATATTCGATTTACCTGGCAATTCGGGGTGGGCAACGCTATCTGTTCGAGGGTGAAGAAGCTTCGGTCGGGCGAGGCCAGGCTAACGACATCGTGATCGACTCGAACTCGATTTCTCGCCAGCACGCCCGCTTGCAAAAGACCGTCGCGGGCGTCTTTGTTCACGACCTGGGCAGCACCAACAAGACTTTTGTAAACGGAGTACAGGCCGACGGCCCGGTGCTACTGCGCGATACAGATGTGGTGCGCTTTGGCGACATCGAAACCGATTTCAAGCTGGAACCGCCCCGTCTGGCAGCAACGACCAAGCTGACCGACCCGGATGATTTCGATAGTACCGAGACTACGACCTTCCAGAACCGCCTGACTGCCGCCGATCCCACCCAAACAGTCTCCGACCAAACTTATGTAGGGCCGGTCAGGGGCGACGCAACCTTTGTCGGTAATCGGCCCATCGGCGGCGGGGCGGGGCCAGTCTACGCCAGCCTTCGGCAGAATCTGGATCAGTTTGAAACGGCCCTGGACCTGGATGTGCGCGAAGTGCGTATCGTGGGGCGCAACTTGCGGCAGGCTTCCGACGTCGTGCCGGAGGTAGCCGAAAACGCTAAATCGGT
The DNA here is from genome assembly GCA_038206175.1 of Chloroflexia bacterium. Classification (GTDB taxonomy): domain Bacteria; phylum Chloroflexota; class Chloroflexia; order Chloroheliales; family Chloroheliaceae; genus 54-19. Next base: position 7,893 of record JBBRBE010000117.1, read on the forward strand.
AGCCCGCACCGTGCCGCTCATCGAGGTGGCTCACCTGGAAGGAGTTTATTTAACCGAAGGATCGGGCCGCGCTCTCGATTTGATCCTTAGCAACGTGCGGTTGGGCCTCAAACCGGGCGAATTGGTTGCCCTGGTAGGGCCGAGCGGCAGCGGTAAAACCGAACTACTCGAACTGATGGCCGGGTTACGCGCCGCCGACCGCGGCCAGGTGACAGTGTTGGGCCGCCCCTTGCCTACCTTAGAGTCGAACGGAGGCCAACGTCCAAACCTGCTGGACGACAAAGAGTGGAGTCGCTGGCGGCTGCGCTCGGTGGGCTATTTGCCGGGTGAGCCAGTCTTTACTCCCAAACAATCAGCCCTGGAGCATGTGATGTGGCAACTTGAGCAAGGTGGATTTGGCCGCGACCCACGCGAACGAATGGAAAAAGCCCTCGAAAGGTTGCGCTGGGTGGGAATGAACGACGCCGAAGTTGTGCGCTTGCGTCCGCCCGACCTCAATCGCACCGAACGAAAACAACTGGCTCTGGCCCGCGCCCTGGCTCTCGAACCCTCGCTCGTCTTAGCCGATGAACCGACGGGCCGGGTGCATAGTGCCGCCGCCGATAGCATTTTTCGATTGCTCAAGAGTCTGGCGGCCAAAGGCAACACCGTCTTTATGGTAACATCCGACCCGCTCTGGGCGCGTAATGCCGACCGCCAGATCGAAATTTTGGATGGCGCAATCGTAGGCGGTTTGTCCTGATAAAGCCCAGGAATAGTAGCACTTTGAGGTACATTTGCCTGGCCTTGAAGATAGCATCCAGCCGAACGTAATGTTGGTACTAAATCAAAACGCACTCATTATGAAAAAGGGCGGGCAGGGCTGCATAGATTAACCTATGCGGCTCTGCCCGCCCTTTTCAGCCTGACTACTTTTCTACAGAAAGCTCAACCGCCCTTACTGATGAATTGCTTTGAGGTAAGCAATGATATTAGCAAGATCGGTATCCGAGACTTTGGTCTGGTCGAAAGCAGGCATGCGGCCTTTGCCGTTGCGGATGTTACTGGTGACATAGGCGGCATCTAAAGCGTTCTGGCTGACTGAAAGCTGAGGTGCTCTCCCGGCAGCCCGGCCTTCCTGTAGGTGACAACCGGAACAACGGGCAGCAACTACCTTGCGTCCGGCTTCGGCACTTTCGCTTAAATTCAAAGGTGGAAGGGCCGCCGCACTGGTGGCTCCGGCGGCGGTAGTTCCTGCCGCGCTGGTAGTGGTGGTGGCCGCGCTGGTGGTGACCGCACTGGTCGTAGCAATACTGGTCGTCGTAGCGGCAGTCGTAGCCGCGCTGGTCGTAGTGGCGGCAGTGGTAGCAACACTGGTCGTGGCAGCGGCTACCGAAGGCGCGGCAACAGGATTAGAAGCCGTGGTGGAGGTAGCGTCGCCACAGGCTACTAGAACCAGGGCGGTCAGAATTGCCAGGCCCACCAACAGTCCAAACCCGCTTTTTACTCTTCTTATCATCTCCTCTTATGTCTCCTTTCTATTAAACCAAAATGCACTAGACTAAAATCTAAATAAGGCGAAATCGTGCTTATAAAATACTTGCTGCATGAGAAGATACGGTCGAAAAGCTATTTTGGATAAGTAAGCTACTAAAAATACCAATCAACCGAAATTGTTCCGAACTTCCTTCCGAAATTGTTCCGAACCTCCTTCCAGCCCGTATCTTAATATAGCGATACCAACGAGCAAGCCGGATATGGTATAGTTATGGAAGGCCGACTCAAGTTGCTGAATGTAGCAATACAGGTGACGAACCTATTGGCAGACCTAAGCCCCGAAGAACTGGCTCGCCAGGTGGCGCAGCACGATCCTAGAGCTTTGACCGAATTGTACGACCGCTACGCCGGTCGGGTCTATGCTTTTTTGCTGCGAGCAGTCGAAGCGAGATTGGCCGAAGAACTGGTGCAGGATGTCTTTATGGCTCTGTGGCAAAAAGCCTACCAGTTCGACCCCACCCGTGGTTCCTTCCCGGCCTGGTTCTTCACTCTCGTGCGCCGTCGCTTGTACGATGCACTACCGCGCTACCACAAGCTACGAGCCGAAAGCAACCTTTCCGAGCCAGGCATAGAAGAAACGGTCAGTCTTAGCCACGACCTGCCCGACCTGGAAGAGCAGGTTCTAGGGTTATTTCGGGACGAAGAAGTCCGCCAGGCTTTGCGACATCTGCCCGCCGAGCAACGCCACATCCTGGTCATGACCTATTTTGGCGGCTTTAGCCAGCGCGAAGTTGCCGAACAACTCAACCTGCCTATCAGCACGGTTAAGGGTCGCGCCCGCCTGGGCTTGCAACGTTTGCGCCAGTTATTGCCGGAACAGGGTTAAGTTATGAATTGCCGCAGAGTTCAGGAAATTGAACAGAATTACCTCAGTGGCGAGCTTGGAGTAGAAGATATGCGCCAGATCGAGCAACACCTCAAGAGTTGCCGGGCCTGTGCCGAGCGGCTAGAGGGCTATCAAGAACTTTTAGGCCGGATGTTTGGTTCGCTTGAACCAGTCGCACCTCCGGCCTATTTGCGGCAAAACCTGCTGGCAGAACTATCAACGCTCCAACCAGCCCAAACCCGGCCCTGGTGGAAGCGATTTTCACCGGTGCGGCTGCAAACCGGCTTTAATCTTGTCGCCGCAATCGCCCTCGTAACCTTGCTGGCGGCGTTATGGATGTTGAATGGACAAATAGCGGAAACCAACCGCCAGCAGGTCGAAGTTCAACAACTGGCCGACCTAACCTCCTCACCGGATAGCCGAATCTGGACAATGCTCCAACCGGATGTGCCGTTTGACACAAATGCACCACGCGCCCGCATGTACGTCCGGCCCAAAAGCACCTTTTACTTCGTGACGGCCACGAATCTCGCTCCGCTTGCAGCCGGGCAGACATACCGCGTCTGGTACGAATCAGCCCAGACGGTCGTGCATTATGTCGGGCCTCTTCGACCGGATGGGGTCGGGCAAGCTACCCTGAAAATACAAGACCCGGAAGGGACAGCCCTGGCTGCCGTGCGCTGCTTCGTCACTGCCGAACTTGCCACCAACCCAGCCGACCAACCCACCGGCCAACTTTTGTTGGTCTGGCAACGCCCTGGCAGCTAAAATCTAATTGTTTCCAATTAAAACACCCCCACCGGGAGATAGTCCGGGTGGGGGTGCTTTTAAGGAAAATCTAAAATCTACTTCTCGCGGGCCAGGGCGTAGTCGGCAATTTGAAGCAACCGGCTCCGAGTTTCGCTAGGGATCAAATCGTCCAATAGTTCTTTTGCCCGCACGATAAAATCTTTAGCTTCCGCAAAGGCTGCATCGAAAGCCCCGCTATCCCGGATAAGCGTCACCGCCTGCTTGATTTCTTCGTCCGAGGCATCCCGGCGTTCTACCAGGTCTTTGACAAACTGGCTCTCTTGCGGTTCCGCCTTATCGAAATAGTACATCGTCGGCAATGTCACGATCCCCTGCCGCAGATCGCCGCCGGTCGCTTTGCCGGTAATCTCGCTAGGCTGAAAATCTATAATGTCGTCAATGATCTGAAAGCCCATACCCAGCATATGTCCGAAGCGGCGCATCTTGCTGATTAATTCCTCGTCCGCTCCGCCCATAATCGCGCCCAGTTCGCAGGCGGTGGCAAAAAGGACGGCAGTTTTGGAGTAAATGCGTTTGTAATACTCTTCGCGGCTCTGGTTCCAGCGGTGAGTAGCGAAAATCTGGGTCAGTTCGCCATCGCAAATCGTTGCCAGACATTCGGCAAAGATTTGAACCGCACGGGGATTGCCGGGCCGGGTAATTAATATGGCGGATTGAGCAAATAAATAATCGCCCACCAGGATAACCGTCCCGCCGCTAAGCGAAGAGTTGAGGGTAGCCGCGCCACGCCGCAAGAGGGCTTCGTCAATGGTATCGTCGTGGACGAGCGAAGCGGTATGGAGCATTTCGATAGCGGCAGCCACCTGGAACAATTTTAGTGGGTCAATTTGATCGAGTTTACCCGGTATACGCGCAGCCAGCAGAGCCAGCGTAGGGCGCAGACGTTTGCCTCCGGCAGCGATCACAGCTTTGAGCAAACCGTTCAACATTGGAAAATTTAGGCTGGCGGCTTCGCGCAAAAGCTCATCCACCTGGTCAAGTTCGGCTTCGAGAGAAGTATGGTCGGTCGCAGTGAGCGCGGTAACTTTTTCTTGTAATGAGTTCATTTTTTCACCATTTATCATATAGTCAACCGGCAAGACTAGCTAATTTTCGCCACCTGTGCGTGGTTGGGATAATTCTTCCAGGTCTTCCAGACCAGTTGGGCTGTGTGAAGCCCCGCCCACCTCGTCCGACTCTTCGGTCTGGGCAATTTTGCTAGCGTTGCTGAAATCAACCGCGCCGCCTTGCACCATCATATCCAGCAGGCTATCGCCAAACTGAAACAGCCGCCGCAAGACTTCCATTCTTTCTAAATAAAATTGAGCCGTAGTTGCCTGTGGCCCGCCGGTGCCTTTGCTGACTCGTTCAAGCATCTCGACACTCTGGTTGAGCGACTCGATCATCTGCTGCGACTCTTTGCGTTCGCGCTCCTGCAAAATCCCGCTGACAGCCTTCCAGATATCCGTTTCGGCTTCGTAATAATTTTTGCGGTCGGCCCATTTGTAAATTTGACGTACCAGCCCCCAGCGTTCGAGGGCGCGAATATTGATCGAAATATTGCCTTTGCTGCTATCCAACCGTTTCGCCATCTCATCCAGCGTAAGGGGTTCTGGGCTGAGGAAAAGTACGGCGTACATCTGACCCATCAGGCGTTGGAACCCAAAAAAGCTGGCAACCCGACCCAGGTTGTTAATAAATTCCCTGGATACTTCTTCCATCTGAGCTTCGGGGGAAGTTCCCTCTGCCGAATCGTTACGCCGTCGCTCCCGATACAATCTGCTATCTAGCATTCCGGCCTTCCCTTCAATCCCTAGTAATATCTTCCTAAGCCTTCTGGTCTATCAGCCCGCTCAGGGTAAACCAGAATTTACAACGTTCAAAAAATTCTAAACGTTCTTAATTAGAATTTTACCACTTTGTGAAATATCTGTCAATAGGTTCAAGAGCGGCCCGCACAGAGTTATTTTATTTCCAGACGGGCGTGTAGCAGGCAGTGGTCGCTGCCCCGCAGGGTACAATCTACCGAAGCAGTTAGAGGCTTAAGGTTGGGGCTAGCCAGAATATAATCAATGCGGAGGAGAGCAAAGCGGTTTTGAAAGGCGAAAATGCGCCCCCAGGTGCCACCCCAACCGCCTCCGACGCGGGCATACACGTCTTGCAAACCCACGGTAAGTTCGGCATAGGCTGGTTCGCGCTCGGTAACATTAAAATCGCCCATCAGCAGGAGAGGTTCACCGCTTTGCAAGAAAGGAACAATCTGGCGATGAATCTCTTGAATTTCGCGGTCTCGTTCGGTCGGGTCGAAGCATAATAAACCGCCACACTCGGCCCGCAAGCCTCTGGCCCGGTAAGGATGGGTGGTGACAACCCGCAAAAAACGGTTGTGGCCCAGGTCGAGCCTTGCCCAGATCAAGCGGGTCAGGCTTTCGGGATAAAGCTCGTTGGTGGCTGAACTGGTTTCGACAATTGGATAGGTACTGAGTAACACCAGGCCACTTGATCCTACCGGGCCAGTGCTGAGCTGATAAGGATAAACCTGGCTAACCTGGCTATCCCCACGCAGACTGAGCCGGTTGGCCTCGGTTTCTTGCAAAGCCACAATGTTAGCCGGCCCGGTTGCCAGGAAACGCCGGATTGAGGCGTGGTCTTGATTCAGGACTAACACGTTCCAGGTCATTGCATTGATGTATATAGCGTCAGGATCGGGAGCCGGTGCGGAAGCGGGCAGATGCGGAGCGAAGCGCACTACCCAGATGATACTGCAAAGAAGCAGGGCCACCCGCAAGAACCAGGTTCCCCGCAAGAGAACCACCGGCAACAACACCAGAAGTGGCCCAAACAAATAGGGGGCGAAAATTTCGGTCAGGGCAATAAAGTTGTTACGTTGCGGTTTGAGCAGGTGCAAAAGGTTCATTCCCAAAAGCAAACCGGGATAAATCAAAGACAGACCGTTAATAGTTATCCGAATGTTTCCACGCCACCATCTGGGCTGCATTTGTTCTCTTTCCCTGGCAATATATTTATCTTATAAAAGACTGAACGCCGGTGCTGGCAAAAAGTTTCAGGCCTTGTATGAAAAAAGTAAGTCTCCTACAAGTTTCAAAATTGGGCTGAAAAGCGGGAACTTTCTCAAGCTTAGCTACGTATACTATACAGGCATGGAGCAATCCGAAAGGCTATTGGCAAGCCGGGGGCCTGTGCTATAATGTGGTTACGGGTCGGGAGCGAACCGGCCACAAGAGCTAGTGTTAGTAAAAAACTGACTCGGCCAATGACGGTCGGGCGTAACAAGGAGGATGCTTACGGTCACTTCCAACAAGATTTCTACTTCTACCAAGAAGCGCAAAGAAATGCTAGAAAACCTGGCGATGCCCCAGGCGGCTTCTGCCCCACAACCAGATGTTACTACTACTTCCGAGCCTATCGAACTTCCCCCTCTGGAAGAACTTAAAGTCGGGCCAAAACTAAAGAGAGAACGCATCAACACCCTGGCGACCGCTCAGCCGCAAGAGCGTGGGCTTTTAGTTGGCATCGGGCAGCACGACGATACTTTTGAGGTGCAAGACTCACTGGATGAACTGGCCCAACTATGCGAAACCGCCGGGGTGGAGGTAGTCGGTCAGATTTTCCAGCATATCGGCAAGCCGCATCGCTCCTTCCTGATCGGCACAGGCAAAGTGAAGGAAATCAAGCGGCTGAAAGAAGAGCTGAAGGCAGATGTGGTGGTGTTTGACCTGGAGTTAACCCCAACCCAGACCCGCGAACTGGAAGAAGCTTTGGAGGTCAAATTAATTGACCGTACAGGCGTCATTCTGGATATATTTGCCAAACGCGCCCGCACCCACGAAGGCCGTTTGCAAGTCGAATTAGCTCAGCTTGAGTATCGCCTGCCTCGCCTGACCCGCCTGTGGACTCACCTTTCGCGCCAGACTGGTGGCGGGGGAAGTGGCGGTGGTTCGGGCGCAGGTGGAGCAGGTGGAGCAGGAGTAGGCGTGCGCGGGCCGGGTGAAACGCAGTTGGAAATTGACCGCCGAAGCAGCCGAGCCAGGATCAGCCATCTTAAAGCCGAACTCGAACAGGTACACACTCACCGTGAACTATACCGCCGCCGCCGCAAAGCCGAGGGTATCCCGGTCGTGTCGCTGGTAGGTTATACCAACGCTGGCAAGTCTACCCTGTTGAACAAACTGGCAAATGCAAGTGTGCTGGCCGAGGATAAGCTTTTTGCTACCCTTGACCCAACTACCCGCCGGGTGAAGCTACCCAACGGGCGAGAGTTTCTCCTGACCGATACGGTAGGATTTATTCAACGTCTGCCGACCGGACTGGTCGAAGCCTTCCGCTCGACCCTGGAAGAGGTTAACGAGGCTGACCTGTTGATCCACGTCCTGGATTTTACTCACCCTAACGCCCAGGAGCAATCCGAAACGGTTGAGAAAGTTCTGAAAGAGCTTGGGGCGGACGAAAAGCCAAGCATCGTAGCCCTGAACAAAATAGATATGTTCAAGGGCGATGAAGGCGGACTGCTTTCGCCGGAAGAGATCAGCGAGGAATTTGAACTGCCGACCGAGTATGTACCAATCTCGGCCCAGAAGGGGATCGGCCTGGATATGCTGTTAGAGCGTATCGAAGCGGCTCTGGATAAATCTTTGAAAGAAATAACAACTCTCGTCCCTTACGGGAAGGATGAACTGGTCGCGCTTTTCCACCAGAAGGGCATGATCGAGATAGAGGAACACCGCGAAAGCGGCACTTACCTCAAGGGCCGCATAGCGGCTCAATTCGAGCCGTACTATCTGGCTTACCCGGTACCCACCGGGACTAAAAAGCAAAAAGCTTCCTGATAAGTTCTAAAACCAGGTTGACCTAAAGCTCCAGGCTTCGGGTCAACCTGGTTTCGCGCCCGCCGCTGGTTTCTTGGTCGGTCGCTGGTCGGTCTAAACCTTACTCCCGGCAAAGCCGTTCACCCAGGGCATAACCGGCCTGCCGTTCGGGGAATATTACCTCATCGGCCCCGACTTTGAGCAGGACTGTTTCGTGAATACTTGAAAGAGCTTTCGAGATCACCTTCGCTACGCCAATTTCTTTGAGCAGGACAGTCGCCAGCACACTCGCCTCGAAATTTGTGCCAACAGCTACGATAGCTACTGCAAATTCCTGCGCCTCGATTTCTTTGAGAGCGTCCGGGTCGGTGGCATCCAGCCGAACAACCTGAGTTAGCCAGTCCGAGGCATCCTGCACCAATTGCGGGTTGATGTCCACTCCTAGCACCGACTGACCGCGTTCGAGTAGTCTCTGAGCTACCGCTTGCCCAAACCGCCCTAGCCCGACCACTAGAAAATCTTTACGCATTTGTCTTGATTTCCTCGCTCTTTTACGAGCTGATAATGCAATGTTGAAACAATTTAGCTAACCGGAATCTCTTCTTCCGGGTAGGTTAAGCGCGAATGCGCTCCGGGTGATTGGCTAAAAGCCAGGATAAACAGGATCGGCCCCAGCCGTCCAATGAACATTGCCAGCACTAAAAGTACCCGGCTAAAATCCGAAAGCTGCACTGTCGCACCCAGGCTCATGCCCACCGTGCTAAAGGCGGATGTCACCTCAAAGACAATCGAGCGTAGCGGTATTGTATCGAAGAGCGAAATGAGCAAGGTAAACATGCTAATACCAAAAGTGTAAAAAGCTCCCACAGCCAGGGCTTGCGTCACTACCCGGCCAGGCATCGTTCGATCCAGTAGCACCACTGCCGGGCGGCTAAGTAGCACCGACCGAAACGAAGCCAGGACTACACCCAGTGTACTAATCCGCAAGCCACCCGCCGTCGAGCCAGTACCGCCGCCAATAAACATCAAAGCGATCAGCAAAAGGATGGTGGGAGAACGCAGTCCAGGCAAGTTGATAGTGTTAAAACCAGCAGTTCGAGGGCAGACACTATGAAAAAAAGCCGCCATTACTTGCTCTGGTAAACTCAAGGAGCCAAGAGTTTGGCCGTTATCGCGCTCGACCACCCAGATAAAGAATGTGCCGCCTAGCAGTAAAATCAAAGTACCGATTAAAGTAACGCGCACATGGACACTCAACCGCTGCCGCCGAGGATAATTCAGCACTTCGGCAAACACGACGAAGCCTAGCCCGCCCAGGATAATCAACAGAGGTATCGTCAGGCTAATCCAGGGGTTTGAGACGTAGGGTGTCAGGCTAACGAAGGGCCGGACGGCAGTGCCGGTCAAGTCGAAGCTACCGTTGGTAAAAGCCGAAACGGAGTGAAAGATAGCCCACCAGGTCGCCTTTGCCGGACCAAGTTCACCCACCCAGCCGATAAATAACCCGACCGCTCCGACCCCTTCGATTGCCAGGGTAGTCAACACGATGAAAAGACTCAAACGACGCACGCCCTGACCGGTGATCTTGCCGATGGCGTTTTGCAGGGTCAGGCGGTCGTTCAGGTTTGGGCGGCGGCGAACCAGGAAAAGAAATAGCACTGAGGTGCTGGCGTAGCCCAACCCACCAATTTGCATCAAGAACAAGATCACCACCTGCCCGAAGCCCGACCAATGGCTACCCGTATCCACTACCACTAACCCGGTCACACACACTGCCGAAGTCGAAGTAAAGAGGGCGGTCAGGAACGAAGAAGCCTGGCCGGAAGCGGTAGCCACTGGTAGCCACAGCAAGAGTGTGCCGACCCCGATCAAGCCCACAAAAAAGGCCAACAGCACCCGCGCCGGACTCCAAAAATTTTGATGCCGGGTATTCTGGTAAACCTGATCTATAAACTGGGTCGCCCAGGCCGAGTAACGTGCTTGCCCTGACAGTGATATTCCTCCCGTGTTATTAAGTTTTGCTGACCATTCCTTCTGTTGGGCTTAGTTTATCACGAGGTGAAGCACAATCCAAATAACAGGTCCCTTACTCCTCGAACAACAAAATGAAGCCTAAAGACCTTTAGGCTTCATTTTGTTGTTCAGGCTTTTCGCCTGGGCAGACGCTTTCGGTCTAAAACTACCAGGGTGATAATCAAAGCTAAGAGCGCAAAGAGTGTTCCACCAGAAAAAGTGTAAGTGAAAGGGTTAGATTTATCGAAATTATCCCAGGCCCGCACAACCCCAATAAAAATCAAAAAGAGGGCGACGACCTGGCTCTGCAATAAAATCCGTACTCCACTCCACCGCTTTTCCCTCAGAACGAACAAACCCAGTACCCCCGGCAAGATAAACCAGCCTCCCAGAATACGAGCCGTAAGCGGCGTAAGTTTCCAGGGCCAGTTCGGGGCAGCCAGTTCCGGCCAGAAAAAGAGGCCCAGCCCGGTGAGCAATTCAAACACCCATAGCCCGCCGATAGCAAAGCGCAGGAAAGCCGGTACGACCAGATCATCCGCATCGGGCTGGCCGGAATCGGCGGAGCGATTGCGCCACCAGATAAAAGGCACCAGCAAAGGAGTAACGGCATAGACTATCAGCCAGGCCACAAAAGTTGGATGGCTATGGTTAAAACGATCCCAGTGTAAGAGCGTAGCGACCGCCATACTGGAAGCAAAGGCCGTGATAGCCACAAAACCATGCCCAACATAATGCCACTTGCGGGCGAACAGGCTTCGCAAGAAGAAATAAGCTCCCGATAAATAACCCGCGCCCATAAATAAAGGCGTCATTTCCGGCTTGATCGTCCAGGCAAACAACTGGTCGGTATTGGCGGGCCACAAATAAAGCAAGACAAAAGCCAACAGCAAGATCACCAGGATCAGGGCCGACACAAGGCGAGTTTCGAGCCGCACCCGGTCGCTCCCGGCCAGACTCGTTGGCCGAGTGTGCAGATCAGGCTGCGAGCGAGTTGTATACATACGAATCTTTGTCCTATCGTTTCTGTGTCCAATTTGTCATATTTATGGGCGTGAAAAGCTCAATAACCAGGTTCTATCTTAAATTTCCAGCCGGTATTTTTCGCTTCTCGACCGGGTAAAGGCTTGCCCGGTCAAAAAAATACCAGCTCCCAGCAGAATTAAATCCAGGGCCAGCCAGAGCCAGAAACCGAGCGTGCCGAACCGCATACTCCCGGCATAAAGCAACGGCAGCAGCAAAAGGCAGAAGTTAAAAGTCACCAGGGTCAGGCCAGGAATAAAAAGCTCGTGGCGACGCCGGGCGGTGACGGCTACAAACACCAGCGTCAGGCCGACCAGGAGATA
>JBBRBE010000118.1:0-19144 GCA_038206175.1 Chloroflexia bacterium
ACATTTTCCCGCAGGCTCCAATCCAGCACGGCGGTACATAAGGCTCCGCTCTGGCTAATAAAGGCCACGTTACCGGGCTGAGCCATCGCATTGGCGAAAGTAGCGTTGAGGCCATTGAAGGGCCGCATAATTCCCAGGCAATTCGGCCCGATGATCCGAATATTGGCCTCCCGCGCCGTCTCAAAAACCTGCCGTTCGAGTTCGGCTCCCTGCGGCCCGGCTTCTTTGAACCCGGCAGAGATGATGATCGCACCGCGCACTCCGGCCTTCGCACATTCAGCGATCACGCCCGGTACGGTTGGAGCAGGCGTAACGATTACGGCCAGGTCTACGAGTTCCGGCACGGCCCCGATAGTAGGATAGGCCGGGAGGCCCAGCACATCGGGCCGTTTGGAATTGACCGGGAAAACCGTGCCAGCGAAAGTGTTTGAGACCAAATTCTCCAAAATTGCCCGTCCCACCGAACCAGCTTTTTCGGTCGCGCCAATCACCGCGATGTTGCGCGGAGCGAAAATAGCGTCCAGAGGATTTCTGGCTTCGTAGCCCAAAATATTGGTCGGCGTGGCGGCGTGGGGTTTGAGCGGGCCGGAAGCGGAAGTGGGCGACTCGGTTTGCATCTATGATCCTTTCTGGTTTCCTTGCTACAGGCGGGGGCCAGGCTAGAACCTGGGCTACCTATGCTGAGTTTATCTTAATAGCCCAGGGATTAAATTGCAAGATAAGTTAGGCCGATTTAACCCAACAATGTTCTTGCCAGAATGTTAATTTTAAGTGATACTAAAGCTATGAAACATCCGGTGTTAAGCTTCATCGCCGCTTGTACCGACCTCTCATTGGTTACTAAACGTAAGTTTAAGATCAGCATTATCACGAAGGAGTATTCTCGATGTCTAATTCCGAACAACGCGACGCCCTGGAACAGTTGCGAGCAGAGTTTGCTAGTCTTAAAAATATACAGACCGACCTGAGCGATTTACGCACGGCTAATGTCCAACTTCAAGCAACCTTGAACCGGCAGGAGCAGGCTTTGCAGCGGCAGGAGCAGGAATTGGCCCGCCTCCGGGCCAATCAGACTGAAAGCGGCGTGGCTCAACTCCAGCAGGAACCGGGCCGCACGAGCCGTCGCAAAATCCTGAAAGGAATGGGCGCGGCTACGGCGGGTCTGCTGACTTTTAGTGCCGCCGCCTTAACCGTCCAACCGGCCCAGGCTTTGGACGGAGACCCGCTCAAGGCCGGGCAAGATGCTTCCCCTACCGACAACAACCCGACCACCGCCAACCCGACCCGGCTTTTCAACCCGTCCCAAACTCGCCTGGCAAACGTGTTGTTCCACGCGGACAACTACACCAACCCCTCGGCGGCCACCCTGCCCGCCGGACAACGGATCGCGCTAGCCGGAACGAGCCTCGGCCCGGACAGCAGTAGCGGCTTCAAAGTCGGGGTTTACGGCCAGTCGGACACAGGCTATGGAGTCGAAGGTTTCAGCAACAACACCGGCGTCTACGGCTTTAGCGGCGGGGTGAGCGGCATTGGCGTCTGGGGTGATAGTTCGGTCGGCTATGGCGTTTATGCTCAGGCGGCAGGAGCCAATGCAGCCCTGCGAGCTAAGAATGCGGCCAGTGGCAAGGCAATCGAGGCGGAGAACAATGCGAGCGCGGCGACGATCACCGCCGCTAATAGTGGCTCTGGCGATGGCCTCAAATCCACCAGCACTGGCGGTAACGGCGTCTACGGCCAGACTGCCAGTGGCTCTAACGCCGTCTTTGGCGAAAATACTGGCGGCGGCTATGGGGTGCAGGGCAAAGGCACTAACAGCGCGGGGATTTACGGCACCAGCCTTAACTCCTACGGGGTAAGAGCGGAAATAAACAACACCCAGTCGGCGGTTTACGGCCTTAATAACGGAAACGGCAAAGGGCTGGAAGGAAACTGTAACACGGGTATCGGCGTTTTTGGCAATAGCAACAGTGCCGAAGGGGTTTTTGGCAATAGCAATAGTGGGATCGGGGTGCGCGGTATCAGCACCAATGCCGAAGCGATTTATGGTATTTCCAGCAGCACGAATGCCACGGTTTACGGCAGCAACAACAGCACCGGCGCGGCACTTTTCGGCACCAGCACCGGCGGCTACGGGGCCAACCTCAAAGGCGGCCAGGCTGCCGTGCTGATCAACCCTACCGGCGGAAGCGGCGCACCGATCACCGGCCCACACAGCAAAGGTGAAATCTTCGCCGACAACAACAACGCTCTGTTCTATTCGGTAGACGATATTTCGGGCGGTGGTTCGGCAGGTGTCTGGCGCAAACTGGCCGGAAAGCAGATCGCACGCATTGATAACCCGGTCGTGGGCGGCAGCGAAAGCTACCTATCGGCGGGTACTTTTCACCTGCTGCCCAAACCCGACCGCTACATTGATACCCGGATCAGCCTGGGTGGAGTGCCTGGCCCGATCCTCGACCTTACAACCAGGAATTTTGCGATTACTGGTCGGCCTGGTCTGGGCCTGGGTTCCTCTGCCGCCACCGCTAACGGTCGTTACATTCCAAGTGGAGCGACCGCTATCGCCGGGGTATTAACCGTCCTCAATCCCTCAGTTCCACTCGGCAGTACCGGCTATGTAACAATTTTCGCCGGGAACTCGGCTGCCGACCCGGTGCCGACCGTCTCGAACATGGTTTACACGCAAAGCGGCGTGTCCCTGTCGGTAGCCTTCGTGGTTTCGCTCTCAGCAGTCGGTAAGATCAATATCTACGTTCGCCGCAAGGCCGACATTCTACTGGACATCCAGGGTTACTATCTTTAGGCCAGGCTTTTAATCCAGGTTCACTAAAAAGAGAGGCTGCGCAGCCTCTCTTTTTGTACTTAGCTTAGCCGAAGCTGAATCAGCCGAATTTGGATTTAGTAATATTTACTGGTTCTGGTTGTCGGCTAAATCGAGGCGGTCAGGGTCGGTTACACCGATCAGGCGGTTCCAGAGAAGGTAATCTACCTCGCTCTTGGGGACATAGTAGTTGTCGTCAGTAGCGTGCATGCTGGCCTGAGCGACGAACGCACCTCGTCCGGGATGGCGCAGGTCGTAGTAAGTGGCTCCCTGTAGTAGGGGGCTACCTTCAGTTAGCACCGGGATATGTCGCATTTCCTCTTGCGAAAGCCCCTGGTTCACAAAGTTGATCCCTTTGAGGTCGGAAGCAAATTGTTCGTGCTTCTCGCGGCGTTCTCGGTGCAAATCCTTCTGGAAATCGTCTTCGGGCTGCTGCCCGCCGTGATAAACTTGATTTGGCATTTCTTGTTCCTTCCTTGTTAGCCTTCCTTGTTAAACTCGCCAGGCCAAAACCTCGTAAAGACCTGGCTCAACCTTCACCCTTTGCGCTCATCTCAAACTTTGCCCTTCCAGGGCGGCCCTGCGGCCCACGCTCTTACTCTTTGTGAGTTTCTTTACTGTAGGTATCGGTCTGGTTTGTCCCGCCTTTGTGATCACCCTGGAAGTTATGGTCGTGGTCAGCATCGGCGTGGCGATTAACAAAATTAGGGTCGCCCGGAATGTAGTTGCGGCCATCGTCTACCGCACGCTTTTGCTCGTCGTATTTAGCAGCATTTTGACCTTCGATCAGGTTTTCACCGGGATCACGATAGATTTCATCCCGGTAGTTCGGGACGGACTCATCGTTATGGGCAGCCTGATAGCTTGGTTGGCTGGGAGGCCGGGAGCCAGTTTCGGGATAGACCACACCATCGCCATCATCCGAAGAATTGCCTGCCGAAACGTGATCACCGTCGGGCCGGTCGTTGTTGCGCAAAGGCGATTTGGCGGCCCCGGTAGTAGTTATGCCCACTGCTCCACCAGCCGCGGTAGTTTGCCCCTGCTTCACTACCTTATCGCTATCCACAATACTACCTTCAGCGTAAACTCGATCACTATCGAGCTTTATGTCGCCTTTTTTTTCAAATTCTTGTTCTTTAGCCGTGTGTTGTAGCTCTTCCTGCGAGTGTATCTGAGGTTGTTTATCGGCCTGCATCTTGCTATCCTCCTTATACCGGGCAAAGTCAGGCTTCGAGGCCGGGCCTGCCGGGACAATCTTTTGGCATTATCACCACCTTATAGCGCAAAGAGTGTGCCATAAAATCGAGCAGGCAAAGTTGGAGGCCACCGGCCAGCCCTGCACAGACGAAAAGTAAGCCTGGCAAGCCCACGCCCTCAACACTTTCCACCGTAATAAGCTGGTTGAAACGAAAGGCCCCGGCGTTCGGGCTAATGAAGTCCTCACGAAGCCGCGCATAAAGTGTTAAAATAAGGTGATTACATTCGGCAAATGTAGTCACACAGGAGTAAAGCCTAGTTAGAATAAACTGAGAATTTCAGAATCAAAGGTAGACAAGGAAGTAAAATGCGAATAGTCCTGGACGCGCTCGGTGGGGATGATGCCCCGGCGCAACCGGTCGCCGGGGCGGTGCTGGCCGCTCGTGAGTATGCCGACCGTGATATGAAGATCATTCTGGTGGGACGGGAAGACGTAGTACGGGCCGAATTACGCAAACACGACCTCTCCGGGGGGCTGGAAGAACGACTACCAATTGTCAATGCGACCGAAGTAATCGAAATGGATGAACATCCGGCTCAGGCGGTGCGGCGCAAAAAAGACTCCTCGATTGTGGTTGGCCTGAACCTGCTCAAGCGGGGCGAAGCAGATGCTTTTGTGTCCGCCGGACATAGCGGGGCGACGATGGCGGCGGCTACCCTCGGTGCGCCCGGACGCATCCGGGGAATCGAACGTCCGGCCCTGGCGACGGTCTTTCCGGCCAAATCCGGGCCGATCCTGGTGCTGGATGTCGGTGCTAACACCGAAGTCAAGCCGGAGTATCTGGTGCAATTCGCGCAGATGGGCCAGGTTTACGCCCAGAAAGTGCTGGGCAAGCCCAACCCGCGCCTTGGCCTGCTCAGCAATGGCGAAGAAGATAACAAGGGCAGTCAGCTTGTAATAGAAGCGCACAAACTCCTTCGCCAGACTCCTGGCCTGAATTTCGGCGGCAATGTGGAAGGCAAAGATGTACCAGAAGGCCATTTCGATGTAGTCGTGACAGACGGCTTTACCGGCAACGTGCTGCTCAAGACTACCGAGGGGGTAGCCGCGATGCTGCTCAAGATTATCCGCGAAGAACTGACCAGCAATCTCTACAACAAAGTGCTGGCGGCGGGCCTTAAACCGGCTTTTAATAAAGTCCGGAAGCGATTGGATTACGAAATATACGGCGGTGCGCCCCTGCTGGGGGTCAATGGCGTCGTGATCATCACCCACGGGCGCATGACTGCTAACGGCATCAAACACGCCCTGCGGGTGGCCGGTGAAACTTACTCCAACGGCACAGTCGAAGGCATTCGCGCCCTCTTTGCGCATTCTTCTCAGTCCTCTCAGATCGAAGTAGAGAGCCAGGCTTCCTGAGACGCGCCCGTGTAGAAGCCTGAGCAAAGTTAGACTACTACACGGGTCGCCCCAATCCGCAACCTGGGCCACCTCGAATTTAGCTGGGCCGGGCCAGGAACCTCAGCCTGAGCAGGTATGCAACTCTCCGCAAAATTTAATCAGGGTAAGGGAAGAATTAAATTTAAGTATGGTATACTGGCATCATTATGATCAACCTGAAATTCTTCCTGGCTGTATCTCGTCGTTCGATGCGAGACGCTAATTTTCGGCAGCATGCGCTGGTCGAGTTATGGCACGCAGTACGAGATCGCCTGCCGGCCCGACTGGTGACACGGCGGCGCGATTACGTCTGGTGCGCCCGGCTAGGCCAGAAAAACATCCAGGCCGGGGCCGGGCGATGGCTACCGCCGGGCAGCCTGGCCTACCGCATTGGGGCTTACGGGTTGCTTTTCGATGAGGTCGGGCGGTTGCTTCTGGTGTCCGATCCGGCACTTAACTTCGGGTGGAATTTGCCGGGTGGCGGCGTCGAGAAGGCCGAAACGCTGGTGCAGGGGCTGGAACGTGAATTTGAAGAGGAAACCGGCCTGCGGGTACGGGTCGGCCCGGCTATCGCCAACCAGGACCTTTTTTGCATTATGCCGACCGGCCAGGCTGTCCACGCGATCTTGCATTTCTTCCTGGTCGAAGTGAGCGGCGGTACGTTCCTGGCCCAGGGCAACGGTTTCGACACAAGCCGGGTGGCCTTTATTGACCTGGATACCGAGCCGCCCGCCGAGTTCACCGATTATGCCGCTCTGCGCTACCTGACCGAGCGGGCGCGGGCAATAACGGCTCTAGGCGATCAGAGTGCCAACCGAGCTTAGAGCTAAGAAATACGCTCTTACCCGACCATTATCAAAGGCAAAATCGGAACTGGCCTCGTGTTAACAGGGCAACGATATTGCTAGTGTTTCGACTTTGCCACGGCCCAGAGTTGTTTTGACGTTGCTTCGGGCCTTGTGCTATATTTAATAGACTGGTCATACTTTTGGCTTTTACCTGCCTTATTTTTGAAGGATAAACGTTTTGATGGCCCTGGCGGACAAACTGGCCCACGTGCAAAAGCGGATCGAAATGGCAGCCAACCGAGCCGGACGCGACCCGGCAGAAATTACCCTCGTCGGCGTTTCCAAAACGGCCAACCGTGCGGCCATTGAAGAAGCCTTCCGCCTCGGACTGCACGATTTTGGCGAGAATCGTCTCCCTGATGCCGAGGAACGCTTTCAGCCCTGGCCCTATCCGACGGGGGCGGCCCAACTACATTTAATCGGCCATTTGCAAACTAATAAGGCCCGACGTGCAGTAGCTTTATTCGACCTGATACATTCGGTGGATAGTGTGCGACTGGCCCAGGCTCTAAGCCGGTTGGCCGGGGAAGCGGGCCGGAAATTGCCAATTCTACTGGAAGTGAACGTTTCGGGCGAAGAAGCCAAGCACGGGATGCAAAAGGCCGAAGTCGGGCCTAATATTAAGGAAATATTGGCTTTGCCCGGTCTGGAACTGCGCGGTCTGATGACGGTAGCTCCTTATTTTGAGGATGCGGAAGCCACCCGGCCCGTTTTCGCCGGGTTGCGCCAACTTTTCGAGCAGCATCATCCCGGCCTGACCTCCTGGCGCGATTTATCTATGGGTATGACTAACGATTTTGAAGTGGCGATACAAGAAGGGGCAACCCTCGTGCGGGTAGGCCGGGCGATTTTTGGGTAAAACGAGACATCGGGTTTAATCCTTGCGAGTCCAGGGCCACCCGTCAAGCAAATAACGACAAGCGACAAAGCAATGCTAAACACTGCACACCTGATGGATTACTTGACGGGCTTGCCACTTTTACAAGTGCCGTCTTCGCTCTTGCAAAGTGCGCTGAATGAAGGGCTTTTGATGGCCCGCACCGCTACCGGCCTTTTAGTGTTTTTTGATTTCGAGGAAGGACGCGAAGCAGGCGACGAAATCGGCCTGTTACGTCAATTTTTCGCGCTGGAAGCCGCTCGCTCCAAAGCGCAATACCAGCGGGAAGCTTCCACCCTGAACGGCCTCGAAGTTAACCCGCTTACCCTGTGGCTGCCCAAAGGCCCTGCTTTGCGCCAGACTTCCACTGAAACCGGCCCGCGCACCGTTCTGATCCTCCCCATGACCAGCCCCGGCAGTACCACTCCAAACGGTTTTATGTTGTTTTTGCTTTCACTCGCCCTGCCGGAAGGGGAAGCCGAAAAACCACCCGCCAACCCAACCCTGAGCATCGAGGATATAGCTGCGCTCTATACTTTCACCCGCGCTACCAGCAATGCCTGGCACAGTTTGCGCTCCCTCACGAACGTTTCCCGGCGGTTGGAAGACCTGGTACTGCTCAACGAGATTGCCACTGCAATTACCTCGAACCGCGATTTGAGCGACCTGTTGCAGCAAATCATGAGTACAACCAGCCAGCTTTTGCGCTCCGAAGCCTGTACCCTCATGCTGATGGATCATAAAACGGACGAACTGGTTTTCAAGTTGCCGTCGGGCGAGAAAAGCGAGGAATTGCGAGAATTCCGGCTTCCGGCGGGAAGCGGCATTAGCGGCTATGTGGCCCGCCTGGGCGAACCGGTGATCGTCAACGACGTTAGCACCGACCCGCGTTTTAACTCGGCGGTGGATAGCCAGACCGGATTTAAGACTCGCAATGTGATGTGCGCCCCGATGATTGTGCGCGAGAAGCTGATCGGCGTGATCGAGATTATGAACAAGCTGGATAAAAGCAATTATAATAGTAACGATATGGCCCTGCTAACCACTCTGGCAGCCCAGGCCGCTATCGCTATCGAGAATGCTCAACTTTACGCCGACCTGCGCGACGAGCGCGACAAAATGGTTGCCAAAGAAGAAGAAGTACGGCGCGACCTGGGGCGGGACTTGCACGACGGCCCGGCCCAGGTTATTAGCGGCATCGCAATGCGCATTGCCTTCATCAAGAAGCTACACGAGAAAGAACCGGCGCGAGTTATGGAGCAACTGGACGAAGTAGAGGGAGTTGCTTTGCGGGCGGCCAAAGATATTCGCACGATGATGTTTGGTCTTCGTCCGCTTATGCTCGAAACGAAAGGCTTAATTCCGACCCTCGAAGCTTATATCGAGAAATTGCAGCCAGACCCCTGGCAAACTCACCTGGAAGTAGAAGGCTTTGGAGCCGGGCCGGACAATTATTTGCGGCTACCTTACACTATCGAAGGAGCGGTTTTTATTATCATTCAGGAAGCGGTTAATAATATTCGCAAGCACGCCGCCCCTAAAAACGTCTGGATCGTCCTTGAGAATAACGGTGAAGGAACCAGCGTAATGATCCGCGACGACGGCAAAGGCTTTGACAGTCGGGCCGTCAACGACCATTACGACGAACGCGGTTCTTTTGGTCTGCTCAATATGCGCGAACGAGCGCGGCTGATCGGGGCCTCTTACGATTTGTATTCGCAACCAGGCCAGGGTACCACTATTTTACTAACTATCCCCAGCCCCGAATCGCGACCCACCAACGGTGTAACGGGCGGCCTGAACGCGGCCACCCCTTCGATCAACATCATGAATACGGCCAGGCCGGTTTCAGGCCAGTAAAATCACCCGACGGAACGACTCGATTAATCGAGCTTGGCTTTCATCCGCCTCAGAACTTCGCTCGATTCAGCCCGCCATTTATCGGCTTTGCTATGATAAACCTGTACTTTGCGCGTGTAAGCTTCTTCCAGCGAGATACCGTAGGCCGTGCAAACCTCGAACAGGCTAAACAGCACGTCCGCCACTTCGCCCTCTAGCTCGGCGCGGGCGGCCTGCTTGCCGTATATTTCAAGCTCCATAATCTCTTTGACCAGTTCGCCCAGTTCTTCGACCAGCGACAAGGTTGCTCCAATGCGCGGGTGGCTCAGG
The DNA here is from genome assembly GCA_038206175.1 of Chloroflexia bacterium. Lineage (GTDB taxonomy): Bacteria > Chloroflexota > Chloroflexia > Chloroheliales > Chloroheliaceae > 54-19. The sequence goes on from JBBRBE010000118.1 coordinate 9,354, forward strand.
TCGTCGCCCAGGAAGGCTGCCGCCTGAGCCTGATGCTCGGCCAGGCTCAGGCTAACCGAACCGCTATTTTCAGCTTGTGGCACAGGGTTTTCCCCTTTCTTATTTTCTTAGCTTATAAGACATTTAGTACAAAGCGTTCGACCGCTTCGGCTACGCCGTCCTGAGCGTTGGTACCAACGATAACGTCAGCTACCGCCTGCACTTCGGGCGTAGCGTTGCCCATTGCCACACCCAACCCGGCCACTCGGATCATTTCCAGGTCGTTTGCACCGTCGCCTACCACCATCGTCTGAGCCAGGCCGAAGCCGTAATAGGCGGCCAACCATTTCAAGGCGTAAGCTTTGGTATGGTCGGGAGGCAAGAGGTCAAAACCGTAAAGGTCGGGCAAGCTCGTGCGGGCTAACGAATAGCTGTACAGATTGCAAGCAAGTTGCCCGTTTTGGTTTATCTGCTCGGTCAGGCGGGCTACAATCGCGGCAGAACCCGCCGACATCACCACCAGCGGGTCGGCGATATCCACCATCCGGGCATAAGGGCGACGTTCGATCAGGTCGGCCCGCGTAGGATGAGTGGCAAAATCTCGCAGATAAAGGTCGTCGTGTTCGGCTGGCCCCAGAAAGATACGTTCGCCCTGCAAAGGACTTTGAAAAATCCCCGGACTTAACCCGGCCTCCCGCAACAAACCGATTCCGGCAGACACAAAGGCGGGCGAAAGCGGACGATGCAGCAAGGCTTGCTCCTGGCCTGGATCGTAGACCAGCGAACCACTATACAAAATCAGGGGCGTCGCCAGTCCAATACTTTGGGCCACCAGGCGGGCCGACCGGTGCCGCCGCCCGGTCGCAAGGGTGACGACCACCCCTGCTTTGACCGCCTGCCGCACCGCCTGCCGCACTCTGGGCCGCACTTGCCCCGCCGGGTCTAGCAGCGTCCCGTCAATATCCAGCGCAATGAGTTTATACATGCAAAGTTTTCAATCTTGAGTCGAAGACTTTATCGAGAGTTCATTCAAAGACTTGCCAGACGTGGCCTTCCGGGTCGCTGAAGCGAACAGCCCGGCGAGTGGTAAACGAACGCAGTTCGCGGGTATCGAGAGTGCGGGCGAAAGGAAAAGGTTCGGTAGTTCGCACGCCTGCCGCTCGCAAGCGTTCCACCAGACCGTTCAAGTTGTTAGTCTGGAAGCCGGGCAAGAAAGCCGTATCGCGGCCCCAGACCCGCTCGGCCCCACCTTCCAACCGCTTGCCGCCCGGCGACAGAGCCAGGCGCACCCCTTCGGCAAAGAAAACCGCCCCACTCCCAGGATTGCCATCGCTCAGGCTACCCGATTCGGCCTCAACTTCGGCCCCCTCCGCCAAATTAGGGCTAACCGAAGGGTCGTTGGGAGAGGCCGGAAGAATGACGCGCTCAAGCGGATTCTCAGCCTGAAAGCGTTCGGCTTCCAGCGTGATCGGGCGGACGTGCGGCCCTTCGTCCACCAGAGGCAACCCTAGCGTATCGCGGTAAAAGATCAGTTGGGCCGGGTAATCCTCGACCGATAGCCAGAGCGAACCGATTACCGAAGCTTCCTCGGTCTGGCTGGCCGGTTCGACCCGGCTTTCGCTGACTTGCCACAGGTTGCGCTCCGGGTCGAGAAAAAGAAAGCTGGCAACCCAGCCCTGCTCGAAAGTCTGGGTGCGCGGAACTTCGCTCTCGTTGAGCCGTTCGGATAGGCTGATAATATTATCCACACTGAAAGAAGCGATTAACGGCACATCGGGCTGACCGCGCCGGGGTTTGGGCCGGGTGGCCCAGACCGTGCCGCCCGTAACCAGTTCCAGTTCTATCGAGCCGCAGTTGTAGCGAACGTGGTGGCCGGTAGTGCTATTGCCTTCGTCGAGAAACTGCAACCGCAGCGTGCGCTCGATAAAAGTAGACTCCTCGACAATATCTACCGCTTTGAGGCCGAGCCAGGCCAGACGCAAAATACGCGGCTCCAGGCCAGGCTTTTTGGCCGAACCCGCAAAAGGCCGCGTGGCGGTTTTAGAACTGGCTTTACTTCCAAATAACGGCATTTTAGCTCTATCTACCAAAGCGCATAGCACATAATACCAGGAATTATTATAGAACTTTACGCTCGGCTAAGGGCAGGCTTAATACCCAACAGGTCGCTTAACTGATCAGTTTAACAAGAACTCGAAGTTGGCCGGATTGTAAGGATTGGTCAGGTCAGGCTGGTAAGTAGCCAGAAGCCGCCCCTGCCCTGCCAGACGCTGATTTGCCAGCAGACCAAACAAAACGTACTGCCGCCCATCCGGGCCGGTGTGCAATTCCATCCGCGCCCGCTCGAAATATTGTATCAGCAACCGCTCACCATTCGGAGCCGTTTCGTCGTAAGCTCTGCTACGCGGTAGGCCAATCACGGATAGCCCGCCCTGGCTTTTCCAGGCCGTCAGAAAAGTACCACTCACATTCAGGCCCGTCTGGGCGAAGAACTGATTGTCCGGCCCGGTCAGGGCTGGTTGGGGCCGGGTGACAGGGGCCATCGGACGTCCATCTTTATCTAGCAAACCCTGTTCCACCATCAACTCGGTTCCCAGGAGGCCATACTGTACCACGTAAGGCGTACCGCTCAATTCGGGATGATATTCCATCCGCACTCGCTCGAAATACTGCACCAGGTAATAACGACCCGTGGCAGCGTTGCGTTCGTAGAACTGGCCGGTCTTGGGCAACCCAAACAAGGCCAGACCGCCTTTGCTCTGCCAGATTTGCTTAAAAATACCCCGGACAGTGTGGCCGCTTTCGACAAAGACCAGCGTATCCGGCCCCGGTTGAGGAGCCGCTAAAAGGGTGCGTTTAGGGTAATTTTTGAACGTGTCGAAATAAGGTTGCTTGGGTACAAAGCGGGTTTTAGAGGTAATTTCGCCCTGATATTGAAAAACCTCCGGTTCGGTCGCCATCAGCCCGAACGCTTCCTCTGACCAGTCGTGCAGCATGTGCAGCGCAACCATTGAAATGTAGTCTTTCGAGTTAAACCAGTCGAAGCTTGAGATTAACTTGGTACTCTGGAGAACCGGGTCGCCTGAAAAACCGATTTCGGTAATCCACATAGGCTTGACGGCATCGCCGCGCTCGACCATCAGGTTGCGCAGTCGTTCGACCTCTTTTTTGCTAATAAAAGCAAGTTCGCCGTCCGGTTCCTCCTCCTTAACAATATTGTAGGGGTGGAAACCTACCGCGTCCCAGGGATAATTTTTAGTGCCGGTAGTCGCCTCGATATAATTGTACAGGATCGTCATGTAGTTGGCCCCGGCCAGCGTCGTCGCCGCGACCAGCATGGTCGGGTCGGCCTGTTTGATGGCCCGGTAAAAGAATTTAAGCCATTCGCCGTAAACTCCCGGTTCGCGGCCCGCGCTGGGCCATTGCTCTGGTTCGTTCCAGAACTCCCAGTGACGCACGAAGGGATACCGCCGGGCCGTAGCCGTTACCGCCGCCTCGAAGCGGGCCGATTGAGCCAGGTTGAAACCGCAATCTATATCGGCTTTGGCGCACTCGGTCGGGTTGTTGCTGGCCCAGGCTGGAATCGTGACGAACTCGGCTACGACCTCGAAACCTTCGTCGTTTAGCCGGTTCAAAAGCCGGTCGTCCACCGTCCAGTCGTATACACCGGGTTGCGGCTCGATTACTTTCCACTCTACCGGCAACCGCACGATGCCCACGTTAAGCTGCTTGAAATTGTAAATAAAGGTATCCAGGTGCATATCGAGCCACCAGGGATGAGTGGCGATCCCGATCTTGTGGCGGTTGGCCCCGGTCGGTAGATTAGGAGCGTAAGGAGACGGTGTAACCTCCGCACCAGGGCTGTCCGCCGCATTAACAGTTTGAGCGAAGTAGGGCGATTGAGACGCTAGAACTAGCCCGGCCAGCCACAAAACTAAAGCAAACAAATTCAAACGTCTTATACGAACTTGGCGAGTTGGCATTTTTAACTTTTCCGCAAACGGTTAATGTGTCGTTTTCGTTTAACGTAACCCTGAATAACTCACTTGAAAGGCTTGAAGGATAATATCATTCTTTAAGATTTTTGACTACCTGCTCATCACTATTATCGTTATTATTGGTTTTAGCGGGGCGCACAACCTGGATCAAATGATGAAAGAGATGAGCTAAGGCCCGGCTTTCGTCGTGGCGCGGAGCGGCCCGCAAAAGCACCGCCCGAAGCCGGGTCATAGAGTAGGTCACGCGCTCGTTGGAGCTAGTCGGGTAGAGCGTCCAGAGCAGATCAGCCAGAGCCTTAAACATCACCTCGCGCTCGGTACCGCTCGCCAGCCGAGCATCTTCTTGCAAGGATTGCACGGCCTGGACAACACTTGGAATTTCGCCGCTACGCGGTGGCTGGCCGGACGGTGGAGCCGTAAGGAGAGGGAGGGCCGGTATTGACGAGGCCGGAGCGGTGGCATCGGGTTCCTGGGCGGCCAGCCACAACTCGTAAGCCACCACCAGCACCGCCTGGGCCAGATTGAGCGAAGGATTGGCCGGATCGGTTGGAATCGTCAGGAGGGCGTGGCAGGCGTCGAGGGCTTCGTTGGGCAAGCCGTTGTCCTCGCGGCCAAACAAGAGGGCGGTCTTAGTATCGGGGCTTTTGCCGGCAGCCTCTAAAGCCAATCCGACGGCGACCCGTGGAGCTAATCGTTCGCGCCGGGTGCCGCGTTTACGCGCCGTCGCGCCCAGCACAAACCCACAATCGGCCAGAGCCGCTTCGAGGTCAGGGAAATGTTTGGTCGCTTCGATTAGCGGGCGGGTATGGTGGGCAATTCCTTCGACCCGGTAAGCGTCCCAGGCTGCCGGTTCGACCAGGCGCAACTGCCCCAGCCCAAAATTGCTCATCACCCGAATCACACTGCCGACGTTCACCACGTCCTGCGGCTGGTACAACACTACCACAATATTATCTAAAGCCAAGAAACTTACTACCTCTACCCGAAAATCTACATTCAATAAAACTTGCCCAGGCCCAATAAATAGAGACATGACCAAAATGAGGAAGATAATGCTTTGTTAACATAGCTAAATCAGCCAGTTACCACTCTTAACGCTAACCAGGTTGTTCTTGCCTCTAACAAAATTAGATAAATTAACAATGTCAGATACAGTTACTTTCATAAATTATTCGTTACCTTGCTTGCTTTGGCCTGGTCTCTTTGTTAGACCTTTTGAAAGTGAAGTATGAGGTTAGTATACTTTAGGACAGGTAGTTTTTCAACACAAAATCCTTACATTAGCAAGGGAATACAAAGGCCGGGTCTGGTCCTATTCAGATTAGGGAGCAAAGCTGGTAAAATCGGTTCTGAGCAGGAGTCAAGAGTCTTTAGCGTTTAGTAATTTTAGCCACGTTTTGGCTGTACTGCTCCAGGCTGGACGATTTTAGATAAGCCTGCGCTCCATTATCCTGCTTCAAATAGCTATCCCAAAAAGCCAGACTGGCAGTTTTAATGTAGTCGAAAATTTTCTTTTGCTCGCCCGGTTCGGGCTTGCCCGATTGCGCCAGCAAGGGGCTGGTGGGAATACTAGCACCCAGAAAAGATAGGTGGTACGCCCCCTGGATAAAGACACTATATTTGTTACCGGCAGGAGCAAGATTGTAGCCATCTAGCTTGGCATCAGGATTTTGCTCGCCGTTGCCGCCATCGTCTTTCGAGCCGGTCATGGTCATAGTTGGTCGAGTTACACCACTCCAGGAGTTTGGCGTAAGCCCACGGGTGCCATCAGCCGGTGGGGATAGCAATAAAAAAGCCAATGGGTGCTTATCCTCATAAGCCTGTGGGGTGGTAGTGCCAGGCACCGTAACGGTAGCCCCACTAAGCAGATTACCGGTAAAGCCACCACCACCATGTGAAAATATAATAACCGGAAATTGCCCATCGCCTTGTGGATAATAAATCTTGAGGGGAATGCTTTTGTTGCGAAAAGTATCATTCAGGCTAATTTCGTCAATGACACTAACCTTAAAACTACCCGGCATGAGCTTGTAGGCGGTTGTACTCAGCGTAGTGGTTGGTAGGTTAGGATTAGCGGTAGAAGTGGTGGAAATAGTTGCGGTACTATTCAAGGTTGGGACACTGGTGGTAGCTACTGTTCGGGTAGCTTCAGCGCAAGCGGTTAACAAAATCGAGCCTAGCACAATCGAAGTCAAGATGCCAGTTAGTTTGGTCATAGCAATTCCCTCCCCCAATACTTCGAGCAAGCACAATTGCTGACACGCCAGTGCATCATTAGCCGGGCAAAACTTCTTTGTTAGGCGGCCTCAAGCTAACACCCACTCTACAACTTGTCAAATGGTAAAGCGGTACCACCAGGATAAGATGGGTCGCCAGTGCGGTATTAACTTACCTCAACTTTGCCACACCTTGCGACGTGAGGCCAACCCTAAGCGAAGTTTGATAAACTAGACTGGGGCTTAGAATTGGTGATTTTGCACAAATCGAAACGGCTCCAAGTTGTAGCTTTCTACTATTGCAAGGATTTGTTGCACAGTGGTATACTTGCTTCCAATCAGTGTACTGTCATTTTGCACAAAGAGCGAGACGAATTACGACAACTTACGCCTAAAAGGAATTTATGAGCCAGAGCGAACTGGACAAACAAGCCGAAGAGACTCCCCAGACCGGGCCAAAAGAGAAAGATAAAGCTTTGTCTTCCGGCGATAATGCCGACCTGACCCAGCGGGTGCGGGAGGCCGGAATACGCTTTATTGACCTGCAATTTACCGACATCTTCGGGGTAGTCAAAAGTGTGACCATTCCAACCAGCCAATTAGCGGGCGCACTTGAGAACGGCATGTGGTTTGACGGCTCGGCTATCGAAGGGTTTGCCCGTACCGTCGAGCATGATATGTACCTCGTACCCGACCCAGGCACTTTTGCGCTTGTGCCGTGGACGAGTACCGACGAACGCACGGCCCGCGTAATTTGCTGGGTCTACACTCCACGTGGCGAACGCTTCCAGGGCGATCCCCGCCACGCCCTCGACCGGGTGCTGAAAGAAGCGGCCAGTTTGGGCTATCAGTACAATACCGGCCCGGAGTTGGAATTCTTTTTGTTCAACGGCCTAAATTCAAGCGGGCTACTGGAGCCGGTTCAAAACGACCGGGCCAGCTACTTCGACCATTCCACCGACACGGCCAGTGCCTTACGGCGACAAGTGGCCCGCACCCTCGAAGGAATGGGCGTCGAATTCGAGAGTTTTCACCACGAGATCGGCCCCGGCCAGCACGAAATTGACCTGGAAGTTGGCCCGGCCCTGCGTACCGCCGATAACGTCGTGACGGCCAAGTATGTAATCAAAGCTCTGGCCCGCCAGAACGGGCTGCAAGCCAGTTTTATGCCCAAGCCAATTTTTGGCGTGCCGGGTTCGGCCATGCACACCCACCAGAGCCTGACCTGGGCCGCACCGGGCAAAAACGGCCCGCGCAACGGCGGCGGCAAAATTGTTCCCAGCACCACTCTGCCGGGCGAAAACGCCTTTAGTGCGCTCAACGAGCAATATAATCTTTCGGCCACCGCCCGCCACTTTATCGCCGGGCAGCTTTACCACGCCAAAGCCATGACCGTCGTGCTGGCTCCCCTGATCAATTCCTACAAACGACTCGTGGCGGGCTACGAAGCCCCGGTCTACATCAGTTGGGCGCGGGTGAACCGGGCCGCCCTGATCCGCGTGCCGCATAGTGGGCCGGGAACCAACGGTCGCTACACCGCCCGGCTCGAATTACGCTGTCCCGACCCTTCGTGCAATCCCTACCTGGCTTTTGCCGTAATGCTCAAAGCCGGACTGGACGGGATCAAGCGGCGGCTAACCCTGCCTGAGCCGGTCGAAGAAAGTATTTTTCAGTTCGACGCAACCGAACTGCGCCGCCGGGCTATCGAAGTCGTGCCTTCGACCCTATACGAGGCGATTGACGCCTTGAAAAAAGATGAAGTAATCCAGGAAGCACTCGGTGAAGTGATTTACGAGAATTTCGTCGAAGCTAAAACCGAGGAATGGCGCGAGTATCGCGCTCACGTCAGCCCCTGGGAAGTCGAACGCTACCTGGATATAAGCTAGTTATGATCAGCGTACAAGAGTTACAACAGCATATTCTTCCGGCAGATACAGCACTTCTGGCCGGGCAAAACGGCCTGAACCGCGAGGTTAGCTGGGTCGTGATCAACCGGAGCCGACCGCCGATCTTCGAGAGCCTGAAAGGGAACGAGCTTGTGCTGCTCTCGATGCGCGGCTTGCGGGCGTTGGACGAAGAGCTTTCGTTGTCGCGGCTGTTTAGCTGGCTATCCGAGCGAGGCGTAGCGGCGGCGGCAATCCTGGGTGAAGTGAGCGAAGCCAGCATCGAGGACGCCGAGGAACTGGACTTGCCCTTGTTCCTCCTACCTGAAGGCACGAGTCTGGCCGAACTCGAACGAGCTATCACCAAGTACATTGCCGACAATAACCAGCAATTGCAGCAATGGAACCAGGATGTTTACCGCCAGTTTACCGAACTAGCCATCGAAGGCAAAGGGCTGGCGACGATTGCCGAACTCCTGCGGAACCTGACCGACAAAGCCGTGGTAGTCGAAGACGCAAATTTTCGGCTGCGGGTGCGTTATCTCCCCGAAGCGGAACCAACCGTTCCCTTAGCCGGGACTATCGCCAGCCGACCGGCGCGGGCCGGATCAGCGGCCAGTGCCAACGGCCATGCCCCGGCTTTGAACCCGGAAAGTTTGACCTCAGTGCTGCGAGAAAACGCCTCCAGCTTGCGCGATTGGCTACACAATAAAGAATTGCGGGCCAGCGACCCGCCGGTGCATACTTTCGAGGTCGAACCGGGCGGTCGCATCTTGCAACTGACTTCACCGATAATCGCGCAGGGAACCGTTTCGGGCTATGTCTCGCTGATCGGTAGCGAGTTCGACCGCAAGCAGCGTGTCGCCCTGACGCGGGCCGCCAGTGCCTTAGCCATCGAACGCGCCCGCGAAATCGCCGTCAGTGCCGTGGAAGACCGCTATCAGGCTAACGTGCTGGACGAACTGCTGGACGGCACTTTTACCAACCCCGAAGCGGTGCTGGAACGAGCGCGACGGCTGGGTTACAACTTGCAACTTTCCTATAACGTGGTAGCCTTTGCCTTCCGGCAGCAAGAAAAAGTCGCCCGCAAAAAGCCCCTGACGATTGTGCTGGACGGGCGCGAGATGGAACTTGATTTGCCGATTAGCGAAAGTATGGGCCGCGAATTGCAACGGCTGATCGAGCAGGAGTCGGTGCGGCGGCAAATTACCACCATTACCCGTGTGCGGGACGACCGCTTTGTAGTGCTGTTCGCCAGCGCCAGTGGCAAAGATTTCGCCAACCCAACCGAGGCTAAAAAAGCGGCAAAGATTTACCAGGATCGCATTGCCGACCATTTCAACGATATGAGCGTATCGGGTGGGTTAGGCCGCTATTATGAGGGCGGAGTAGAAGGTCTACCCAAACAAAGTGGCGAAGCCGAGAAAGCCGTCACGATGGGCTTGCGGCTGTTCGGGCCGGGCCAGCTAACTTACTTTGGCGACCTGGGAGTGTATCGTCTCTTACTCTCGATTGGCAACACCAAAGAACTGCGCGAATTCTACCACGAGATGCTTGGTCGCTTGCTCGAACACGACGCCCGCAACGGCGGCGAACTCCTTCAAACCCTCGAAGCTTACTTCTTTTATCACGGCAGCCCTAGCCGCATGGCCGAGGGGATGGATTTCCACCGCAACACGCTACTCTACCGCCTCCGCCGCATCCAGGAAATTAGT
>JBBRBE010000119.1:0-19034 GCA_038206175.1 Chloroflexia bacterium
GTTCGTTTGTAAGTGTAGCCCTTTGTGAATCCGTTCGACCACAGCCCACTTTACAAACCACAGGCTAGGCATAAGATCGAACAGCCGGGTGATGCAACCGTCGAACACTACAGGGAGGGGCTACACTTAGCCCCGAACAGCCGGGGTGATGCAACCGTCGAACACTACAAAGCCCCTGAACGGGGCTAATGCCCTTCCTCTATCTCCTGTATACATCGTTGTTCCCGTATTAGGCCCATTGATGGGTCTTCGTTGGGGTAGCCCGGTCATTCATGGCCGGGCGGTCTTGCCTAAAAGCAGGTCTTCACCTTTGTGAATTATTTAGGCAATTGCTAAGGTAAAATTAAAACTAAAACCCGGATGCCCAACCGCATCCGGGAACTTCTAGCGTTTGGGTAATTTTTAGCCGATTATAGCGTTAGTATATATAGTTTCGAGCGGTCAAACCGTTGGCTATGATGCGGTGCAAATTGGTCAGGAGTTACAGCAAATGAGTAATAGTGCGGGCTGGATTTACCGGCGGACAACCTTCTTTCAGCTCCTTGTAGGGCTGTTCTTTTCTTTGCTCCTTCTCACCGCCTGTGATGCAGAGCAAACGAGTGTTTCAAGTCAGCCTGCTTCCGGCAAGCTTACATAATCACGCTAGAGCTGCTACCGACGAGGGGAGGCGCGGAAAGAGCGCGTCGAGCAGAACCCGCGTGCGCTCATTGCTAACGGTGCAATCGGCATCGGCGTATTCGAGGTCGGCCAGGCTGCGGTAGCCCAGGAGTAGTTGCAGGAAGGTTGGGCCGGGAAAGGCTGCCTCGCTCTCGTCGAGCGTCGAAGGTGTTTCCACTTCGGTCAGCTTGCCGCGCTCCAATCCGAGCGTCAGGTTGCTACGGTAGAAATTCAGGCCCAACGTGCCGCTATAGCCGTCGAAGACACTCTCCTGCAAACGTTTTTCCAGGACTGGCGCGATCTGTCGCAAGAAAGCGGGCAGGTTGGGAATACGTATCTCCCAGGCATGGGGCGGATTCTGGCGACCAAGCTGCCAGGCCAGGGCGGTGTAGGCCGGGTGAGAGGTTCCGAGGCTGAAAGCGGCTCCGCCAGACGGCGCGGATTTGTTTTCGGCGATAGCGCGTTCGTCCGACAGCGTTTTGAGGGCGCGGGTGACAAATTCGCAAACCAACCGCATTGGATGGCCGGGAAGTACCGCCATTTCGCGCACCGAAATAGTGTTCGGCAGGTAATCCAGACCCAGGTAGCCCACGACTTCGCCCGCCGCGTCTTCCACCAGCGAAAAGCGATGACGGTCTAAGGATTTGGGGTGAACTACGCTCAGGCTAAACCGCCATTCGGCTTCGCTTCGCCTTTGCGTTACGAGGCTAGAGGCGCAATGCAGGGCGTAGAGGCGCGAAAGCAACCCTATATCGTCAGAGGTCGCCGGGCGCAAATGGTAAGTCTCGGTTTGGTCGCCCGCCAATTCCGAGATGTTGGCCCAAAAGAGGTCGCGCTGTCCTGGCTGTTCCAGGGCCAGATTGTAACCGAACTGACGGTAATACCAGGGAATACCACCAATGACCTGCATGAGTTCGCCCCGCGCTGCGCTCCGAGCGTGGATAAGCTCGAACTGCTGCCGCACCAATCCCTTACGCCGGTACTCCGGGTCTGTGCCAATGGCTTCGGGCCGACCCACCTTAAACTCAACTCCGTCATAAGCCCAGGTTTGAGAAATGAGGGTCATGGAGGATACGATCTTGCCGCCCTGGTTTTCGTCCACTACCAGGGTAAAATCGCCCGGCCCAACCGTCGGGTGCTGGCCGCTCATCCAATCCTGGGTGGCAAAAGCTACGCCCTCGTCTGGTTCGCCTTCTTCGCCAAAAACTCGTCCGTTAAATTCAACCGAAGCGTCCCTGTCGGTGGGTTGGCCCCAGCGCAAAATCAAGCCGTCGCCCAGCCCGCGTGGCAAACCTAAAGGGTTTTCCTCGCCTCGCTCAAATCTAAAAGTCAAAGCCGTTCTCCCGCGCTTATAAAATACTTGGTTAGCTAATTGTACTAATATTGTAACCTCCAAAATGCGGGCTGTCAACCAGTCAACAAATAGGTTTGCACAAATAGCTTTCTTGAAACTGGAAAACGGCCACGCCGGAAGAAGGGCGGCAACTGGCCCGCCTGTTGGTGAGATTTACCCAACTGGATGAGGCTAAACGAAATGAGTTGCGTCAGGTTTATGCCAATGATGCTACGATGCTGATCAGCCTGACCCAGACCGTAGCGATTGAATTTGCTACGATTGCCGCCGCTAACAATTACTGGCGCGAGAGCAAGTAAGCTATCTCAGGTAGGCTTTAAGTCTGGCCGGGCTATAAAAAGGACGGGCGGGCCGGGGTGTTCCAGATTTGCCCCGGCCCAACCGGGCCTCTTATTGCCGGACTGCCGAACGATAGAAAGCGGCGTGGGCCTGGGCCTCGCTATCGAAGCATTGCACGTTAGTCTTTTTAAGCGAGTAAACGGTGTTACCGGGTAGATAATATATCCGGTTAACCTGATCCCCTTTGATCTGGCCGGCAAAGCAAGGGCTAGATTCGGTGGTTATCTGGCGGGCTTCGGATTGGGCTGGAACGGGGGACACCGCCGCAGGTTGGGCGGTAGTGGTGACTGCCGGAGCGGTTACACTGTTGGCCGGAGTTCGGGCGGTCAAGAGTAAACTACCCAGGTAAAGCAGGCATGAAATTGCTACAAAAGCCACGATCAGGCCGAGCAGGAGCGATTTTGGTACGCGCTTTTTCCGGGCTGGAGCCGCTTTTTCCGGGCTGATACCGATTTCTTTTACTGTCATCTGGGGCTGTTGCTCCTTACTAGGGCCGGAAATCTATTTGAGATAAACAAACGAAGCGATCATCGCCAGCGTAATGACTATAAGCAAAATAGATAGAACGATAAAAATCAGGCGTTCCCGCAGGTTTACATCATCCACCAGGCTGCTCCTGATTGAAGGTTTCTTCATAATATTTCCAACTATCTCCTTCTTATTACTTATCACTTATCACTTATTACTTACACGATAACCTGATACAATGCTCCGCCCTAAACTAACCTGAGCTTGCATCTGCTGGTTCATCGTCAAACCTGCTCCTGAGTTTTAATCGGCCTTAGAACGAATTCTTTCCCAGTATTGCTGCGCACTGATCCAGAGCAGGAGGCTAGAAAGCCCCAGACTTACCCGCCGGGTAACGTCTAGCTGGCGTTGGGTTACTTCCGCCTCGCTTCCGCCGCGTGGGTCGCTGGCAAGCTTTTTCCTCAAATTGTCATCTACCACGCCGGAGGCCAGGCTGGTAAGTACCACTAAATCGCCGATAGTGGCCCAGCGACGGTAGGCAGGCGTACCTTTCTGGCGTAAACCGTCGAAAAAGAACTTGATCGTATCGGTCAAGATGAGGCCGAGCAGCCCGAATTGAGCAATTTTGGCGTAAGAACGCGATAGGGCGGTCAGGGCTTTCTTTTGCTGCGGGCTGCTGGCTTCGGCCAGGGCTGGTTTCAAACCGAATTCTTCAAACAGGGGGCCACTGATCCAGGTTGTAACGCTAAATCCGGCTCCGAAATCGGTCAATAAACGTAAGAACTTGTTCAACTCTCTTCTCCTCGGTTATCAGGGATCAGGTCAGATGCTAATTTACTGCTCACTTGCGATTATCCCGCATGGAGTTTGATCTGGGCTTAGCGTTAAGGTCGCTAAGGGGTGAGGCAGACCGGGCGGACGATTTTTTGTCCAGAAATTCAGGGATGATGTTTCTGAGGGCCGGAAGGGTGCGCCAGGCCACACAACACACGATTATAAATATCACCAGCGCACCCATGCCCAGGCCCACCCGCAAACTGAACTCGCCAAATCCGGTACTTTCGTTCGCAGCAGGTTCGGCCATTACAAGCAGCAAAAAGTTTGAAAAAGCTGTCATGTGGCTGAATTTCCTTTCTTTCAAAACGAGCCTGGTAAAGGGCTTGTGTTAGCGGTGTCTCTGATTTGTTCAAGAAATTTATTATTTGTGTACAAGCATTGTAGAAGAAATCACAGATTATGCAGTATTTTAGGCTACACAATCCGGCCTCAGTTAAGGCCTGGCCGGGCCTGTTTTGGAGCTTCGGCCCGGCAGGAGATTTTTCGGCTTTTACGCGCTAAAGAGCAGTTGATCCAGCCCGCGAACCAGCCCATTTATTTCCAGCACCTTTTTAGCGGCCAGCAGCGTACCGGCAGCGTAAGGTTCGGCCCCGGAACCGGCATCGTGGCGGATGGTCAGGCGTTCGTCCGGCAGGCCGAAGATAGTTTCAAACGCGATAATGAAGCTGGGCAGGCGCACCGAATGAACCTGGGTGCCGCCGATAGTTGCGCCGCGCACTGCCTGGGGGCCGTGGATTTGGTCAATTGGGACGGCCAGTTTCGCCTGGGCCACCTGACCCAGACTTTCGGCCAGTTCCTGAGTCGTGCCGCTGGGCGCGTCAATTTTGGAAGCACTGGCGTAGTCAATGATTTCCCAGGACGGCAAATAGCGGGCGGCCAGCAGCGCGAAGTGTTTGGCAAGCGCGGCGGTAATCGAGAAATTGCCCGCCGCGATCACGCCCGTTTCGTGAGCCAGGGCCTGTTGCTCGATCTCGGCGTAATCGGGGGCGGTCAGGCCGGAAGTGCCGATTACTACTCGTATTCCCTGTTCCAGGGCGGCCAGGGTGCGGGCCTTGACCGAGCCATGCGCGGTGTAATCAATCAGCACCTGCGGTTTAGCTCCGTCCGCCAGCACTTCTTCCAGCGTCGAGCGGATGCTCAGGCCGGTGGGGGGCAAGCCCAGCACTTCCCCCAGGTCTTGCCCGGCCTTTTGCCGAGCGATTGCGCCCACGAGTTCAAACTCGTCGGAGGCGAGCAGGTGGCGGGCTACTACGCTGCCAGTCCAGCCTGTTATTCCTACTACGCATACGCTTATAGCCATTTTGCGCTACTCCCTTTTTCTATTATCCAGTTTTTGCAGTTGTTAAAAGTGCCGCTACTGATTTGCGGTTATGAATATGCCTAATATATCATCTATCTTGTAAAATACACTACCTTTGCAATTTCTATTAGTGGCATAATTTTGAGGTTTAAGACTACAACATATGGTAGTAAAGCTCCTCAAAACAGCTTTAGAAGCCAAAAGTGCAAAGGTAGTGTAAAATATTTAGCAATTGCATAAAATATTGCACAAAGATGAAGACCTGCTTGACCGTTCGACCGCCCGGTCGGACCCGTAGGGCGTGGGCCGGATTTAGCAATTGCATAAATATTGCACAAAGATGAAGACCTGTTTGACCGTTCGACCGCCCGGCCCTAAAGAGGCCGGGCTACTCCAACGAAGCCCCCTGAACGGGGCTAATGCCCTTCTCCTATCAGTTGAGCCTAATTTTGCTCCATCCGAGCCTTATTTCAAGCCGATCAATGGGGCTAATGCCTTCTTTTATTACCACATATTTGATACATCACAGCCCCGTATTAGGCCCATTGATGGGTCTTCGTTGGGGTAGCCCGGCCTCTTTAGGGCCGGGCGGTCTTCGCTACCGTCCGGTTTTGGCTTATAAAATATCTCTGACACGGTAGATCATCCGCTCAAGGAGCTTTCTGTAATTTGTGAAATATTCAGGCAACTCTTGAGTAAAATAAAATAATCTACATCTACTCGAACTGTAACATTCCAGGTCAGTCCGCCGTTATATCGTTATGCCTATTGAACGAATCTGAAGCTGCATCTGTCAAAAATAAGAACTGGCCTTGCCAGGGCAGTTAGAAAGGCACAACAGGTATGGACGCAAACTCGATGGACGAAAGCTCGATCATTGAATATATCACGAGTGCTTTTGAGAATATTGAAGCAGTTAGCCTGACAGGTACTACCTACTTTTTCTATGACCCGGCCCAAAAATTCCCGTTCGTAACCCTCATCACCAACGACGACCACGATCAGGCTTCTAATCTGAGGCGCGAAGCCGTCTTCCGGCTGAACATTGGCATCAGTAAGGCTACTTTTCAAGCCCTGTTCGGCTCAAAAGTTTTGCCTGCCAGTATGGAGGAATTGACTGCCCTCGGCTACGACTTCACGGCCCTGAACCAGTTACTACCTCACCCGGTTTATGGCCGGATGTACTGGGTCTGTATTCTCAACCCGGATACCGCCCGGTTCGAGGAAGAAATAAAGCCCTTGCTGGCGGAAGCCTATGCGATGGCAGTCAAAAAGTATGGCAGTGGGCCTTTTCTAAAAACTGCCCAGTAGAGAAAAACTGCAACGGAAAGGCGAGATACTTTGAAGTGGTTCAAAAGTGTTGGGGGACTGCTCTTTTTGATGCTTTTGTTAGGGGCCTGTGGCACAAACTCATCAGGTACATCTGTTCCACCCGGTGGAGCGGTGGCTGCCACGCCGGTTGTAACGCCACGCAACGGCGTAACGCTGGCGGAGTTAAATTACCCGGCGGCCAGGTGGTTGTCGGAAAAAGACATCTGGCCGGAAGGTCGCCCCAGCGCGTATCAGGGTCGGCTATTTGGGGCATTTATTACGGATGATAACCGGGCGCAAATCCTGGACTTTTATCAAAAAAAGCTGGTCGGGCTGGGCTTTGGCTCCGAGCCAAATTATGAGTGCCTTGATCTGAGCCAATGTCGTGAAATTTACGGGCTGGATGCTGATCTGATTGAATGTGTGCAGGTACGTTCGGACGGTAAGGACTGCGCTTCGACATATCAGATTAATTTTACTCTCATAAGCGGTCACGCTCGGCCCGAAGACGACCGAAACGGTTACATTCCCCTCACCGTTTACAGGTTAGCCAGACCCGCTCAAAGTGTAGTTACGTTTATGGCTGGCCCTTATCGGCCTTTTCAGCCCCCGGCCTACCCTGCGACTACTGCCGCTTTCGTTAGCAGCCCGCCCGCACCCGGCAAATAGAGCCGCAAGGCCTGGCCGGAGCGAGACAGAATTTCTACTCGTAGATCACTTCTACGGCGGCATCTTTGTAGAGGTCGAGCCAGTCGCGCCGGATGATGCCATAATAGAGGGTATCCTCGAACTGGCCTTCGGGGTTGCGGCCATATTCGCGCAAGAGGCCTTCTAGCTGGAAGCCGGGGGTTTTTTCAATTGAGCGTTGCGAGGCGCGGTTGGACACGAAATGGCCGGTATCAATCCGGTTGAGTTCGAGCAGGGCGAAAGCCAGGTGAAACAGGCCGATTTTGGCGGCGGGCGCAAGGCCCTGACCGCGCATGTGGGGCAGGATGTCGGCCCCGGTGGAACCCCGCATGTCCGGCCAGCTATCCACTTCGAGCAGGCTCAGCCCGGCCAGCTTTGCCCCTTTCAGGATATAAAAGCCGTAGACCGTCCGCCGGTTCTCGTCATCGTATTTAGGCAGGTAATTCTCGTCGAGTTCTTCGACCAGTTCCTGCGAGTCGGGTTCGTTTTGCAGCATCGTGCGCACCTCGTCGGCTCCCTCGGTGTTGATCAGGTGCAGTTCCAGGTCGCCGTAGCGCATGCTTTTAAGATTGTTCATGGGTGTCTACCGCTTAAATGAAATTAAATGAAAGATCAGCTTTTGTCGCTCGCCCGCCGTTGGCGCAGGGCTTCGTAGAGGGCGACCGACCCGGCGACTGCCGCGTTCAGGGAGGGGACGCGGCCTAGCATCGGCAGCAACACGAAGAAATCGCATTTCTCGCGGATCAGGCGGCCCAGTCCGGCCCCTTCGTTGCCGACTACCAGGGCCAACCGTCCGGTCAGGTTAGCCCGGTCGTAGGGGGTCGCTTTTGGCTCGTCTTCCAGCCCGGCAATCCAGACCGCCGCCTCTCGAAGCTGATCGAGGGCGCGGGCCAGGTTGACCACCTGCACGATTTGGAGGTGTTCGACCGCGCCGCTACTGGCGTTACGGACGGCAGGTGTAACCCCGACGGCCCGGCGTTCGGGCAAGATTACGCCGCTCACGCCGACCGCTTCCGCCGTGCGAAAGAGCGTACCCAGGTTTTGAGGGTCTTGCAGGGAATCGAGGGCCAGAAAGAGAGCTTGCGGATTGGCGGCGGTAGTTTCGAGCAACTCGTCGAAGTCGGTGTAAGCGTAGGGCGGGACAGAAGCGGCTACGCCCTGGTGGTTGGCTCCGTTGGTGAGGCGTTCGAGTTCGGCCCGCGCCACCCGCTTGACCGGTACGGGCGGTCGCTGTTCGGCGGCCAGGCGCAGGATGGTCGAGATTGGCCCGCCCGCTTTTTCTTCGACGCCCTCGGCGATTAGAAGTTGGTGGACTTTCGCGCCCGGTCGCTGGCTTGCCAGAGCCTCGGTTACGGCGTTGCGCCCGTAGATAATTTCAGTTGCCACCGGGGTTACTTCCGCGAAGTCTTGCTATCCGAAGCCCCAACCGTGGGTTTGGCCGAGCTATCAGGATAACTTTGACCGCTCAGGGCTGGTTCTGCCGAAGCTTCGGCTGGTTTAACCTTGTCGCCCAACCTGCGTTCAGTGCCGTTCATCAGCCGCTGGATATTATCTTGATGCGAGAAGATGATGTAGCCGGTGATGACCACCCCCCAGGCCATGTAGCGGGCGTCCAGGCCGGTAATCCAGATGTTCATAAACAGGAAAAGGTTGACCAGGGCCGCCCCGACGACCGAGGCCAGCGAGACGTAGCGGGTCAGGCTCAGAATCCAGATGTCTACCAGACCGACCATTAGCATGCTCAGGGGCGACACGACCAGCACCTGCCCGATGCCGGTTGCCACGCCGCGCCCACCTTTGAGGCCGATAAAGATCGAGTGATTATGCCCGATCAGCGAGGCCAGGCCGCACAGCATGACGGCCCAGGGGGTGTTGTCCTGGCCGTTTTCTTTGAAGAAAAAGCGGTTGAGCAAAATTGGCAGCCCGACCGCGAGGGCGCCTTTGGAAATATCGGTGGCGAAGACCAGCAGCGAAACCTGCCAGCCCAGCGCACGGAGCGAATTAGTCGCGCCGGTTTTGCCGCTGCCGAATTCGCGCACGTCCACGCCTTTGAGCAGTCGTCCCCACAGCACCCCGCTTGGAAAGGCACCCAGAAGGTAGGCTACCACAATCAGAATTATTAACGCCAGCCAGTTCATCCTGCTTGCTCCTTGACAGATTGTTCAAACCTGGAACAAGAACATCTAAGAACTTAACAATTGCCTGAATATTGCACAAAGATGAAGACCTGCTTGACCGTTCGACCGCTCGGCCCTACTCGCCTGGATGCCGTAGGGCGTGAGTCGGGCTACTCCAACGAAGCCCTGTGAACAGGGCTAATGCCTTTTTCTTGGCCTTCCGCCTTTATTTGAGCCATCATTGGGTTGTTTCAGGCCCATTGATGGGTCTTTGTTGGAGTAGCCCGGTCATTCAGGGCCGGGCGGTTTTGAATATCGCCCGGTTTTTGCTTCCTAAAGTATCTCTGACCAGGTAGATTAGCCGCTCAATTAGCTCTCTATAGTTTGTGAAATATTCAGGCAATTCTTGAGTAAGAAATAAGCCCAAAGGATGTTCGCCCGCAAGAGCCAGTTCTGGTCTGGCTTTTACTTTTTGTCAGAGTCCCGCCCCCGGAAGAACATCCGAATGGGCGTGCCTTCAAAGCCAAAGGTTGTGCGAAGCCGGTTCTCCAGGTAACGTTCGTAGGAAAAGTGGATCGCTTTGGCGTCGTTGACCGAAAAGATGAAGGTCGGCGGGTCAATATCGGCCTGGGTCGCGTAGAGAATTTTGAGCCACTTGCCCGGCTTGGTGGGCGGGGCGTGTTCGGCGACGGCTTCTCGCACAAACTTGTTAAGCAAGGGCGTCGGGATGCGTTTGCGGCGTTCGTCAGCGACGTGCAGAGCCAGGTCTAGCACCTTGTTGACGCGCTGGCCGAACTTGGCCGAGGTAAAGACCATCGGCACCCAGGACATAAAATCGAACTCCTGGCGAACTTTAGCGGTGTACTGATCCATCGTGTGGGTATCTTTTTCGATTTTATCCCACTTGTTGATGATTAGCACGATGCCTTTGACTTCTTCCAGGGCAAACCCGGCGATGTGGGTATCCTGGGCGGTAATTCCTTCGCTGGCGTCCACCACCAGCAGCACGACTGTCGCCCGGTTGATCGCCCGCAGCGTCCGCATGACGCTATATTTTTCGATGCCGCCTTCGATCCGGCCACTCCGCCGGATGCCCGCCGTATCAATCAGCGTTACCTCGCGCCCGTTAACCATAATTTCGGTATCAATAGCGTCCCGCGTCGTCCCCGGCACGTCCGAAACGATCACGCGCTCCTGGCCGAGCAGCGCGTTCAGGAGGCGGCTTTTACCTACGTTTGGCCGCCCGATAATGGCGATCCGCACGCTGGTATCTTCCGGTTCTTCGGCTTGCTCTGGCAGCAGTTCGGCAATTTTGTCCAGCAGGTCGCCGGTGTTCGTGCCGTGGTAGGACGAGACCGGGATCGGTTCGCCCACGCCTAGCTCGTAAAACTCGACCGAGTTGAGCCGCCGTTCTTCGCTGTCGGCCCGGTTCGCCGCCAGCACGACCGGCTTTTTGGCCGTCCGCAAGAGGTCGGCAATCTCGCGGTCGGAAGCGGTGATGCCGGTCTTGGCGTCCACCATAAAGACGATTACATCGGCTTCTTCGATAGCGGCGTTGGCCTGCGACCGGGTTTGCCGGGCGATTTCGTCGGTAGGGTCTTCCTGTTCGATCTTTTCCAGGCTGGTCTCGAATTCCAGCCCGCCGGTATCAATGAGGGTAAACTGGCGACCGTTCCATTCGCCATCCCCGTACAGGCGGTCGCGGGTCGTCCCCGGCACGTCTTCTACAATCGCCAACTTCTGGCCGATCACCCGGTTAAAAAAAGTAGATTTGCCGACATTTGGTCGGCCTACTATCGCCACAAGCGGTTTACTCAACGCCCTTACTCCCTCTACACACAACACAATAGCTGGAAAATGTGCGGCAGGTTCGGCCTGCCTATTAATTTTTGAATAGGTAAAAAATACGAGTTCTTCTCAGCACGACAGGGCCGCTCTCTTATAAGACGACCGCCCGCCCAAAATCAAGGCGGTCTGGGGTAGACTAAGGCTTTGGTCAGGCAATTTACCGGCAGGCCGGGATTTCAAACGCCAGGCTGATCTTTACACGGCCTTCATTATCTATGCTGGCCCCTTATAAGTCAAGCAATTAGCAGTCAGCCTTAGGGGAATGCAAAGTCGGGTTCTGGCCTGCTCACGCCCGCTTTGCCGTGTCGCGCCCGGTCTTGCCCGGTCTTGCCCGGTTCTAAATTGTTATTCTGAGTAGTGCGTCAAGGTGGAGTTGGCAGGGTAAACTTTCCTTAGCGTTCGACCGCCCGGCTCTTTGCCAACGGCACCCAGGCGGGTAGGGCCGGGCGGTCTGCCCGGACTTGCTATTTGTGAAAAATTTAAGCAATTGTTGAGTTAACCTTACCCTGACAACTCCACCTTGACGCACTACTGAGCGTAGCGAAGAATCTTCTTGAACAGGCACACTCTTGCTCATTGAAGAAGATTCTTCGCTACGCTCACACCCGTAGGGCGTGACATGGCAAGACCGGGCGAGGAAGAAAAAGGCAAAACCCGACTTTGCAACAGCCCTGCCTTAGCCTATCAGGGTTGGAGGTCTTCCAGGCTGACCAGGCCGTGTTTGAGAGCGTAGACAATGGTCTGGTTGCGGTGGTTGAGGTCGAGCTTTGCCAGGATGTTAGCGACATGGCTTTTGGCGGTTTCTTCGCTTACGAAAAGGGTCTGGGAGATCTGGCGGTTGGTGCGGCCCTGCGCCAGCAAGCGCAAGACGGCCAGTTCGCGTTCGGTCAGGGGGTGCGGGCCGGATGCGACTGACCCTATACGGGGAGCCTGGTAAGGGCCAGGCGCGAGGGGCCACTCGGCCCGCACGGGGCCAGTAATGGCCGGGTCTAGCACTGCCTGACCCCTGGCCGCGCCGCGCACCGCCGCCAGCAGCACTTCCGGGTCGGCATCTTTGCGGACGTAGCCGATTGCTCCGGCGTGGCGGCTTCCAGTTCAAGGGTGCGGCGGCGAGCGTACTGCCAGTTAAAACTTAGCGGAGCCAGGAACAGAGCCAGCCAGAGCAGATTAAGCGGATCGCTGCTAAAGAGGTTTAGCCCGCCGCCCTGGGTAGCCACCAGGTAAGCGATTACACTCGCCAGGGTCGTCACGACGGCCAGGGCCGTACTAACAATCAGGCGGGTTTGCAGCCGGGCCAGGCGAGGGCGCAGGTCGGCGGGTAGGACGAGCGGCGGGGCGGCCAGGTCGCGCAGGGGTATCCACAGATTTAGGTGGGTGCCGTGGCCGGGCCGACTGCCGATTTGCAGCGTTCCACCCAACCCGGCGGCCCGTTCGGTCATATTCCGCAAGCCCATTCCGGTTGTCGCTGTCTTGCTGCCCTTGTCGTGGACGAAGCCCTGGCCGTCGTCGCCGACTTCCAGCACCAGCCAATCCGCTCCGGCGTGGCGGCGGGCCTGGAGGTCTAGCCGGACGTGGGAGGCGCGGGCGTGACGGGCGATGTTGCCGAAAGCTTCCTGCACAATCCGAAAAATGGCTTCCTGCGTCCCGGTGGGGAGGCGGTCGTCCGGCGGCAGGTCGCCCAGGTGGGTGCTGACCTCGGCCCCGGTACGGTATTGAAGGGCTTCGCACTGGTCGCGCAGGGCAATCGCCAGGCTGGTGTTTTCGAGCGGAGCGGGGCGCAATTGCTGCAACAGGGCGTTCATTTCCACCTGGGCTTCGCGGGCATTCCGGCGCACATCGTCCAGTGCCGTCCGCGCTCCGCCGGGGTCGCTCTCCCAGCGGGCCTGGGCCGCCGCCGCGCTGACGGTGATGCTAAAGATTTGCTGCTTGATCGAGTCGTGCAGTTCGCGGGCCAGTCGGTTGCGTTCTTCCTGGGCGGCCACCTGGTTGACCTGTTCGAGCCACTGTCCGCGCTCTTCGCCCGATCCTTCCCGTTCCTGGTTCTGGCGATGCAACCGCTCGGCCGGCCCTTGCAGGTTGTCCAGCACTCCCCGCAGGGGCCAGACCCAGCGCGAAGTCGGCCCAACCGTTTCCGGCTCCGGGTTTTGGCCCCGGCTCAGGCGGGTCAGTGTCCGCTCGATCCGTTTGAAGCTCAACGTGATGTTGAGCGTGAAGAGCAGTCCCAAAAAACCAGCCTGAGGTGCTATTTGCACGATTAAAAGGAGGCTGCTTGTATGTGAGAGTAAAGAGTTGAGAAAATTAGTAAGCAGAGCTACCAGAACGGCCACCAGAGCGTGACTAAAAAAAAGCTGATAGAGCAGACCGCGGTGAGCCGCGTCTTGCCGGGTCGGTTTGGGAGGCTTCATGGCGGGTAAAGTTCTTTCCAGGCGATTATAAGGCTAAATCAGGGATTGCTCCCTTACTATAGCCTAAAACCAGCCCGCCGCCATCCCCCGAAGTAGGGATTTTAGGTTAGAGCTTGATGGTCAGGCCGTCGCTGGCGGCCAGGATTTCGAGGCCGGGGCAGCCCAGGTCGGCGGCACGCTGGCGGGCCAGGGCCACCAGGCGGTCAATCGCGTCGTCGTCGTGGGCGGGGTCGTGGTGATAGAGGATCAGGGTTTTGACGCCTGCTTTTACGGCGGTGTCGGCGGCGATTTCGGCGGTATTGTGGCCCCAGCCGACTTTATCGAACAATTCGGCGTTGGAATACTGCGCGTCGTGGATCAACACGTCGGCGTGGCGGGCCAGCTTGACCAGTTGGGCGTCTATCACGTTGTCGCCGAGGAGGTGGCCGGGTTGCATGTGGAGCGGCGGTAAGTCGTGCGGTTCGTGGTCGGTGGCGTAGACCAGGGTTTTGCCGCCCAGTTCCAGGCGGTAGCCGATGCTGGGCAAGGGGTGTTTGAGGAGGCAGCAGGTTAGTTTCGCGCCATCAAGTTCGACGGCGTGGGCCGGTTGACTGCTGTTGACCACGTAAAAAGCCAGTTCGGAGGGCAGGGCGTTGAGGCTGACCGGGAAATAGTTCTGCTCCATCTGCCCGGCCAGCACGCGGGAGAGCGAAGGAGCGTCGTGGTGCCAGCCAATGATATTGAAGCGGCTGTTGGGTTTGAAGACCGGGGCGAAAAATGGAAAGCCCTGGATGTGATCCCAGTGGGTATGGCTCAGCAGGAGGTAGCCTTTGATTTCCGGGTTGCGGGCGGCCCATTCGGACGATAGCAGGTAATTGCCCAGGTCGCGTGCGCCGGAACCGCAGTCGAACACGAAAAGGTGGCCGCTTTCGCTGGTCAGGCTGACGCAACTGGTGTTGCCGCCGTAGCGCAAGTTAGCCGCTCCCGATACGGGGATCGAGCCGCGAGTGCCCCAGAAGCGCAGTTCAAGCTGGCCGGTCACGGGTGGCAAGGGTTGGGAGCGCGGTAGTTGCATGGAAGGCGGGCCGGGCCTGTCCGAGCGGCCCTGGGCAAAGGGGTTCATACTAAATTGACTAAGTTGACCAAATTGAAGGCTCGTTCCGTCTAATACATTTCGCAACATGCTGACCCCTCCCCGTACCGTCTGTAGCGCCGGTGCTGTAATCCCGGTCTAGCCGGGCAGGTCAAAGCCGCGCCGTCCGGCCTCCAACCTACTGATGATCTATTGAAACCAAATTCACGAAGTCCTCAAACCGGCTGGCGGCGGAATTGAGGACTATAACCCGCCATCACTTTCTCAAAACAAGTTTCACCTGATATAACCCGACATCACCAGAGGCGTACCGGCTTGCGCTGGCCCCAGGTCTCAAAAGTGATTGTAATCTATTATACAAAGTCTGGCCGGGCGGGACTGTGAGGTGGGTCACAGAGGAGGAAGTAGAAGGATGAGCAAACGGTTAAGAATTAAAACTGTTCAGGTTGCAATAGCAGGTATATAATACGATTT
Source organism: Chloroflexia bacterium (assembly GCA_038206175.1). Taxonomy (GTDB): domain Bacteria; phylum Chloroflexota; class Chloroflexia; order Chloroheliales; family Chloroheliaceae; genus 54-19. The sequence continues at coordinate 14,870 of JBBRBE010000119.1, forward strand.
ATGGCCCGTTTTGCCCGGTTCAGAGCAGGGCAGGCCGGACTTTTGCGGCTACAGGAAGCAGGGCCTGGCCGAGCGAGGTGGAACTACGCCGAATCCGACTTTGCAATTGCCCGGCGACACAAAGAAAAAAGCTTGTCTAGGAGCGAAGGGATTATTACAATAAGGAACCAAATAAAACCATTGGCTTTTAGCCTATAATTTAGCCTATAATTTAGCCTACAAAAAAGTTGGATAGAGCAGGAGAAAAACCTAGTTGAAGCCATTGATCCCTGAAATTGAAGAACGCTACGGAGCGGCCCGCAGCATTTTGTTGCCGGTAGTTGTCACGCGGCCTCAGCTTGAGATGCTGCGGGCTGCCGAGAAAGAGTCCGAGGAGGGCTGGAATTTTATGCTCTTGCTGTTTGGCGGGGCGCGGCTTGTAGCCCAGATCGCCGACGAGCAGAGCCACGCCTACCGCTTGCCCGAATTTCGGTTGGCGGCGGATATACTCGACCTGGAAGATTTCGAGGTGGCTTTCAAGGCTAAAGTTCAGAGCAGCTATGGCCTGAAAGTCGAGTTTGGCCGCTACCTGTTGATGGCTCAGTGTACTTTTATGGCAACCGGCGAGGCCGAAGATAACACCGGGGACGACCTGGGTACCAGCAGCCGTACTCTGCACATCTTTACCGCCCGCACTCACAACCTGGACGACCTGACCGAAGAAAACCAGGCGGGCCGGAACGCTATCACGCTGGTCAAGCCGACCGCGCTGTTGGACGCGCTGCAAGCGGAATGGGCTGATTACAAAACTCAGCTTGCTTTTGGCGGCACAATGGGCGATATGCGGACGGAATACGACAAAAGCTGGACGATGGTACGCTTGCGGGTAGTGGCGACGGCTTTTCAACGGTTGTTTGGCTGGCCCCTGCCGGAACTCTAACCCCAGGCTGTTTATAGATTAGAGTCAGGCCGGGCCTCTGGTCTGGTAAGGAATTTTTTATGACCGAACAAACTCATTCGCCCGATTTTGAATCGCTCAAGCAATTAAACGGACACGCTAACGAGTTCTGGAGTGCCCGCGACCTGATGGGGCTGTTGGGCTATCTGAACTGGCGCGATTTCGACAAAGCGATTCACCGCGCGATCATCAGTTGCCGCGAGTCCGGCGAGGTAGTGGAAGACCATTTTGAGGGCGCCCTCAAAATGGTCTCGCTGGGTAGCGGCAGCAAGCGGCGGGTCAAAGATTATTATCTGTCCCGGTTCGCCTGTTTTCTGGTGGCACAGAACGGCGACCCGCGCAAGCAAGAGATTGCCGAGGCCCAGCGTTATTTTGCTATTTCTACCCACGAAAACGAGCTTAACAAGCTGCGCCAGGCCGAGGAGCAACGCCTGATGCTGCGCGAACGAGTAGCCGAAGGCGATGCAGTCCTGGCGCAGACGGCTCAGGCTGCCGGGGTGCAATCGGCTAACTTTGGCCGCTTCCAGAATGCGGGCTATCAGGGGCTGTACGGTGGGCGCGATATGGAGGGGATCAAGGATTACAAAGGCGTCCCGGCAGAGGAGGATTTGCTCGACCGGATGGGCAGCACCGAGTTAGCGGCTAATTTCTTTCGCATCACGCAGGCTAATCAGAAGCTGCGGGTCGAGCGTATTGCGGGCGAGGAAGAAGCGATCCGAGTCCATCACCACACCGGCAGCATCGTGCGCGAGGCGATTGACCACATGTCCGGCATCATGCCGGAAGACCTGCCCGCCGAGCCTTCGATCAAGCCGCTCCTGGAAGAAAAACGCCGCCGCAGCCTGCCCGCGACGCCCCCGCCAAAGCCGGAGGGCAGCGAGAGTTGAGTAATCTATGTGCGTAGAGACCGGGCGGCAGCGAAGACCGCCCGGCTATAAATAGACCGGGCTACTCCAACGAAGCCCCGTGAACAGGGCTAATACCCTTCCTCAATCTCTCCTGTACAGCCTTGCCCTCGTATTAGGCCCATTGATGGCCGGGCGGTCGAACGGTCAATCAGGTTTTATCTTTGTGCAATATTTATGCAACTGTCAAGTAAATTATGTGCGTTCGACCGCCCGGCCCTTTAGCGGTCGAGATAATGCGCTTCGTTGAACTGAGGGTCGAAGGGGGTCAGTCTGATCCATTTCGCCAGGCCGGGTTCGACTTCGTGCAGAGCTTGCCACATTCCGTGGGCGGCCTGGCGGTAGGCGTAGTGACCGTTCACGCCGGAGCGGGTTTCGATGATGTAGGCGGCCTGGGCATCGTCCATCTTGAAGAGAGCGCGGCGGCGGTAGCCCAGTGGTAAAAGATAATCCCCGGCGGCGGCGGTAGCCCCGTCCCCGGCCAACGCCGCGACCTCGCGGGCGGCCTGGCGCAGGGCGGTATCGTAGCGTTCGGTCAGGCCCGCAGCCTCGGCCACTTCTGCCGCCCGGCGGGGGAGGCCCAGCCCGAACCATTCCGACCCGGCCACAAAGCCGTGCCGGGCGGTAATGTCCTGCCGCACCTGCACGCACCGCCGATGCCGGAAGAAATCTTGCAGAGCTTTAGCGTCAATCAAGAGGTCGTAAATGCGGCCATACCCGGCTTGCTGTTCGCGGAGCCAGGGGTCGTGCCGACCGCGAGTGGCCTGGCTCAGGTCGTAAATCTCCTGCCGCACTGCGGGCGGCATATCCCTGACGACGCTCTGTACCTGCCAGTAAGCCAGATCGCTATAACGATAGAGCAGGCTTGCCACCGCTTCTAGCATGGGCGGGTCGCTTTCGGCCAGCCGCACGGTGTAACTCGTATCGGGTTCGAGGCTCCCCAGGTACTCGCGCACGACGCCGCTCAAGGCCTGGGCGGTCTCGCTGGCCTGGCTGGACGGTGTGACGTACTTGACGAGGGTGGGGGCCGGGTGGGTCGGGGCGACTACCTCGGCCAGCGAGTGCAGGGCCAGGGCCGCGTCGGGCTGCTGGGCCAGGGCGGTTTCGAGGGCGGCAGCCATTCGCACGGCCAGAGGGCTAAAAGCAGGCTGGCGGCAGGCTTCCTTCATCTCGGCGGCAATCTGGCGAATTTCGGCGTAAGGGCTGGCAAGCAAGCGGGCCAACTGGCGTTCCAGTACCCGCGCACTCGTGACCTGGCCGACGCTGGTGCGGGTGGCGTAGGGTAGCAGCGTGCGCGTGACGTCCAGCACGCGAGCTTGCAGAGTGCGTTTGTAGGCGGCAGGCTCCATCGCTTCCGGGCGCGGCACGACTTCGACCAGGACAGCCAGTAGCTCTTTGGTCAGGGCGGTGTAGGTGCTGAAAAGCCGGTCGGCGGCCTCGGTGTAGCGGACGGAGGCGGGCGACGGCGCGGTTTCGGCATCGAGTTCGGGCGGCACGACGTAGCGCGACCGACTAAAGTCCTGGTAACGGGTCGAACGCTCCTGCCCGTCCCACAACTGCTCGTCCTCGATGCTGATAGCGGCCAGCACCGAAATATTTTCCAGGGCCAGCGTCAGGTGGGCCATATCCGCGATGCTTTTGTGGCCGTAAGAAAAATAAAACGTTTCGAGAAAGTCCGCCGCTTTCTGCGTACCGATCCAGGCCACGCTCTCTCGCAGCGAAGCCGCCGAGCGACTGTAGCGGGCCAGGGCGTAGGCTTGCGTTTCGGGCGGAATATCGGTCAGGGCGTAGATGTGACGGTCGGTTTTCGCGTCCTCGGCGGGCGGCGGCGTTGGCCCGGCCTTGCTATTTTCGGTCATGAGTGGCCCCTTTAATAAAGTGTTTCCGGGTTAATAAGTTCGTTTCGGGATTTTACCATAACCTCCGGCCTCTTGTTTGTCTATTTATCTAAAGACCGGGCGTGGGGCGAAGGCAAAGTCGAGGTGTCACGCCGTGTCATTCTGAGCATAGCGAAGAATCTTCTTGGCAAGGCACAAATTTGCTTACTCAAGAAGATTCTTCGCTACGCTCAGAATGACACGGCGTGAGCGGGCGAGGAAGAAAATGGCAGAACCTGACTTTGCCTTCGCCCTGAAAACCGGGTGTGGCCGGGCGGTCTTCGCCAACGCCCGGTCTTGGACTCCACAACCATACTTGGCGGGCGGTCTTCGCCAACGCCCGGTCTTGGCCTCCACAACCTATACTTGGCGGGCGGTCTTCATCACCGCCCGGTCTTGGCCTCCACAACCATACTTGGCGGGCGGTCTTCATCACCGCCCGGTCT
>JBBRBE010000120.1:0-18916 GCA_038206175.1 Chloroflexia bacterium
ACAGGCGTCCGCTTGCTGACTATCTCGGATGAAACTCTCGATAATAGCCTGGATTTGCCGAGCGAGGTGAGTAACTGGTCTTACCTGGGCGGTAACGCTATCGTAATTTATCTCAAACCGACCGCCCCCAAAGGCAAGTACAGTTTTAGCCTCAAGCTCCCCGATGGCCGCACCACAAAAGCTACTTTCGAGTATAAGTAGCGGTTTTACCCCAGAATTAGCCTGAAAGTTAGAAAGCAGGAGTTTTTTAGAGCCAGACTTTGTACAAGGTCTGGCTCTTAATTTAGCTGATAGCCCGCAAGAGCCGTTCGCGCTCCGAGAGGGTCTTGCCGCGCAGGTCGGCCACTCCTTTTTCGGTGACGACGACCTGCGCCAGGTGACGAGGGGTTGTCACCGGCACACCGGCGGCCAGACGCGGCACGACCCTCGGTTGTCCTGCCGGGGTGGTGCTGGGCAGGGCAATGACCGAAAAGCCGTCCGGGGCGTACCAGGCGGCATTAATATAATCTAGCTGTCCGCCGACCCCGGCCAGTTGCCAGCCAGGAAGAGCTTCAGCGTTCACCTGACCCCAATAATCCACTTCCAGAGCCGAATTGACCGAGACAAACCGAGGTAGCCGGGCAATCTGAAGCGGATTATTGCAAAGGTCAATTCCCTGTAACTCTATGGCCGGGTTGTGGTGAGCGTAACCGAAGAGCTTTTGCGTGCCGATTAGCAAAGCGGCGACGGTTTTACCCCGATCGAAAGGTTTCCCGGCGTTCGTGACCGCGCCCGATTCTAGCAGGTCTACGATGCCATCGCTCAAAGCTCCCCCGTGCAAACTCAGGTCGCGCCGAACGCGCAAAAATTCCATCAGGGCTTCCGGCACAGTCCCGACGCCTAACTGCACCGTCGCACCGTCCCGGATTAATTCGGCCACGTTTGCCGCGACTGCCCGCTCGACTGGCCCGATTGCCAGGGCCGGGACTTCTATCGGGGTGCGGTCGCTCTCGATATAGGCGGCCAGTTGCTCGACCGGCACGAGCGGCCCGTTCACGAACGGTAGTTGCCGGTTCATCTGAGCCAGGAGCGGGACTTTTAGATCGAGCAGTGCCGGAATCAGGTCTGCCGCCGGGCCAAACGAGCATAGCCCGGCTTCATTCGGGGGTGTCACGCTCACCAGAGCGAAGTCGAGCCGCACGAAACCAGCCCGTAAGAGGCCGGGCAAAGTTGAAAAGCTGGCTGGTAGATAATCCACCAGTCCGGCCCGCGCTACCTCTTTGAGGGAAGGGTGGGGGAAGAAGCTTCGCAGTCGGAAGCGTCCCTTTTGCAACAGAGCGAGGTCGGCGTAGGCGGGCGGTGGCGCACCGGCACCCCGGTAGGTCAGGGCATAGAGCGTGAGGTCTTGCAGGTGGGCGTCTCCGGCCCGCACGCGGGCAATCAAGCCTTCGACCAGGGTTTGAGGTTCGGCGCAAGCCGAATGAAGCAACACATGGCTGCCCGGCTTGATCATTTGCAAGGCTTCTTCGACTGCGACTGCTTTCGAGGTCATTCGTCTCAACTTTCTAGTTTTATCTCGGTGCAGTATACTATAATTCAGCAAAAGCTCTCGACGCAAAGTTCAAAGCAACCGAATTCAGCGCATGCACAAGAAGAGGTGTGAAGATGACCCAGATGGCCGATAAAACTCAAATAATCGAAGGACGCCTCTATATTGGCGGGCAGTGGCAGCAAGGTGACGGCGGTACATTCGAGGTGAAGAACCCGGCTACAGGCGAAGTTATTGGCCGGGTAGCCGATGGCGGAGCCACCGAGACGGCCCAGGCGATTGAAGCCGCCAGTCTCGCCTTCAAAAGCTGGTCTAAAACGCGGGCTGAAGACCGGGCCGAACTGCTAAGCCGGGTCGCGGCCATGATGAAAGAACGCGCCGATCACCTGGCCCGCGTGCTGACGTTGGAAAACGGTAAGCCTCTGGCCGAGGCCCGTGGCGAGATTTTGCTGGGCGCGCGTTTTTTGCAGTGGAACGGCGAGGAAGCTAAACGGCTGTATGGCCGGACTGTGCCGAGCGATCCGTTCCGTCGGGTGATGGTGTTGCGCCAGCCAGTCGGTGTCGTCGCCGCGATCACGCCCTGGAATTTTCCTTCCAGCATGATCACGCGCAAGCTGGCTCCGGCCCTGGCTGCCGGTTGCACCGTTGTCCTAAAACCTGCCGAGCAAACGCCGCTTTCGGCTCTGGAAATCTTCAAAATCTTCGATGAAGTTGGCTTTCCGGCAGGCGTGGTTAACCTCATAACCGGGCTGGACGCGCCCAAAATCGGCCAGGTGCTGATGGAGAGCCAGGCGGTTCGCAAGCTCACTTTTACCGGCTCAACGGAAGTTGGCAAGATGCTGATGGCAAGTGCCGCCGGAACGGTCAAGCGTATCTCGATGGAGCTAGGCGGTCACGCTCCTTTTCTGGTTTTCGAGGATGCCGACCTGGATAAGGCGGCAGACGGCGTAGTTCTTTCAAAATTCCGCAACGCCGGTCAGACCTGTATCTGCACCAACCGGTTATACGTCCAGAAAAGCGTGGCCCAGGCTTTGACTCAGAAAGTAGTCGAGCGGACAAAAGCACTCAAAATTGGCAACGGCCTGGAAGCGGGCATCCAGGTTGGGCCACTGATCGACGCTTTCGCGCTGGAAAAGGTCGAGCGGCAGGTTGCCGACGCGCTGGCTCTGGGTGGGCAGGTGCTGGCGGGCGGACGGCGGAGGGGTGGAACTCCTTTTGAAGGAGGCTATTTCTACGAGCCGACCGTGCTGGGCCAGGCAACCGCCGACATGCAGGTGACGAACGAAGAAACCTTTGGCCCGCTCTTGCCGATTTACGAGTTCGAGACCGAAGAAGAAGCTTTGCGCCTGGCGAATGATAGCCCTTACGGGCTGGCGGCTTACTTCTATACCCGCGATGTGGGCCGCATCTTCCGCATTGCCGAGGGACTGGAATACGGCATCGTAGGAGCCAACGACCCCGTGCCGGTTGCGCCGGAAATTCCCTTTGGTGGCTACAAAGAGAGCGGCATCGGGCGTGAAAACGGCTCCGAAGGCATCGAAGCTTTCCTTGAAAGCAAAGCCGTTTCTATCGGCATTTAATATTTGCAAACACAAAAAGAAGGTTACGCCGGGCGGCGTAACCTTCTTTTTGTGTTTATAGCTATTTACATCTTTATTCAAAATATTTTAAGCCTGATCTCCAACCTTACGCCTCAAGGTTGGAGGCTTTTATAGGTATGCATTGCAAGGGCCACGGTCGAGCCGTAAGCCTGGCGAATGTAAGCGAGTTTTTGAAGAATGGTCTGGCCTAATTCGGGTTGAGCTACCAGTAGACGCTCAACTTCGGTGCAAAGAGATTGGATAGCACTATCGAGTAGTTCGCTAAAATCATTGAGCGTCGCCCCTCGCTCGAAGTAGCCGAACAGATTTTGCTGGGTGCGTTCGAGGCTTATTTGTTGGCCTTCAAAGCGAGCGATGATGCCGGAAATATTGGTAACGGCGAATTCTTGCCTTTCGTCCGTCGGCAGGGTGGAAAAGAAATTCCCTCGAAGATTTTGGAGGAGGTCAATGTAAAGGCGTACAAAACGAGCTTCGTTTAGCCTCCAAAAAGCGACTGCCTGACGGGTTAGGGTGGTCTGGGGAATTTGACTCAAGCTACTGCTCTCTCTTCTATGCGACCAATTCCAGTATAATTATAGCACAGCTAGACCGAAGAAATAATCATTATTACTACGCGCTAATTTCCTTATTGGATGTAAAGGGGCCAAAGTTAATTGCGATGTGGTAAAATGTACCATTGTAGGCACTATTATAGGCACTGACAGGGCAGATTAAGTTAAGGAGCGGCAATGACCGAGCGGTTGGATAATTTACCTGACGATAGAGCAAAAGATAAGCAGTCTCAGGCCGGGAAGTTTTCCTGGCAGAACCTGCCGGACGGTTATGTGTGCCTATCGCCGATGGCAGGCGTGACCGACTCGGCTTTTCGCCAAATCTGCAAAAGAGAAGGGGCGGACGTAGTTTTTACCGAAATGGCAAGTGCCAATATGATGCTCAACGCCCCGGCCCGCAACGCAGCCTTCCTGCACTACGAAGAGTGGGAACGCCCGATCATCGGTCAGGTGATGGGTGGTGAGGCCCGGATTATGGCCGAAGCCGCTCGTATGATCGAGGCAATGGGTTTTGATGGTGTAGACGTGAATATGGGCTGTCCCGAAAAGAAGATTGTCGGTAATTCCTGTGGCTCCTCGCTCTTGCGGGATGCCGATACCGCCGCCCGTATCATCGAAGCGATGGCCCAGGCTGTTAGCATCCCCGTTTCAGTCAAGATGCGCTCCGGCTTTTTCGACCGCGAGATTGTCCAACCGGCCTTTGCTATTCGCATGCAAAACGCCGGGGCGCAAGCTCTGGCGATCCATCCGCGCACCAAAGAACAGGGCTACCACGGTTCGGCGGATTGGTCAATCACCCGGCAAATCGTCGAAAACGTGGATGTGCCGGTTGGTGGCAGTGGTGATGTAACCGACCGCGAGGCAATCGCCCGCTTGCGGGCCGAAACCGGCGTCCGGGGAATCTGGGTTGCCCGTGGTTCGATGGGCAATCCCTGGATTTTCGACCGCGAACGCACCGAACGCCCGCCTCTGGCCCAGGTGATCGAGACAGCCCTCGAACACGCTCGACTGATGGTGCATTACAAAGGGCCGCACGGCATGATCGAAATGCGAAAGCATCTGACCTGGTATTTTCAGGGCTTTCCCGGTGCCGCCGCCTTGCGCGAAAAGGTCAAAACGGTCAATACCTACGACGACCTCCTACGGCTGATCGAGGAACACGAACTACTAGAGCGGGTCGCCGCCTGACCGGCTTCCCTGTTTTGACTTAACCATTGAGGAAACGAACCATTGCAAAATGGTTCGTTTTTCGTTGGGCTACTTGACAACAACTCTTAATAGAATTATAATTACTACTAATTAAGAACCATTATTATTTAGCTTTGGCTTTCTGGTTTGACCGCTTTTGCTATAATAGAAGGGTTAGTTGCATTGGGTAAGCTCGGCGTTCGATAGCATAAAGGGAAGGGCTGCCGGTTGGAGGTTTAGGCCGGTCATAGATAAGGATAGGGCGATGGCAGAAGCTCAGAACTTAGAAGACTACATTCTGGCAATTGACCAGGGTACGACCGGCACGACGACGATGATCTTTGACCGACACGCGAAAGTGTTGGGCCGCGGTTACGCTCCGGTGCGCCAGATTTATCCCCGGCCCGGTTGGGTCGAACACGACCCGATAGACATCTGGGACGGCGTGGTTACAAGCCTGAACGAGGCGTTGGAACGAGCTAAGATCACGCTGCATCAGATTGCGGCTATTGGCATCACCAATCAGCGCGAAACGGTCGTGCTGTGGGAGCGGGCAACCGGGTTGCCGGTGCATAACGCCATTGTTTGGCAGTGTCGGCGCACGGCGGAAATGTGCGAACGCTTGAAGCAAGAGGGTATCGAGGGCGAAATCAGGGCCAAAACCGGACTGGTGCTTGATCCCTACTTTAGCGGGACTAAAATTGCCTGGCTGCTCGAAAATGTCGAGGGTTTGAGGGCGCGAGCCGAGCGCGGCGAGATTCTCTTTGGGACGGTGGATAGCTGGCTGATGTGGAACCTGAGCGGCGGACGTATCCATCGCACTGATATGTCGAACGCGAGTCGCACGATGCTTTTCGACATTCACAAACGGGTTTGGGACGAAGATATTCTAAACTTCTTTAACATTCCGATAGCAATGTTGCCGGATGTGCATCCCAATTCGTTCCGCTTCGGGGAAGTCCCGGCGGGTTTGCTGGCCGATGACAGCCCGGCCATTCCGATCACAGGTGTGGCGGGCGACCAACAAGCCGCGCTTTTCGGTCAAGCCTGCTTCCAGAAGGGTAGCATCAAGGCTACTTATGGCACTGGCGCGTTCCTTTTGATCAATACCGGGACTGAACCAGTCGAGTCGCAAAATAACTTGCTGACGACCATAGCCTGGAGCTACAACAACCGGGTCGAGTATGCGCTGGAAGGAAGCACCTTCATTGCCGGGGCGGCAATCCAGTGGCTCCGGGATGAGATGAAGCTGATCGAGCAAGCCAGCGACACCGAAGCGATGGCCCTGAGTGTAGCCGACAACGGCGGCGTGTACATCGTTCCGGCTTTTGTGGGCCTGGGTGCGCCTTATTGGGATAGTACCGCCCGTGGCGCAGTCTTTGGCCTGACGCGAGGTAGCAGTCGCAATCACCTCGTGCGGGCCGCTCTGGAAAGCATTGCATATCAGGTGCGGGATGTGCTAGAAGCTCTTAAGGAAGATAGCAACCTGGATTTTGAAGAAATCAAGGTGGACGGCGGTGCGGCGGCGAACAATTTCTTGATGCAGTTCCAGGCTGATATGATGGGTAAAACGGTTGTGCGCCCTCAGGTGATCGAGACAACTGCTCTCGGTGCGGCTTATCTGGCGGGCCTGGCAGTCAATTACTGGACGAGCCAGAAAGAGATCGTCAATTTATGGAAGTCTGACCGTCGTTTTGTACCGCAGATGGGCGAGGAAGTGCGCGAAAAGCAATATGCGACCTGGAAGAAAGCAGTCTCACGTGCTCTTGATTGGGAAGAAAAAGCTTGAGAACGCAGAAGGACAAGTCAAGGACAGAGTGATGAACAGCCGCAACTGGCTTCAAGTCTTATGCCTTTTTTCTTGCATCCTGCGCCATTCAAAGCCCCGAAGAGAAACCTTTTCGGAATTTATGCGTAGATCAATAGTGCCGGTACTCTAGGTGCCGCCTATTCAAAACCAAAAATTATATTTAATTGATTTTATTTAGAGAGGTTCGTTGAAATGAGTGAGAACAACACGAAGGTCGTGATTATCGGAAGCGGCCCGGCGGCGTTGACAGCGGCGATTTATACCAGCCGAGCCAGTCTGGACACGACGGTGATTGCGGGCTACCAGTCCGGCGGTCAGTTGATGTTGACCAGCGAGGTCGAGAACTTTCCTGGTTTTGCTAACGGCATTCAGGGGCCGGAACTGATGGACAACATGCGCCAGCAAGCCGAACGATTTGGTAGCAAATTTGTGGATGCCGATGCCACAAAGGTTGATTTTTCGGGTCGGCTGCACAAAGTTTATGCTGAGAACGAAGTCTACGAGGCCGACGCGGTAATTGTAGCGACCGGAGCCAGCGCGATGTGGCTGAATTTGCCCAGCGAAGAGCGTCTGCGCGGGCGGGGCGTTTCGAGTTGTGCGACCTGTGATGGCTTTTTCTTCCGGGGCAAGGAAATTGCGGTTGTCGGCGGCGGCGATAGCGCGATGGAAGAAGCGATCTTCCTGACCAAGTTCGCCTCCAAAGTGACCTTGATCCACCGGCGCGACAAGTTCCGCGCTTCCAAGATTATGCAGGAGCGGGTTTATTCTCACCCCAAAATCGAGGTGCTGACCAATACGACCGTCGAGGAAGTGCTGGGCGAGAATACCGTATCGGGTATTCGTATTCGTGACCTAGATGGTGGGAACGAGCGTGAGATTGCTCTTTCGGGTATTTTTGTAGCTATCGGCCACCGGCCTAACACGAGCATTTTCCAGGGTTGGCTGGACATGAACGAGAAGGGCTATCTGACCGTTACCAACGAAACCGAGTCGAGTGTGCGCGGGGTGTTCGTGGCCGGTGACGTGTACGATTTCCGCTATCGCCAGGCGATTACGGCGGCGGGTAGTGGTTGCCGGGCCGCTCTGGACGCCGAAAAATACCTCGAAGCGTTGATTGGTGAGGCCGGTGAAATCCTGACTGCCCAGAACTGGTAAGTAGTTTTTAGTAATTTAAGCTGGCCGTCAGTTTTCAGCCCTCAGGCTGAGGCTGGCGGCTTTTGCATGGGAGGATTTTGGGTGAGCCAGAACGAGAACGAGGACGCGAATGATAGCGCGGGGTCGCCCCTGACCCACTTTAACGAGAGTGGACGAGCGCGAATGGTAGACGTATCCCAAAAGGATATTACGGGCCGACGAGCGATAGCCCGTGGCGAAATTCGGATGGAAGCGGCTACCCTGGAGATGATCCGCGCAGGGCGGGCCAAAAAGGGCGATGTGCTGGCCGTCGCTCAGGTGGCCGGGATCATGGCCGCCAAGAAAACCCACGAAATAATCCCGATGTGCCATCCCCTGCTCCTGACCGGCATAGACCTGCGCTTCGAGTACGATGAGCCTCGCTCGGCCATCTTGATCGAAGCCGAAGTAAAGACGAGTGGGCAGACCGGCGTGGAGATGGAAGCTCTAACGGCGGTAAGTGCCGCCGCCCTGACAATTTACGATATGGTGAAAGCGGCGGACAAGGGGATGCGGATTGAAGCGATCCGTCTGGCCCACAAAAGCGGCGGTAAAAGTGGTCTTTTCGAGGCCGAGTAGCTTTTAAACCTGCCCTTCTCAGTAAAAAGGCCCGACTGATCTTGAAAATTATCCAAATGTTACAGTTGAAGCACCCGATAAAAATCTGTCCAGTTTCCCTCAGGTGCTTCAACGTTGTGATTGGGCTGAAAAGGTCTAGACTTTCAGGCTTTTGCCACGCTGATAGAAATGCCGTTTAGAATGGCGTTGCCGGAGAGCGGGTCAAAAGCCGTTTCATCGGCCAGTATATTACTGTTGACTCCGGCATGCCGAGCGGCTATTTCAAGCTGCGCTCCCGGTTTATCGTGGCCCCAACCGTGCGGGAGGCTGGCGACGCCCGGCATAATATCCGCGCTAAGTTCGACGGGAACCTGAATTGCCCCGACCCGTGATGAAACCGCCGCCGTATCACCACCGACCAGGCCCAGGCGACTGGCATCTTGAGGGTTCAGGAGCAGGGTGCAACGCTCTTTACCTTTTACCAGTACGTTCAAGTTGTGCATCCAGGAGTTGTTCGAGCGCAAATCCCGCCGTCCGATCAATGTCAGAGCGGTAGCCTGGTTATTGTCTGGCGAGAGCGACCGATGCAAGCGGGCGACATCGGCGACAATCGGGGCGGGAGCTAACTCGATCTTGCCCGATGGGGTGCGTAAGACTTCCGGGATGCGCGGTTGTAATGGGCCGAGGTCTACCCCGTGCGGGTGGGCTTCCAGAACAGCCAGGCTCAAGCCGTCCGGCCTGGCTCCAAAAGCATCTCCATAGGGGCCAGAGCGGAGCATGAAATCCAGCAGCCGTTCCGGGCCACGGCGGGGTTGGAGCGCGGCCAGGAGTTCGGCAGGATCGCTGCCCGCCAGAGGTGAAGTGGCAGTGGCGACCTCGCGCTCGATCAAGCCAGTCAGGTGGGCTTCGTCCAGGAGGGCCGGGTCAGCGTTGGCCCCCTGGCCGCTTAACAGTCCAGCTAATTTTAGCATAATTTCCCATTCGTCCAGCGTACCGGGCGGTGGCGCGAAGAGTGGAGCCGAATAATTCGCTACGTTGTGAACCGCTAGCTGGTAGAAAACCAGGTCGTAATGAGCGCGTTGCAGCGGCGAAAGAGCCGGTAAAACTACATCGGCCTGGCAGGTGGTTTCGTTGAGGTAGAGGTCAATACTGACCATAAAATCGAGACTTTCTAAGGCTTTTTGCAGTCGGGTAGTGTTGGGCGTACTGAGGATCGGGTTGCCCGCAATCGTGAAGAGAGCGCGTATCTGGCCTTCGCCGGGTGTCTCGATCTCCTCGGCCAGACATACGACCGGCAACTCGCCAAAGACTTCCGGCAGACCCCGCACTCGGCTTTTCCAGCGTCCAAACCGCACGCCTCGGCCTTTGCCCGGCCCTTCGGCGGTGTTACGCGCTCCGGCAGCAGCCCTGGGAAAGAGTGCGCCCCCGGTCCGGTCGAGATTGCCCGTCAGGAAGTTCAGAACGTCCACCAGCCAGCTTGCCAGCGTGCCAAACTCCTGGGTACAGGTTCCCATCCGTCCGTAAACTACAGCGCGAGGAGCCTGAGCCAGTTCGCGGGCCAGACGCCGGATCGTGTCCGCCTGGATGCCGCACCGCTCGGCGACAAGTTCCGGCGCAAAATCCCTGGCAAGCGCGGTTACTTCCTCTAGCCCGTTGGCGTGTTCGGCCAGGCGACCCGGTGCAACCAGTCCTTCCTCGATCAGTGTATGCACCAGGCCAAACAGAAAATAAGCATCGCTGCCCGGTCGGATAAAGTGATGTTCGTTGGCTTCCTGGGCGGTGCGAGTGCGCACGGGGTCTAGCACGACCAGTTTGCCGCCACGCTGTCGTAAATCGCGCAACCGCCCGCGCATATCGGGAGCAGTCATCAGGCTGCCGTTGGAAACCAGCGGATTGCCGCCCAGCAACAGCAGATAATCGGTGCGGGTCAGATCGGGGATCGGTACGCTCAGGGCTGTCCCGAACATCATGGCTACGGCGACTTGCTTGGGAACCTGGTCTACACTGCTGGCCGAGAAAATATTACGGCTGCCCAGAGCGCGTAAGAAGATCGGCATGTAAAGTTGCCCGGCCAGGTTATGCACGTTGGGATTGCCCAGATAAACCCCTACCGCCTCTCGCCCGTGTTTCTCAATGATCGGCCTCAGACCTTGCTCGATCCGCTCAAAAGCTTCGGCCCAGCTTACGGCTTGCCAGCTTTGGCCCTGGCGCACCATCGGTTGACGCAAGCGGTCGGGGTCGGTATCCAGTTCTTTGAGGCTGTAGGCTTTCGGGCAGAGGTAGCCCTGGCTGAACACATCAGCCTCGTCCCCTTTGATCGAAATAACCTCACGGCCCCGGCTTACGATTTCCAACCCGCAAGTGGCTTCGCATAAAGGACAGGTTGCGTAAGTAGTGGTGGTGCTGTCAGCAGTAGTCATCGTTGTCTCCTGATCGGCTAAACTGGTCGTTGTGTTTCTATTATATTAGAAGTATTCAGGATAGCAAGCCCGGCGAGTAACGCCGCCAAAGGAGATAGTATGTATAATTCTTTTAGAAGGGTTTGAATCAGTTTGACTATAGGAGGCAAACCCGGTATAATTCACAGGCTAAAAGACTGGTCTTTGACGGCAAAGTGGGTTGCCCGGCAACCTTTGCTCCGGCCCAATTCCCAACATCACAGGCCAAGCCAGACTTTATTACTGAAAGAACTGATTAAAAGACCGAATTGGGGGTGAATTCCGCGTCATGACCAAACGAACCTGGCAACCAAAGCGCATTCCGCGCCGCCGCAAACACGGCTTCCTATCACGTATGGAAGACCGCACTGGCCGTTCTGTAGTTACTGCTCGTCGTCGCAAGGGTCGCTGGAAGCTGACCGTTAGCCACGAACACCGCGAACCACGCTAAACAAGCCGTCGCAGCTAGCGAATTAGGCCCAGGTAACTAAGCGGTAAGAACAAGGCTAAGTGCGAACTGCTAACAGCCAAGAAGCGGGCCACACGCTCGCTTTTTTGTTGTATTAAATAGATTAATCTTGCCTAATTAAGGGCTTTTGACGTTTCCTATTTGGGCAGACTGGTATATAATAGGGCTGATGAAACGCATTTACAGTCTGAGCAAAGGTAATCAGTTCCAGTATGTGCGTAACAAAGGCCGCTCGGTTTCGCACCCATTGCTGGTATTAGTGGCTGCACCCAATCGTCTTGACATAACCCGCTCCGGTTTTTCGGTCGGCAAGCGTATGGGCAAGGCTCACACTCGTAACCGGCTCAAGCGCGAGTTGCGCGAGGCTGTCCGAGTGCGGCACGCTGGCTTGAAAAAAGGTTTCGATCTGGTCTGGATTGCCCGCGCTGCCCTGACCGAAGAAACCGATTTCTGGACAATTGATGCCACGGTCGAACAATTGCTGCGGCGGGCCAAACTGATCGAAAGTGTTCCGGCCCAGGTGGAGCAACGACCGTGCAAAAAGGCCGGGGAAACACAAACAGGCAAGTCGTAAGAAGTCGTAAGAAAATGAAGTATCTTTTCCTGGGAATTATAAAACTCTATCAGATGACCATTTCGCGCCTCTTGCCCGACAATACTTGCCGCTTCTATCCATCTTGTTCGCACTACGGCTATGAGGCAATCCAAAAATATGGTAGTATCAAAGGGGGATGGCTGGCAGTGCGGCGTGTAGCGCGATGTCAACCGTTTCACCCTGGCGGATATGACCCGGTTCCCTGAGAATTCGGCACTTGTACTTGTATATGTAATAATAAACTTTTGCCTTGTTTAGCCACCGAGCATTTTACAGGGCAAAACTTCTGGTCAAGGAGGCAGTAGTTAGTGGGTCAGATAATTGATTTTATCGTAGGCGGGTTAGCAGCCGTTATCAAAGCGTTTGCTACCGTGGGTTTCGGTAATATCGCTTTTGGTATCATCCTGTTTACCATTGCGATCCGCCTTTGTTTGCTGCCTCTAACCCTCAAAGCTGTGCGCAGTTCGCGGGCGATGCAGCAATTGCAGCCGTTGATCAAAGAAATCAACGAAAAGTACAAAACAAAACCCGGCGAACGGTTGGCTCCCGATAAGGCTCAAAAAAAGCAAGCTGAAATTATGGCTCTGTACAGCGAGTACAGCGTCAACCCGGCGGCGGGATGCTTGCCAATGTTGATCCAGATTCCAATCTTCTTTGCCGTCTATGCTGCCGTAACCCGTTCCATCGGTGATCCGGCTTTGCGACTGGTTCAAAATGCCTGGAACTTTGCCGCTCCCGGCGCGGTCAAAGAAGCCCCTCTCACCGACCAGGGTTTCTTGTGGCTTAATACGATCACCCGGCCCGACCCGACTTTCATCCTGCCGGTGCTGATGGTGCTGTTTCAGTTCACCACCCAGCGCATGACCATCCCGAAGGGCGGCGGAGCCGACGATAACCAACGCCGCATCAACGGTATTATGCAGTGGATGCCGCTGATCTTTGGCTTTACGGCCCTTAACTTCCCGGCTGGCCCGGTAATCTACTGGGTTACAACCAGTATTTTCAGTACCGTGCAGCAATACTTTATTACTGGCTGGGGTTCGTTGGGTGATATTCCGGGCCTGAGCTTCCTGAAAGCCAGAGAGTTACCCAAGATCGAACTCAAGAAGCGCGACCCGGCCACGGCTAAACCGGCCAAACCGGGCTTGATGCAACGCCTGATGGAAAATCAGGAAAAGCTGTCTGCCGAGAATGCCCGTAAGGGCGGCGCAACTGTCGGGGCAGGGGCCGCCGATGCCAGTGGCGACAAGATAATCGAGGGTACGGTGGTTACGGATGGCGATAGCAATCAACGCCGCGACTTTGGCCGTAAGGTGGGTGTGACGAGCGAAACATTACGAACTTCCGGTACATTTCGCAAGTCGGACGGGCGTGAGCCGGTGCGAAGTGAAACTCGCGCTCTCAACCAGGAAGAGTCGATCCGGCAAGCTTACCAAAATCTAAATCGTCGCCCTCCCAAAAAGGGTAGCAGTGGTCCCGCCGCCGGGTCGAGCGGAGCCAGTACCAGCAGCGATAGTTCGGGAGTTTCGCGCAGCAAAAAGAAGTAGGTTTTGTCCCAAAGCTCAGGGTAGCCTTTTGGGGGCTACCCTGAGCCATTTGTTTAAGGGCGATAGTTCAGCAGTGATAGTCCGGTAGTTTGAGTTTTAGGGTACATCAGGCGCGGTGGCGGGCAGTTCAACTCTTTACCCTCTGTCCGACAACCGCTTTAAGTAGATCAGGGCCAACTTACTACATCGGCCCGCAATTGTGAGGAGATAGGCGAATCATGCAGAGTGTTGAGGTTCAGGGCCGTACAGTTGACGAAGCGGTGCGTGTTGCGTTGTCCAGATTAGGGCGCACCTACGAAGAAGTCGAAGTCGAAGTGATCAACGCTGGAACGCCAGGGGTGCTGGGTGTTGGGGCGGAAGAAGCCGTAGTGCGGGTGACAGTGCGTGCGCCGGGCGGAAATCGGCAGCCACAGCCTTACTATCCCGGCCAGCCTGGAATGGGTCAACTGATCCCGAACGCCCGCCCGCAGGGAATGCCCCCTATGGGTCAGCCGATCCCCAATGCAATGATGCCAGGTGTGCCGCCGATGGGCATGCCTTTGGGCCAGGCTGTGCCACCAATGCCGATGGGTGGTCAGGGCATGATTGACCGCACGAACGCTTTTGACCCGAACGAAATGGCAAACCTGGGCCGCGACGTGATTATGAATATTCTGCGCCGCATGCGGATCCAGGCCCGCGCTCAGATCGAGTTCTTACCGCCTGAGCCGGACGAAAACGGCGAGGAAGATAGCCAATCCCCGGTAGCAACGATCAACCTCATTGGAGGCGACCTGGGCGTGCTGATCGGACGGCGCGGGGAAGCCCTGACCGACCTGCAATATATTTTTAACCTAATCATGAACAAAAAGACCCGTACCTGGGGCAAGATCATGATTGATGTGGAAGGTTATCGTACCCGGCGCAAGGCCAATCTGGTTAGCCTGGCGCACCGGATGGCCGATCAGGTTCTGACTACCCGCCAGCCGATGACGCTCGAACCGATGCCCGCCCACGAGCGTCGCCTGGTTCACATTGCCCTGCTCGACCACCCTTACATCCGTAGTGAAAGCTTTGGCGAGGGTGAAGAGCGCAAGGTGACAATCTTTCCCAAGTAAGCCTGACCTGCTTTAACCACAAACACCGCTAACACAGAGAAATTCAGATTGATGGGGTTAGATTTTGGCTAGAAAATAGCTTAAATCTAACCCTTTCGTCTATGCTTCTACACTCATTAGACGCAGTTACATTTACTTTTCTTATAAATAAAATATGACGCCAGAATATCTTACAATTGGGCATATCACTCAGGATTTATTGCCCGACCGAAGCTACCGACCAGGTGGGACGGTTACGTTCGCGGCGCGGGCGGCGCGAAATTTAGGAGCGCGGGCGGCGGTCTTGACGGCTGGCCCGGCCTTGCTACGACAAGACCTCACCTATAACGGTATCGAGGTGCGCGGGCCGCTTTCGCCAACGGCGACGATTTTCGAGAACGTCTACGGGCCGGAAGGTCGGACGCAGTTCGTGCGGGGAGTTGCGCCGGTTATCGAGGTCGCTGATGTTCCCTTCCAGTGGCGCGAAGCCCAGCCCGGCCCTCAAATCGTGCATTTAGGTCCGGTGGCGGGCGAATGTGCGCCCGGTCTGGCGGCACTCTTTCCGCACGCACTGGTCGGTCTTACGCCGCAGGGTTTTATGCGCCGGTGGGATAATTCGACCGGCCAGGTATACCCGGTCGAGTGGGCGGGCGCAGCCCAACTTCTACCGCAAATCGGGGCTTTAATCCTCAGTACCGAAGATTTACCGCCGGGCGAACGCGGGCAACTTTTATTGCAGGAATATATTCGGCTCTGTCCGCTAGTTGCGCTCACGCAAGGGCCGGGAGGCTGCACGGTTTTTTTCGATGGTCGAGCCTGCCCGGTCCCGGCTTATCCCGCTACCGAAGTTGACCCGACCGGCGCGGGCGATGTTTTTGCCGCCGCGTTCCTCTTGCGCCTCCGAGCAACGGGCGACCCTGTAGCGGCGGCCCGCTTTGCCAATGCCGCCGCCGCCTGCAACATCGAGCATCCCGGCGCAACCGGCGTACCGACGCTGGCCCAGGTAGAAGCGCGAATGAGGCAAGAGTAGGTCTATTGCCTGTCAGCCCGGTGAAACAGACCCCACAGAAGTTTTTAAATATTTAAGGAACTAGTTATTACCCTAAAAACAGGGTGTAAGTAGTTCTTTTTTGCTATATTTAGAAATTGAAACCAGGGTCAGGACGTGGTATATTTATAGCAGAAAACTGAGAGAGCCATAATTTTATTTTGATCGTTATTTTAATCTTTATACCTAAATAATTGAATACTAGAGGGAGCTTCCACAATGCCTGGTTTTAGCCTGCGACCTGCTCTATCAGCCTGTTTTAAGAGGCTGCATTTTGTCTTGCTAAGTATAATGCTGGCCGGTTTGCTGCTTGGTCAATCTGAAAACCGGCCAGCCCAGGCCGTGGCCGATAGCCCGGTTGGGGCGGGTGCGGACTCGCCTTTTGGGATGAATGTTCAGGGTGCCTCGCGGTATATGCCTTCCGGCTCGAACGATAATTATAGCTTGCCTTACGGCCAGGCTCAAAATGCCGGAGTGAGTTGGACGCGAGAAGAAATGGGTTGGCACCGGATCGAGCCTCGGCCCGGCCAGTTTGATTTTAGCTGGGTTGACCCGGCGATCAACGCCGCCACGCAACGGGGCATCAGCGTGATCGGGCTGTTAGATTATAACGTAGACCGTAGCGGCGGCACCGCTCGCATCTCCTACGCTATGCCCGATCTGGGCGCGTGGAGCAATTATGTGCGGCAGGTCGTGTCTCGCTACAAAGGGCGGGTGCGCTACTGGCAAATCTGGAATGAACCCCTTTCGGAGACCTACTTTACCGGCCACGATCCGGCTCAATATGCTAGATTACTGGCGACGAGCTACGACCTGATCAAGAGCATTGATCCCGGCGCACAGGTGCTGACCGCCGGATTTAGTCCTTTTGGCTTGCCCTGGATGGATCAAATGGCCGAGGCGGGCGGGCGCGACAAGTTCGACATTATTGCCGTTCACCCCTACGTTAACAGCAGTTATGTACCGGGTAGCTCGATGAGTCCTGAAAGCGTCTACTGGGCTACTACCGATATTAACCTGGTAATGGGCTGGGCTGCCCGTAACGGAAACAAGCCAGTCTGGGCGACCGAATTTGGCTGGAATACTTTCGACGGCGCACCTAACCGGGTGGACACCCAGCAGCAAGCGAACTATCTGGCCCGCGCTTATATTATGGGTCTGGCCTCGCCGATCCAGAAATTCTTTGTCTACCAGTTCCACGAAGACACCTCGAACCCGGAAGATCGCTACGGGTTGCTAGGAACCGACTGGCGCGGGATCAAGCCAGCCTACAACGCCTATAAGAATATGGTCGCCCGGCTAAACGGAGCTATTCCGCAGGGCCGAGTAGACCCTTACGAAGGCACTGGCTCTTATGCGACGCTTTTCGATTTTAACGGCGGCGGCGCGGCGGCGAACTGTGGCCCTAATAGCGGTAGCAACGGTTATTTCAACTGTTTCGCCTCGTCCTTTGCCAATGTCAACGCCGCCATTGATGGCGAACGCGCCCGTAGCGGTCAATCGCTCAAACTCAACTACAGCTTTCAGAGTGGCACGAACGACCGTTATGTGACGATGGTTACGCCGCCCCTGCCTGACCTGAGGTTCCAGCCTAAAAAGATCGGCTTCTGGGCCTTTGGCGACGCTACTCAAACCGAATTACGCCTGTTGGTCAAGGACAGTGCGGGCCAGCTACTTTTCTACGATGTAGGCCGGATGGGGCCGCAAAGCATGGGTTGGCAGCGTTACGAGGCTCAGCTTGGCCGTCCCAAAGCTCCGCTCGGCGGTCAGGTAGTCTACCCGATCAAATCAATGGAGATCATCCTGGATGGCTGGCCTAAAAACTCGAATTACAACGGCCAGACCTTTATTGATGATATTTACGCCGAGGACAGCCCCCCGGTTTATCTCTATCGCTATGCCAAAAACGGCCAGACCCTCGATGTGGTGTGGGCGGACGGAACCGACGCTAGCGTTTCGATCCCGACCCAGAGCGGGACGGCTACGGTCTACAATCGGGACGGCGCGGCCCAGACGATTAGCGCGACGGGCGGGCGGCTCAATCTTCAGGTCGGCGATGCCCCGGTTTACGTCGAACACGTCGCTGCGCCCAGGCCAGAACCAGGGCCGACACCAGGGCCAGGGCCGGGTATTCCTTCTAACTGTCCGGCTAGCGGCGACGGCAATCTGCGCTCTCTCTTTGGCCCAACCTGGGAACGCTATGACGAAGCGATCACGACCGGACGCGCCCGCCGAAGCTGGATGTGGGGGCCGCAGGCTTTCCGTTTCGTCCAGGAACCCTACGACGAAGCTCCGGGCGGTTGCCGCAGTGTGCTTTATTGGGATAAAAGCCGCATGGAGATCACTCAGCCAAACGGCAACCGGGGCGACAAATATTTTGTCACCAACGGCCTGTTAGCCCGCGAACTGATCAGTGGCGAGATACAGCTTGGCAACAATCGAACTGTTCCGGCTCCGCAAGGGGCGGCCCAGATTCCGGCGGCAGGTGACGGCTCGAACAATCCAAAAGCCCCTACTTATGCCGCTTTCGCTCGTGTGACGACCCTGAAGGTAACGGATAATACCGCTCCCAACCGGGCCGGGCAGACCGTAATTGACACGCTGGACGCTGGAGGCAACCGTGGCACGAACGGCGTTCTGGCGAGCCTGAACGTGCGGCTGACAAACTATGTGGAGAACACCCGGCACAACATCGCCGATGTCTTCTGGCAATTCATGATCAGCCGTGGCCCGGTCAAGAACAACGGCATCTGGGCCGAAGGCGATGCGGTAGACTGGCCTTATAGCATCGGCTATCCGCTTTCGGAACCGTACTGGGCTAAAGTGACCGTCGGAGGCGTGGAACGAGATGTGCTGATTCAGGTCTTCGAGCGGCGTGTTCTAACCTACACTCCGGCTAACCAGGATGGCTTCAAAGTTGAGATGGGCAACATTGGCGGCCATTATGCCACCTGGCGTTATGGCCGGGCCGAGGGTTAGCATCGGGAGCCAGCAGGAGGAGGCCGCCCTGAACATATGACGGAGAGCAGAAGAAAGGTATAGAGAATGCAATATCGCAAACTGGGCCGCACCGGGTTAAAAGTGTCGGCTCTGGGGTTGGGGACGATGCAATGGGGCTGGACTGCCGACGAAAAAAGTGCTTTCGAGGTTATGGACGCTTTTGCTGAGGCTGGCGGCAATTTTATTGATACCGCCGACATTTATTCGCGCTGGGTTCCGGGCAATCCAGGGGGAGTATCGGAAGAGATCATCGGGCGTTGGATGCGCGAACGGCGCAACCGCGACCGAATTATTCTGGCGACGAAAGTACGCGGGCCAATGGGTACAGGGCCGA
>JBBRBE010000121.1:0-18835 GCA_038206175.1 Chloroflexia bacterium
CATGTTTGGTCGAGTTGGATTAAACTTAGGTCAGAAAAATGGAAGTAGGGTAGTGCCGACCACTGCCGGAACTTTTATCGGGACCAACCGTACTAATATTAGTAATCATTGTCCTGGCATATTCGTTGCACCAGCTTAGCTCTGAGTTCTTAGTTAGCAGGAACTGGAGTGTCTTAGCTCCGAATTACTAGAAAGGTTTGTTGACATGGAATTGTTACTTGCCGCCCTGGGAGCCGTGATTGCCGCCGTCGCTGCCGCTAAAGCGATGGAGCAGCAGAAAAAGGCCGAAGAGGAAAGCCGGGTTAAGGTGCCGATCCGGGTCGAAGAGCCGCGGATCGAACGCCGCGAACGCCAGTAAACCAGGTACTTCCTGCCACTCACTCTTTTTAACCCTGGCGAGGAAGTCGAGCAATTTTAAGGTTACTACTTCCATTCCTGATTTATTAGCTATTGCTAAAAATTAAACCGGGCAGCATGTTTACGTGCGCCCGGTTTTTGCTTGTCAAGAGAATTTATGCGAAAAAACTTACGCCTGGTTGAAATCCAACTCCTGATCGTACCGGCCCTGCTGGTCGTTATCGGCATGTTAATGGTGATCCTGGTGCCACGGCAGCAAGTGCGCTGGGAAGCCCGCGACCTGTGGATGACTTTTGTTTTTATTGGCCTTTTGGTGGTGACACACCTTGTGCTGACCCGCTTCTTGCCTCGCAGCGACCAGCTAATCTTGCCCCTGGTATCGAGCCTGACCGCCTTCGGTATGGTTATGGCTCAACGGCTAGAGTCGGCCCGTACCGGCAACATTGCCAACAAGCAGGTTCTCTGGATCGCTCTCGGCTACGCTCTGTTTGTCTTTGTAGTGCTGGCCTTGCGTAACCCGATGGTACTCAAACGCTATAAGTATACCTTTCTGATTATCGGCCTGGTTCTGACGGCGGCGGCGGCGGTTTTCGGGCAGGAGATTAACGGAGCGCGGCTGTGGTTCAATTTTGGCGGCTTTTTCAGCTTTCAGCCAGGCGAACTGCTTAAAATCTGTCTGGTGATTTTCATGGCGGGCTACCTCGACGACAAACGCGACCTGCTGCAAGCTCCCTACCGGGTGCTGGGTATCCCCTTGCCGCCCCTGCCCTACCTCGTGCCACTGGTAGGAATGTGGAGCATCTGCCTGGGTCTCCTGGTCTTTCAGAAAGACCTGGGGCCAGCCCAACTCTTTTTCGGCGTCTTCCTGGTCATGCTCTACGTCGCAAGTGGTCGAGCCTGGTACGTGCTGGTCGGTCTGGTGGCTTTTGGGGTAGCCTCGGTGGTAGCCTACCAACTCTTCGACCACGTGCAGGGTCGGGTGGCGGCCTGGACAAACCCCTGGCCGGAGGGTCAGGGCCGGGCCTATCAGATCGTACAAGCCCTTTTTGGGTTTGCTCAGGGAGGCGTCTTCGGCGAAGGACTTGGCTATGGATCGCCCAACTCGATCCCGGAAGTTCACACCGATTATGTCTTTGCCGCCATCGGCGAGGAAATGGGCCTGGCCGGGACGCTCGGTGTGGTCGTCCTCAACCTGCTGCTGGTCTATCGCTGCTTCCATATTGCCCTGCGGGTCAACAACGGTTTCTATCAATACCTGGCGATAGGTCTGGCGGCACTTTTAGGACTGCAAAGCTTTATTATTATTGGCGGCGTGACCAAGCTGATTCCGCTTACTGGCATGACGCTGCCTTTTGTCAGCTACGGCGGAAGTTCGATTCTGGCAAACTTTCTAATCGCAGGTATTCTGGTACGCCTATCGGCAGATTCGGCCTGACCGCACCCTCTTTCATCCGCTTGGCCCGCCCCAACGTAAATTATAATGAAACGGGCAACCGCACGGATTTCTTCCGCAAGGGGATTGTGCTAAAATTCACTCGATCAGCCGGAATGAGCCTGGAAACACAGAACGAAAGAAAAAACGAGAGAAAAAGCAAAGTTAGTATAGCGTAGGGACAACTGGTTAAAGCAGACTGATGAAAAAGACTTTTCAAATATTTTGTGCAATTTTGGCCGCCGGAGCGGTTACGTTTGGGCTGTTCTACCGGCCCGAAGCAGAAAAGGCGACCAGAAGTGATACGACCTGGCTCCTTTCGCTTCTGGTGGCGGGCCTGGCTCTGCTGGGTTTCTTCTGGGCGGGCGAACGCCGCTCGGCCAAAAGCCTGCGTAATCTGCCGCCCGACCTGCGCCTGGGCCACTATGTGCAGCGCGTCTCAGCCCTGCTGATGGTCGGCTTCCTGTTAATCACGCTACAACTCTTGCGCCAATCGGTTATAGTGGCCGATGAAGTAGAAAAACCTTTCGAGGGCGTCAATTCTAAGGGTCAGGCGGTGCTGGTGCAAGACCCGCGCCGCATCACCCAACAACTTTCTAATCAACGTGGGCGGATTTTCGATAATTCCGGCAAAGTAGTAGCCGGAATCGCCACCTCCCAGGATGGTCTGGTCAAGCGCACTTATACCGAAGGTTCACCGATCAAACAATTGCTGGGTTATTTCTCGCCTTTGCAATTTGGCAATAGTGGCCTGGAAGCGAACTACGACGAATATTTGAGCGGTAAGAACGGTACGAATCCGTTCCTCAGCCTGCAACGCTCCCTCTTAAATCAGCCGACTATCGGCAACGATCTTTACCTGACGATTGATCCACGTTTGCAACAGGTGGCTCAGGATGCCCTGGGCCAGACGCCCGGCTCAATTGTGTTGCTAGATGCTAAAACCGGGGCAGTCCTGGCAATGGTAGGCTATCCCCGCTTCGACCCAGCCGAACTCGTGTTTGACCCGACGGTGGATGACACGCAGTGGAACGAGCAAACCCAAAAAATCGATCAGCGTTTCAAACAGTTGCAAAACGACAAATCGCTGCCGCTCTTGCCTCGCCCAACTCAGGGCATCTATACACCAGGCTCAGTTTTCAAAACCATAACCCTTTCGGCTATGCTCGAAACAGGCAAAACCAACCCGCAGGCGACCTGGAAGGACGAAGGCTTTTACGTGGTAGATTCTTACCGCATCAACGATCCCAACCGCCCAAACCAGAACACCACCTGGACGAGTCGCCAGGGCTATATGTTCTCGCTCAATGCTGTGTTTGCCCAGATGGGCCTGGCTCTTGGCAGTGACGGCTTACAAACTTACACCGACCGCTTTGGTTTCGAGAAGAAATTACCTTTCGACCTGCCGACCACCGCTAGCGAAGCGACCGTGGACAAAAATTACCTGCAAAACCGGGTCGGCCAGGCTGAAACCGGTTTTGGGCAAGGTCAGCTTCAAATTACGCCTCTGCACGGAGCCTTGATCGCCGCTTCGATTGGGCGCGGGGATGGCGTATTACCGAAACCTTACCTGGTGCAATCCATCAAGACCCGCGAAGGTGGTATCGTGCGCGAGACCCGACCCGAAACCTGGCAACAGGCCATCCGGCCCGAAACGGCCCAGGCCGTCCGTGATATAATGATTGCCTCGGCCACCGAAGGCTGGGTGGGTTTGAACGGCGGCAACTTGCCGCGTACCGGGGCCGTCATTGGCGGCAAGACCGGCACGGCGGAACTGGGCAATAACATCAACAACGCCTGGTATCTGGCCTGGGCCAGCAAAGGCGACCGTCTCTTCTCAATTTCCGTCGTAGTAGACCACAAAGCCGGAGGCGAAGGCTTGCGCGATGCAATGCCACGCGCTAATCAGGTGCTGACGGCTGCCCTGGCAGGGGTGAAATAAGTGTTTCTAGTCAGGTTTTTACAAAGCGTTATAGTTCTTTCGCTCTTCGGAATTGTCTTTGTGCTGTTCCAGGCCGGAGCGACTGCCGCCGGGCAAGTCGTCTTTGTCAGCGACTACCGCGCTCCCGGCGCAAGTGAAGCCCTCAACCTGACCGACCCCACCACTAAACGAGTTTTCCAGGCCCAATTGCAAAGCGGACGGCCTGACTTTTATGCTTTCGCGGCCACAAAGGGTACTTCGCTCCGCGCGGTCCTCAATACTGCGCGGGTCATTGGCGGCGATAATTTTAGTCCGGCCCTGGCTCTTTTCGGGCCAGGTCTGCCGCCACCTGCTCCTAGCGAATTAAAGCTGCTTTCTTTCTCGCTTCCACCGGGGGCAGGCCTATTGGTTTCGACCGACAGCGAAACCCACACCGATACAGCCTTGCCGACCTACGTAGACGAACCCTGGACGGGCGGAAGTTATTGGGAACGTCAGAATATCCTCTTTGAACTACCCCAGAACGGTACTTACTTTCTGGCAGTCTATAGCCGCACTCCCCAGAGCGGTAAGTACGCCCTGACCATTGGCGACGAACCCCAGGCTGGTCTGCGCGACACCCTTAGCTTTCCGATTACCTGGGCGCGAGTGCATTTGTGGTTTGGCGATTTAGGGTGGCCGGTTTTTGCTGCTATCGGGCTAATTTTGCTTGGGCTGGTGCTGGTCGGCTGGTATCTGCGGGTGCTGGCGCGGCAAATCAAGAATTTGAACCTGACCCTGGCAAACCGCCAGCGCACGCAATTGCTCCAAAAGCGGGTCAAAAGCGGCTGGCAAACTCGCCGATTAGCTAAACCTGCCCCCAAAGC
Organism: Chloroflexia bacterium; assembly: GCA_038206175.1. Taxonomy (GTDB): domain Bacteria; phylum Chloroflexota; class Chloroflexia; order Chloroheliales; family Chloroheliaceae; genus 54-19. Next base: position 4,577 of record JBBRBE010000121.1, read on the forward strand.
GGGTCGACCGACGGCCCTGAGCCGTCTCGCTCCGGCCCAACTTTCGACATCGGTTCGTTCTGATAAGGCGGTTTTAGCTGAAGAGGTTTTAATTGAAGTTGGGCCGTCAAAGGCTGCCCACCCCGAAGAAGCTCGCCTGGCCGGAGCTAATTGGGAAAGCTTACCCGCTCATCCTTTCGGCTCGGCAGTTCCTTCCACGTCAATTTCTACAAACGGACACGCCAACACCAACGGTCAGCACGAGGAACCTTTGGTCAAAAATAACAGCGGTAACGGTCACGCCTCCATTCCCTCGGACGGCCTGAATGCCTGGGGTCAACGCCTCCGGCCTGGCCCCTCCCAAAATTCAGAACCTGCCGAAAAATAGGTTTTTTGCAGATTCTTCCCCACCGTGCTAAAATAGAAGAAGGTACCTCAGCAATGACTGCTAAGATAAATTAAGTTCAGGCCGTTCCAAACTTCTTTGGCCTGACTAGGCGCGTGGACATGGAATGAATTTAGCTGTGAGTGTGAACGCCGTTGTCACTGCCGGAGCCAGTCGAGGCTACCGAAGTCAGGATAACGGCTTTTTTGTGTGGATTTAAAGGCTAGTTGTAGGATCTACGAGTTGTAGGATTTACGAAAGGCAAACGAGTACAAGTGTGGTAGAAAATTATGCGTGAGATAGAGGGTCAATCAGGAGCAAACTTTAGTAAAGCACCTCTCAAAATTTTGATTGTCGCGGCGGAAGCGACCCCTTTCGCTAAAGTTGGGCATGTCGCCGAAGTGACAGGTTCCTTGCCGGTCGCCCTCAAAGGGCTAGGTCACGATGTTCGACTCGTAATGCCTCGCTACGGACGGATCGATCCGGCCCGCTTCGACCTTAAACCCGTGGCAGCCTTACAAAACCTTTCGGTCGCTACCAGTCGGGGCAACGAGACCGTTTACGTCAGCGAGGGCAGCATTGGCGTAGACGGTAGCCAGGTTCCGGTCTACTTTGTCAACAACGACAAGTATTTTAATCGTGACGGCATTTACAGCTACCCCGACGACGACGAACGCTTTATCCTGTTTTGCCGGGCCGCTCTCGAAATGTTGCCGCACCTCGGCTGGCAACCCGATGTTGTGCATTGCCACGACTGGCACACCGCTATTATTCCAAACTGGCTCAAAACGGTTTACGCCGACGATCCCTTTTACAAAAATATAGCCAGTGTCTACACTATCCACAATCTAGCCTATCAGGGTATTTTTGGCTACCGGGTGCTGGAAATTGCCGGGATCGGCGAATACGGCTTTGTCTACCCACAACCGCAGTCGGACGAACCTTCTCAGGCCGTCAGCTTAATGAGCCTGGGTATTCAGGCTGCCGACGCGATCAGTACGGTCAGCCCAACTTATGCCCAGGAAATCCTAACTCCGCAGTATGGCGAACACCTCGATAAACTGCTCAACGAACGGAGCGACCGGCTTTTTGGTATCCTCAACGGCATTGATACCAACCAGTTCAACCCTAACACCGACCGCTTCCTGGCCGCTAATTTCGAGGCTGCTTCGCTCGACCGGCGAATCCAAAATAAGCTCGATTTGCAGCGCGAGGCGAGACTACCCCAGAATCCCGATGTGCCGGTGATCGGAATGATCAGCCGCCTGGCGAATCAGAAAGGCTTTGACCTGCTGGCCCAGATTATCGAAACCCTGATGAATCTCGATGTGCAATTTGTCCTGATGGGAACGGGCGATCAGCTTTACCACGACGTTTTCCGGGGTATCGCCGAACGCTACCCGCAGAAATCTTCTTATTTCATGACCTTCAACACGCCCATCGCTCAGAAAATTTACGGCGGTAGCGACCTGTTCCTGATGCCTTCGCGCTCCGAGCCGTGCGGCCTGGGCCAGATGATCGCAATGCGCTACGGCTCGATCCCGGTCGTGCGGCGCACCGGCGGTCTGGCCGATACGGTTAAAGATTTCGAGCCGCGCACCCAATCCGGCAACGGCTTTACCTTCAGCGATTACGATTCGGTTTCACTTTACGGGGCAATTGTCCGCGCCCTGGAAACCTACAAATATCCGCAGGTCTGGCAGAGCCTGATGGAGCGCGATATGGGAGCCGACTATAGCTGGCAGGCGTCGGCAGCCCAGTATGGCGCGCTCTACGGCAAAGCCCGCCTGTTTCAGGCTCAGACCGAACCTATCTAAAGGAGCAGATTTGGCAAAGACAGTTTATGAGTTACCCGAAATCGTCAAAGGGCTGGGCAAAGATGACCGCACCCTATTTGAACGTCTGTATAACGTAGATGCAACCCAGGCTCAAATCAAAATTCCGCCGACTATGCGGGCCTACTGCGAACGCTTTTTTGGTTCGGTCGAGGCGGTCGAGCGGCAGCGTCCGATCAAAGTAACGAACCGGGTGACGCTTGAAACTTCGATTTTTAATCAGCTACGCGCCCGCCGCCCGCAGTCTTACAATACTACCTCGCTGGAAGAGGCAATCGAGGCCGAACGCAAGGCCGATCCTTTTGCCAATCCGCTCGAAAACACTTCCGAAGACAGCTTTGGCCGGGTGGAAGGACAGCACAGCCTGACCGCCGCCAACATCGCCAAATTCGATACCTGGCACAGCGTCGCTATCGCCAAAGAGTATCACCCGCTTCACTTCGGGGCCGAAGCAGTTATTGACTACCTCATGACCGCCCGCGCCTGGGCCGAAAAAGTGCATCAGCAAGACGACGAAGCCTGCTATTTCTTCTTTATGTGGAACTGCCTTTTCAAGGCTGGAGCCAGCATCATGCACGGCCACACCCAGATGACTGTCACCCGCCAGATGCACTACGGGCGGATCGAACGCCTTCGCCGCGACGCTAACGATTACAGCCGCCAGCATCGTCGCTCTTTTTTTAGCGATCTGATCGCGGTTCACCGGGCGTTAGGGCTGACCGTTACGCCGGTCGAGCGAGTGCTGGCTTTTGCTTCGCTGACGCCGGTAGCCGAGCGCGAAATCTGGCTTGTCACCGATCTGTGGTCGCCCGAACTGGGGCTGGCCCTCTATCAAGCCCTTTCGTACTACCAGAGCGTCGGCGCACTCGCTTTCAACGTCGCCGCCTACATGCCGCCGATTGCCTCCACTAGCGAGGATTGGGCCGATTTCCCGGTGATCCTGCGGTTGGTAGACCGGGGCGACCCCCTGGCGCGTTCCAACGATGTCGGCGCACTCAACCTGTTCGCCGCCACGCCGATCATCAACGACCCTTTCGAGGTCGCTGCCGGTTTCCAGAAGCTGATCTAATGGCAACACCTGGCCGTGATATAGCGGTGGTGATTCCGCTCTACCGGGCGGCCTCCTATCTGCCCACCCTCTTACAAGCTCTGGAAAAGCAAACCTTTCCCCTGAACCGCTTCGAGGTCGTGCTGGTGGATGACCTTAGCCCGGACGATACGCGAGAGGTGGCGACTCGACTCCGCGCCGAGTCGCCGCTGCAAATCCAACTGCTCTGCCGCGAGACTAACGGTGGGGTCAGCGCGGCCCGCAATAGCGGTTGGCGGGCCGCACGCGCCGGGCTGATCCTCTTTATTGACCAGGATTGCCTGGCCGCGCCGGGTCTGCTGACCGCCCATTGGCAAGCACATGGAGCTAGTTCTAAAAACGCTCTGGCGGTGCTAGGCCGGATCGTGTGGGCCGACTACCCCGAAAACCCGGCTTCGGAGCATTACAAGCGCGGCTATTTTCCAGCCTGGGAGACTTACAACCCGACTGGCCCTAACTTTCACCTTTTTATTACCTCAAATGCTTCCGTTCGGGTGGTAGGACTGCAAGCGGTCGGCGGCTTTGACGAACCGTTCCGCCACAACTACGAAGACATCGGCCTGGGCTACCGGCTCGAAACGCTGGCGGGCTATCGGCTGACCCTGGCTCCTGACGCGGTGGTGTACCACAACCGTCCTCTGCCAGTGCCGGAAATGTTTCGCCGCGACCGCGTAGCCGGTCAGGAGATGGTTCGCCTGTTCAAACACTACCCCGCCCTGCTCGGCCACTCGACCCTGCTAAACCCGGCCCAGTCGCTCGATTGGGCCTACCGTCTTTCGACCGTCGAAAGCTTGCTGGCCGATACCCTCGACCGTCTCGGCCCCGCCGAATTAGAAGCCCACCGCCCTTTTCTAACCGAAGCTTCGCGCTACCTGCTGGCCCACCCATTCTTACACCGCCTCGATCAGCCCTATCTCGAAACCCTGCTGGCTCAGCGCACCTACCAGCGCAATCTCGACCACGCCCACTGGCTCGAAGGAACCTATGCCCAGACCATCCACACACCCCAACCGAAAGGCCTGAAAGCGCGACTTGGCGAAATCAATAACCGCCTGAAGGTTCGGTTTTTTCCAAAAGCTTCGAGCGGGAGCTATCCTGTGCAAAAAGGGGGGAAACAGCCTCTTTCGCAAACCTTTATCTCGGTTTCAACCCTTCTAACGGATGAAACCGAAATACCTTATTATGTCAGGCTACTGGCAGCATTAGAGGCTCAAACCTTCGCTCCGACCCGCTTCGAGTTGAGGGTTAGTGCCGCCGCCGATCTGATAACCCACCTGGAAAAGCTTAGCCACCCCTTACCCGGTTTTAAGATAAGCTACTGGCCTCTTTTAAGTCCTGAGCAGGCCTGGCCGGAAGCTTTCTTCGACGGTGAGGGCGACTGGCTGGTTTTTTTGCCAGTGGACGCTCTTCCGGCTCCAAACCTGCTCGAAACCTACGCCCACTTACCTCTGGACAACACGGTTTGGATCGGGCAGGAATTACCGTTGGCCCGCGTTACCCTCGCTCAGCCGGAAACGCTACCGGCTACAACTTTGCCGACCGAGGAAGAAGGCCAGACGCTGCATTACTCGGCTTTTCGGCTCAACAACGTCGCTATTGGGCGAAAGCTAAAAGCGAGTCTGCCGGAAGGGGAAGGGTTGAGCTTTGGCGGCGGGCCAGGCCGCGATCTTGCGGCGGTACTGGTCGGATGGCAACTGGCAACCGAGGGCGGCGCGGTCTTTCGGAAGTGTCCTGCCGCCCTCAGTTATGCCTCCCAAACCCGACGCCTGGCCCAAAGTCTGCAAGCCTACGGAGAGTATCCGGCTCGGTTAGAAAATATTCGGCGGCATTACCCAGCTTTTGCCGCCCTCTACGACCGCCTGCCTCGTCCGACCCCGACTAAGGCCGATCTCGAACTACTTTATAACACTCTGATCGAATATGCGCTTTCGCAAGGGATGTTGCAAGGTTTGACCGAACATTTTGGCCTCAGCACGCCCGCCGAACTCGCCTCCCACCCGCTCTTCGCCGTCCTGCACGAGCAGTGGGAAGCCGAGCGCGGCAAATACCTGCACGCTCAACGCGAACGGGTCGAAACCGGCCAAAAAGAGCTTTTGGATTATGTAAACAAGCTGGAAGAAAGTCTTTCGCAACTAAAATAACGGCCCTGCATTTAAGCATAACAAAAGCTGCCGAGAAAACTCTCGGCAGCTTTTGTTATGCTTCCTCTTACTACTTACTTAACTTCGGCTACTGCCCCGGCGTCGGTCAGCTTGGCCTTAGCAGCCTCGGCTTCCTCTTTGGTGACGGCTTCTTTAACGGCCTTCGGGAAAGCCTCTACCAGGTCTTTGGCTTCTTTCAGGCCCAGACTGGTTAGTTCGCGCACAGCCTTGATCACATTGATCTTGTTCGGGCCGATCTCCTTGAGGATTACGTCGAACTCGGTCTGCGCTTCCACCACCGGCGCGGCTTCGACTGCACCGCCGCCTGCCGCCGGAGCCGCCGCCATCATCATGGGAGCCGAAGCGGTCACGCCGAAGGTTTCTTCGAGCTGCTTCACCAGGTCGGATACCTGCAATACGTTCAGGGTCTTGATTTGATCAACTATCTCTTCTACCGTCGCCACTGTTCAAATTCCTTTCTTGATGTAGTAATAAAAATAAAAAGGTGTTTTTACTTTTATTATCCCGTCAGGAGTACGTCTCCTGCAAACTCTTAAATCTATCTTTCGATCTTTACTGCTAAAAAGGTCTAAGCTACTACCACTTCGGCGGCAGGGCCGTTCGAGCCTTCCATCTTCTTCGCCAGGGCGTCCAACGCCGTAACGAGATTGCGGGTCGGCTGCGATAGCACGTTCACCAGATTGCGCGGTGGAGCTAAGAGCGAACCGAGCATCTTGGAAACCAGTTCGGTTTTAGCCGGGAGCTTGGTAATCGCTTCCAGCCGTTCGCTGCTCAACAGGCTACCGCCCAGAATACCGTGCTTAATAACGATAGTCTTATTGGTACGGGCAAAATCCAGCACTGCTTTAGCACCGGCAGCCAGGTCTTCCTTGATGAAAGCCACGGCGGTCGGCCCGGCCAACGCTTCGTCCAACCCGGTATAGCCGAGTTGATTTGCCGCCCGGAGCAACAGAGTGTTCTTGGCAACGTGGTACTCGGTGCCGGTAGGCCGCAATTCGCGGCGAAGCTTGGTCAGTTCCGCCACGCTCAAACCGCGATACTCGGTCAGGATTGACAGTGCGCTCCCGCCCAAAAGCTCCTGCAAGTTATCAATCTTGCCAGCTTTACGTTCTGTAGGCATCTTCCTAATTCACCCCCTTTTATTTATAGTGCATTTCAGGTTCTATATCTGGACTACTTATTACTTAGCACCTGTTTACAAACAAAAGAAAAACCCCTTGCCAGCCAGGCCACCATAGGAGGCCGGTGCAAGGGGTAAGAAGGAGGTCGGCGACAAAGGCGCGGGCAATCCCAAACAGGGTTAAACCGGGCGCACCACCGCCAAACACTCTCAAAATTTCCTTGACACCACATCCTCGGCTGGTTCGCCCTCGCGGACGGATTACGTGCTTGCCAGGCAAGCTCACCGGCTGTCTTCAGTGTGGTAACAAAAGTTACGTTATGCTCTTGTTAAATTACAAACTTTCATCGTACAAGTAGGGGCTTAGAAGCGGTTGTCACCACGCCTCTAGCTCTTGACCATACCGAGTTATGCGCCGACTTCGGTCAGTACCGGGTTTACGTCCAACGGAATACCAGGACTCATCGTGCTGGTAAGGGTGATAGACCTGACGTAGATACCCTTCGCCCCGGTCGGCTTATTGCGGATAATACCGTCAATCAGGCTAACCACGTTTTCTTTGATCTGCTCGTTGCTAAAGCTCAGCTTACCGACACCGACATGGACAAGGCCAGTCTTGTCGTTGCGAAACTCTACCTTACCGCGCCGTACTTCCTGAATTACCCTGGGAAGGTCGTTTGGCTGAGCGATTGTACCACTTTTCGGGTTCGGCATCAAGCCGCGCCGTCCCAGCACTTTACCCAGACGTCCGACTTTGCCCATTTGCTCCGGCGTCGCTATCGCAATATCAAATTCGAGCCAGCCGCCGTCAATCTGCTTGATCAGGTCGTCGCTACCGACGAAATCGGCTCCGGCCTGGCGTGCCAGCGTTTCGCCTTCGCCCTGAGTAAAGACCAGGATGCGAACCTGCTTGCCAGTACCGTGAGGCAAAGCCGCCGTCGAGCGAATCTGCTGGTCGGCGTGGCGAGGGTCAATTCCCAGTCGGAAGTGCAATTCGATAGTCGGGTCGAACTTCACAAAGCTAGTCTGCTTGAGCAGCGTGATCGCTTCGTCCAACTCGTACAATTTGTTCGGGTCAACCAGTTTGGCGACCTCGCGGTATTTCTTACCGTGTTCCATTTTTAAAACCTCCTGGTGGTGTTGGCGGGGACTTTTTGCAGTGCGTTTATTCCGCACCTTATAGCCCCTCCCACTTAACTTGCTACATCAATACCCATGCTGCGGGCAGTCCCAGCAACCATCTTCATCACGTCTTCGATTTCGACGCCGTTAGTATCCTTGATCTTGCGTTCAGCAATCTCACGAAGTTGCTGCTGGGTGATCTTGCCAACCTTTTCTTTGTTGGGCTTACCGCTACCGTGTTCGACCTTAACCGCTTTGCGGAGCATATCGGCTACCGGGGGGGTCTTGGTGACGAAGGTAAACGAGCGGTCTTCAAAAACGGTAATCTCGACCGGGATGATCTCGCCGACTTGCTGCGAGGTGCGCTCGTTGTATTCCTTCACGAAGCCCATCAGGTTGATACCATGTTGACCGAGGGCCGGGCCGACCGGCGGGGCCGGAGTTGCTTTGCCCGCAGGCAGTTGCAACTTTACGATTGCTTTAACTTTCTTTGCCACTCTGTTACTCCTTTGTGGTCAAACTATCGAGGTCTGTCCCCGGTGGGGTAAGCTAAAACAGCCAGACCTCTCCCACTAAATTTACTAAATGCTAGAACGAGTGTTACTTAATTAAGAAGAAGCTACCTTCTCCAAAACACCGCTCTTAAACGATCCGCTCGACCTGCAAGAAATCGAGCGTTAGAGGCGTCTCACGTCCGAAGATAGACACCATAACCGTAATCTTGTTCTTTACGTTGTCAATAGTGTCAATCTGGCCGGTAAACTCGCTAAACGGCCCGTCCACAATCTTGACCGCCTGGCCGACCTGGAAGCTAGTTTTGACCTTCGGTGCTTCGGCCTCCATCTGCTTCATGATCGAACCAACTTCTTCGTCAATGAGAGGAGTAGGTTTGTTACCGCTGCCTACAAAGCTGGTAACGCCTTGCGTGTTGCGGACTACATACCACGACTCGTCAGTCATCATCATTTCGACCAGCACGTAGCCAGGGTAAACCTTGCGCTGTACGGTATGGCGAGCACCGTTTTTAATCTCGGTCTCTTCCATCGTCGGTACTACCACCCGGAAAATCTGCTCGCGCATGTCCATAGACTCGATGCGGCGTTCCAGAGCGCGTTTTACCTTGTTCTCGTAGCCGGAATAAGTATGAATGACATACCAGCGTCGGCCCAGGTTCTCTTGTTGCCCGGTACTGGGAGCCAGCGAAGGCCGGTCTGACTTTTCGGCAGTCGAAACCGTAGCTCCTTCTTCCAACTCGTCTTCCTGCTCCTGGTCGTCTTTGTAATCCACTACCTCAGCCATAAACTCCCTACCTCCTACCTCTTACCCGCCAAACAAGCCCTGGAAAAAGCTGTAAAGGAGGGTCAAAAGCAAATCAAGTCCGCCAAGCGCGACAGCCATAATTCCCGTCAGAGCCAGCACTACTACGGTCAGGTTGCGCGTATCACGGCGACTGGGCCATTCGACCTTTTGAATTTCAGCTTGCTCGTCTTTAGCAAAGCGCAATACTGCCGGTTCTTTTGTCGGGTCGTCGAGCAGAGTTTTCTCAGCCATAATGTTTTTCCTACAAATTTACTAACTAAAGGTCAGACATCCCACAGGCTCAGGCCAATGCTTACTTGGTCTCACGATGCAAAACATGATCGCGGCACCGGCGGCAATATTTGTTAAATTCAAGCCGGTTCGGGTCGTTACGCTTGTTCTTGCTTGTGGTGTAATTGCGCTCTTTGCAAGTAGTGCAAGCCAGATGAATGACAATACGATCCTTCTTAGCTGCCATTTCGTGGTTCTCTTTCTGTATCCTGGCTCCGCGAGGGCCAGCTTAAAACAAGTCAAAAAAATTCGGGGGTCTCTCCCCACGACTTGCCATAGTATACCATATTGAAGTAGCAGGGTCAAGCTGACCCTGAAGCTTCTAACTATCCTCTGATAAAGAGTAACGATAATTATTATTATTAAATAAATGCTACTAAACAAAACCTGGATTCGGAAATGAATTTATGCCTGCGTTCCACTTGTTTAATAGCGGAGGTAAAATGCGCCACTTTCAGGCCGGAGACCGCGGCTTTGACCGCTTGCTCGACCGCATCGGGCGCGTAGTAGATGAAAATGCCGCCACAAAAAGCCAGTAAACATTGGCGATTAGCCAGGTCTTGCAAAGGGCTAAAGGCTACTCGCTAAGGCTTAATTGCTTTGGTTGTGTTGGAGCGAAAGCCAGTAGCCCAGGACGAAACCTCGCTCCATCGCTGAATATAAAGCTCCGTTTGCGCCCGGTGTCCGGTTCAAAGCACTTAATTCTTCCAGGCAAAGCTGGCGATAACGCACATACCGGGCCATTTCCGCCGGAGTGACCACCTCGGCAATCTGGCAGTCCATCTGGCACATCTCACTCAGGAGGCGTCGGTTAATCAGGTAGCCCTCGATGTCTCCTAACAACTCCTGAACCGCCAGGTTTGGCGTCTCAAAGCTTTCTAGCTTTGGTTCGTCCCACTCTGCCATAACTTGCTCCTTATATGTACCTGACAGAAACAACATAGGTTAACTAACACTGTAGTTATAGGAAGTGTAGCACCTGACGATTTAGCAGGTCTGTATGCTGGGCTACATAGCAAAGTGGTTTGTAACTGAAAAGCTAGACCAATAACCAAAGCCACTAGAATAACGCCAACAAGCAACGCTACTGGTTTTCGCATATTCGTGCCTTCTTCAGTTTTCTGATTTATTTTCTCATGATTTATAGCTCAGATTGCCGCCTAACTTTGCGAGATTTTCATGCAATCGTTAAGTGATAAGTAACATTCTCAGCCACATTTAAATATTTTTGAGTAGATAGTGGTAATAGAGTTGATAAATTGAGGACACTTTGGTAAAGTCTCCTCAGGAAAAGCCAAAATAAGACTTTGGAGACTATTATGGAATATCAGGAAGCCTTAAAATTAGTATTAAAATGTGATCCACTCCTTAGAAAGTGGAGTGAGCATAGCCGCCTATACACAGTAACAGGAGAAGACATGCCCCTGACCAAGGATGATATTCAAGTTTTGGATGGCTTTGGTTTAGCCGTCAATTCTATTGATGATTATGAAATACGTCGCATCAGAAAAGATGCTCAAATGAGTATAAGCGATTGGAACTTTCTGATGACAATCAGACCACGACCTGCAAAAACAAAAAGATTACATAATAGTTAGCCAAAGCCATGCTTTTAGGAAAGATTGGAATTAAAAAGCCAGTACCAGGCTGCCTGGTACTGGCTTTTTAATTCTAATCTTACGGGAACCAGTTCCGGTGGTGCGACTAGACCTATGTGATTTAATCGCTTGTGTGCAACTGGCATCACCCCAGTAAAACAGTTCAGAACCTATTTGCATCGGTGTCGCACTAGCTCGCGGCTGTCCAGCTTCGGCTCGTCCCACTCTGCCATAACTTCCCCCTTACACGCTTCTAACACAAAGAGCATAATGTAACTAACACTGTAGTTATAAAGAGTGTAGCATTTTAGGCCGGGCCGGTCTGTATGGTGGGCTACATCCCAAAATCTGCCTGTCCTTACTATTTACCATGAAGAGCAGTAAAAAGGTTTATCCGCTACAAAAGTAACAAATTAGGGTTCCATGTGGCAAAAATGTACAATCATTTTTGCCACGTGGGTGTACAAGATCAAGCCAATAGACCATCCGGCAGGCCACAACAGCAGTAAAGGCATAGGCAAAAATGACAAGCTTGTTGCAAAAAACAATAAAATGGCATTTATTAAGATGAATAATACAAGATGTGCCTGGAAACCCCAACTAGAGCGTAGTTTCGCTAAAGTTTGGCGTCTAAGTTGTTGATACTTTTTACTTAGTTCCATATATTCATGCCTTCTTCTTCGGAAGGTTACTTTACTGGCGTAGTTGGCTTTCTCGGTTTCATTTGTTTATTCGGTACTAGCGGTTGGGCTTACTTGTTGCAAAAGTTGCTGTGTATGTATTTGCACGTTTTCCACACCCCCATTTGCAGCTTTCAATACATCTTTTGCTACATCGTCTCCGTTATCTATCAAACGCAACAGCAAATGTCCAGTGTTAACGTAAGCTTGACCAGTTTTATTAGCCTGGTCAACTGCTGCCTCAAATACTCTATAAAGAACTGGAGATACACCAGTTGCACCCTCTGGAACAAAAACACCGTGTTGGCTGAGTTTGACCTGCTGCTTTATGTTATCAGGACTCAATTCTAGCTGTGTCAAGACTCTACCAGCGACTCCTTCACTTTCACTAGCAATTCCTAAAAGTAGCTGTTCAATTCCAACATAACCGTGTTTTTGTTTTGCGGCTTCTTGATAGGCTAGAGTTAATGCTTGTCTAGCATTCTCTGTAAAATTATCAAATTGTATATAGGGTGAAATCAATCTTCCTTCTTCCTTTTTTGTGATTCTTTTACTAAAAATAGAACTTTAGGCAACTATACTAGCAAAGCTCACAATCTGCGGTTTTTGCCGTATAGCAAACCTCAAGTTAGTGCCTTTGCTAGTATAGCTACTGATTTTAGCCTCGCGGTTAAAATTTACTTCAAATTCGGCTAAATCTCTGTCATGAAGCTGTTTAACTAAAGGTAAAGATTTAGCTTTCTCAGAGACAGCCGTTAGCTTGTTGGCCTCTAGCAAAAATTGACCCTGTGTCCCTGTTAAAGGGGCTAGAGAGCCTCTTCGCTCTTTACTAAAACATGTTTACAATGAAGAGCCGTTAAAAGGTTCATCCGGTACAAACCGATAACCAATAACGATTACAGTATTATCAGGGTCTTTGTCCTTCCACCTTTCTAGCGAAAAAGGATGCTCATCTCTTCCGATAGGGTCTACCAAATAGCCTTATTCACCACCAAACTCTTCGCGCCATTTACGAAGAGTTTTACCCATCTGGCCTGCTTTGCCTTCGACTACTACTTGAAGCCTACTGTCTCCTTTGACATACTCCTGGATCGTAATGCCAACTTTCCCCATAATTCCGTATTGGGAGTTATACACGCTTTTACCCATAGAACACCTCCTTACCGTTTTGATTTTCCAGATGGCAAAAATTATTGTGCCTTTTTGCCACGTGGGTGTACGCTTTCAACCTTCAAACCCTCTGGAATTGGGTTTTTTTCCCCCGGCGGACGATTGTATTTGGCAAAAATTACAATATGAGCATCCGGGTAATTGAAATCCTCCTGGTGCTTTTCGACATACGCCTTGATACTCCCTTCCGCGATTGGAAGGCTTATCTCGTCGCCGTAAGGACTGGTGAAATCGTAGGTAGAGTTTGTTGCGAGAGGTATAGCAAGCACTTGATCAAGCGGCAGAGCATGCTCGTCCCCCCTCTTAGCAGGTGAGAGAATAAGCTCGAAAGTGCCTTGCAAATATACTCTTTTTTCAGCCATTGTTAACTACCTCCTAACTGCAAATGCATAAAAGTTGAAAAGTGCCACGGAAAGTTACATCGCAATGTCGTCCCGAACCGTCAGCACAGCAAAAGATATACCATTCCTGATACGAACCCGTGCAAGAACTCGAACAACTATTGCAACAACTACAGTTAATGTTACGCAGAGTGTCGCAGGGGCTTGAGTAATTACAGGTACAAAAAGGACTATCAGCTAACGTTATGTTTGGAGTTCCAAACATAGTAACTGTCAACACACCAAGACTAAAGGCACTCACACCACGAATGAAAGCACGTCTGGTAGTGAAGCTCTTTACCAAAGGTTCTCTCTGTACCGTAACGCTATCACCAAAAGTACCGTGCCTTTTTGCAAATTGTAGAAAACTGACTAATCTTGTAAACCAAACTAAATGTAGTACGCGAATTAGCACCAGTGCTAAAACAATTGCCTCAATCCCTACCAAAAACCAATCGAAATGTAGTTCACCAGTATTGGCACTTATTACTACCGTAACACAAGCAAATATGAGTAGGACGCCATTACGTACTAATGCTTTTTGAGGGGAAGTGGCAAGGCTACTACCGCAACCGCAATCTTTTATAGCGGAAGTAGTTGTTAGTAACGTTTTGAGCAGTACACCGCTAAAAGCTATGAGTAGTAGTACCAGTGCTAATGTTATTAGCACTGGTACTATTCCAAATAGCAACAGAATACCAAGAAAGATTTCGGCAAGTGGAATTATTTTTGCGAAAAATGGGTTGAAAACAGTGGGTATAACTTTATACTCACGGATGGTTAAGGCAAAAGCTCTAGTATCTTGTATTTTACTTAGGCCGTAGCTAATGAATACGCCACTAAGAACAGCACGCAAGCCTAAAAAGAGCCAGTCAAAATTTGTCAAATTAACCTCCTTTTCATTTTTGCATAAAAGTCTTGCAGCTGAGGTAAAACCTTGCGGGGAGATTTCTCCACCCTACAAAAAGTACAAATGGTGAAAGGGCAATAGATCAAGTAGGCGCACAGGAACAGAGCATGTTAGATTGAGTAACTCCCTCCATAAACCGCCAACCTACTGGAAAAATTCAGTTCACGGCGTTCTTGGCGAGTAACTGTTTTGTCCATTCCCGCTTGTGAGCTGTCACTCACAAATAAGTTAGATACCAAAA
>JBBRBE010000122.1:0-18667 GCA_038206175.1 Chloroflexia bacterium
TACGCCGTTTGCGACGCTCTTTAGTCCCTTTAACTTCTCTGGACAAACGGCGTTGCACCTTAGCCAGAGCCTTTTCTTCCTTACGAAAGAAGCGGGGGTTTTCAATCTCCTGCCCATCCGAAAGGGTGGCAAAGGTTTTAAGTCCTACATCAATCCCAACCGAGTTATCAAGCTTAGCAAGGCGGTTAGGCTCGGTTTCAACCACGATACACACGTACCATTTGCCGGTAGAGGAACGGGTGAGAGTAGCGGTTTTAAGAGTGCAAGCCTGGGGCAAAGGCCGATGCAAAACCATCTTGATATGACCAACTTTAGCCACGACCAGCTTGCCATCCGGCCCGATAGAACAACCCGAAGGAGCCTGGGTAAAAGTCATCGAGTCATAGCGACCGTGGCTCTTGAAGCGCGGGTGGCCGGGGGTTTCACCGGCTTTAAGCCTACGGAAGAAGCCCTGGTAAGCCAGTTCTACCCACTCGGTCACGTTTTGCAAGACCTGGGAATGAACGAGCCTCAAGCTCGGTCTTTGTTTTTTAAGGCTGGGAATGCACTTCTTGGTATCGTAATAAGAAAGGGGGCGTTTGTCCTGTTCCCAGGCGTTCTTACGCATTGCCACCGTTTCGTTATAGAGCCACCGACACTCCTCAAGCTGGGCATCCAGCCGGGTAGTCTGAGCTTTAGTGGGATAAATACGATACTTCAAAGTTTTCTTCATGGCTTTATTATCGCATATTTTAGATAGAAGTGCCAAATCATCTAAAATAGAACGGAACGAAACACAACGAAACGAAACGAAGAAAGAAAGCGTCAAGTGGCTACGCCACACCCGGTTCTGTATCCCCTTATCTAAAGAAAGGGGGCTTAGAACCGGGATTAGGAATTGCTAAGATCGGACTTTTTACCCCCTTGCCCTACTGTGATCTGTTTGCTATTATGTAAACAGTATAATCATTTATGTTTAGTAATTAAATAAGGCTTCTGGGCCGCTTTATTTTTGATTTACTAAAGTTATACCCAGGCGAGTAGAGCCAAAGAGCGACGGAACATCACCCACAACCGGGAGGTTATATGCGTTCGAGCAACCGTGGTATGCACAAGTTTTTATCTATCGGGTTGGTAGTATTGATGCTATGGTTTGGCCTGCTCACTTCGGCGGGGGTGGGCCTGGGGCCGAGCGGCGGCACCACCCAGGCAAAAGCTAATTTCGGCCCGGCTCTCGATCTCTTTCCATCCTGGGTAATCTCGCCGACCACTCCGGTGCTGGCAACCAGTCCCCTGCCGCCCGCCGACTTAACTATTGGAGAATATCCTGTCGTGCCGGGTGATACCCTCTATGTTAAGGTCGGGTCGGTAGTACGCGACGCCCAAAGCGGCGTCTTTCGCATGTACTATGAAGCCTCGCGGATCGTTACCAGCACCGTTTCCGGCTTACAGGTGACACGGAGCGGAATTTCGCTGGCCGTCTCACCCGATGGCGTTAGCTGGAGCAAACCGACTGGCGGGCAACCTATTTTCGCCCCGGAACCGGGAAGCTGGGATAGTGCCTACGTCGGCAGTCCACGGGTGATCTTCGACGGCACCCGCTACCGGATGTTCTACGTAGGCAGCAACGATGTGGGCAACTTCCGCTTTAGCAACAACGGCCCGGCCAGCCTCGGCGTAGCCGAATCGGTGGACGGCTTGAACTGGACGCGCCCACGGACTACGCCGCTCCTCACTCCCACGGCGTTGGCCTGGGATTCGCTTTATGTCGAGCCATCCAGCGTTAAAATCGAGTCGGGCATTCTTAAACTTTACTATACTGGCTCGAACACGGTAGGGGAATACGAAAGTGGCCTCGCTACGATCCCGAATTTTATCAACACCGCCACGGCAGACCTGAGCCTGATCAAAGATGGCAGCAACCCGATTAATGTCAACGGTAGTCCGAGTCGGGTCAAAAGTGTCCATACCCTGCGACAGAGCGGATCGCTGATCATGTGGTATGTCAGCAATCAAAGCGGCTCCGACCTGATCTATCAGGCGGTCGGCAGTAACGAAGTCACCTTTACCCGCGACCCCAACAACTCGATTATCAAGCCGACAACCGGCGTAGACAATGATCTGGTAAGCCAGATTGACATTGGCGACGTGCAGACTCAGGTTATTTCGGGAACGCAACGCGGCGTAATTTATTTCACCGGGCTGAGCGGTTCCAACCTGGGCGAAAACGTCTTCCGGGCGATTTCAATTCCAACTCCTCCCCCGGCCACACCTGCTCCGATCATCACTCCGATCCTGTTGCCTACTTCCTCGGCTCCGCAGCCGACCCCGACGGCAGGCCAGCCCGCTTTACCTGCACCGGTTCCAAACGCCGGGCCGGGCGCGTTCTTCACGCCTACACCGGGCGAGGGTAGTTACCCGTCCTTCTTGAACGTCTGGCGACGCACAGACGAACCGGTACGGGCCGGGTTTGCCCAACGCTCCTGGATATATGGCGGTATTCCGACCGGCTTCCGCTATCTGCGCGAACCTTACGAAGACGGTAGCCGCCTGGTGCAGTACCACGATAAGGCCCGCCTGGAAGAGTCCGGCAACGGCGGGGTTAGTAGTGGGCTGCTGGTGAAAGAATTGATTTCAGGGCAAATGCAAATCGGCGACAATAAGTTCGAGCCGCGCAACCCGGCCAACGAAGCAATTGCCGGAGATGCAATTGAGGTAAACCCTAATAATCCGGCCTACTATTCGCTGTTCAACGTGGCTTCGTTGAGTAACGACAAACGAATTGACAACCGCAGCAGCGGCGGGGTGGCCGTGATCGAATCACTCAATCGGGCCGGGGAAATCGGCTTCGACGGCAACCTGGGTAATTTCGGCGTGACTTACGCTTACTACGAAAATATTCTAGGCCATAATATCGCCAACGTTTTCTATGATTTCCTGGCCCAACGCGGCGTGGTGATCGGCCCGAACGGGTACACCACCGACACGGTTTTCGATTGGATCAGCGTGGTCGGCTTGCCCCTGACCGAACCCTACTGGACAAAAGCGACCGTGGGCGGAGAAGTTAAAGATGTGCTGGTGCAAGCCTTCGAGCGGCGCGTTCTGACTTACACTCCGACCAACGCCGATCCTTTCAAGGTCGAGATGGGTAACGTCGGGCGGCACTACTTTCGGTGGCGTTACAACCTGAACAGTTAAGGCTGGGTCGGTCGCCAGCCCGCTCAAACAAAATCAAGCTATACAAAAATCTCCAACGAACCCGTTGGAGATTTTTGTCAGGGCTGAACCTGGCTATTTAGCCTGAGCCTGAACTTTAAGGTCGCTTCAGCTCTGTTTTGCGCTGGCGGGCTTCCTCGAAATTTTGTAGCACCAGTGCAACCGCCCCGTATAGGCCGATGTCGCCGCCCAGGTTAGTCGGTACAATCGGCACGTCCTGCCGAAAAGCAAGCATGGCGCGTTCGTTGACAACGTGGCGAAGTGGGCCAAAAATTGGTTCGCCTATTTGCGAAACACCACCGCCGATCACGACTATTTCCGGGTTGAACAAATGCAATACGTTGGTTACGCCCACTCCCAGGTAAACCCCGGTCTGGTACAATAACTCGCGGGCAGCAGGGTCTCCTTCTTCGGCGGCTTGCGCCACCATCTCGGCAGTCACGTTTTGCAGGTCGCCATTGCTTAGCTCGGTCAGGCGGGAAGCCCGGCCCGTTTCCAACATTTCGATAGCCCGGCGGCGAATGCTGGGGCCGCTGGTCAGGATTTCCAGGCAACCGATATTGCCACAGTTGCAGCGTGGGCCGTTCAGGTCAATTGACATATGACCGATTTCACCCGCCGCCCCGTGTGCGCCGTTGAGGATGCGGCCATCCTCGATCACTCCGCCACCCACACCTGTACTGATCGTCAGGTAAACCAGATAGCGGTAATCACGGCCTGCGCCAAAAGTGTACTCGCCCAGAGCCGCCAGGTTCGCGTCGTTGCCCAGGTAGACCGGCAGGCCGGTGCGCTGTTCCAGAATGTCGCGCAGAGGTACATCCACCCAGCCGGGTAAATTAGGCGGCGAGTACACGACGCCGGTAGTTGGGTTGAGTGGGCCGGGTGCGCCGATACCCAGACCCACCAGGTTACTTTCGTCGGCCAACTCCATTACTGCTTTGATTGTTGCCACGATATTACTAAGAACGTGTTCAAGACCTAGTTCGGCTTCGGTCAGTTTTTCGGCCCGCGCCAGCAGGTTGCCGCTACCATCGCTCAAAACGGCCCGTACTTTTGTGCCGCCCAAATCTACCCCGATAATCCGGCCCTGCTTCAAATCTGCTCCGGTCGTTACATCTGCTACTACTCTGGCTTGTGTTCGCCTCACTGCCATTGCCTGTTTCTGCCTCTCTTCACGTTACTGAGTTAAAGCCAATCTAAACGCCGACTCTAAGCTAAAATTATAAAGGGTAAAAGCCGCTACGGTCAAGATGACTTATTTCAATTCCAATTTTATTAGTTTTAGACTAATATTTTTGTTCGTTAGAAGTTTGTTAAAAAGAGCCAGGAGGGGTTGACGAAAAGCCCCGGCTATGATACCATAGAAATGTACAAAGGAATAACACCTTTAGTACCTCGCAAGGCTAGGCCAAATGAAAGGAGGAACAGCAATGTTTCCAACGGTCAAGAGGCACGTTTACCTGATGAGATATCAGGTGGACAACTAAGAAACCTTTCGAGCAGGTTTGCGAAGTGCAAACTGGAATTTGTAAAGATACGTATTTGGTTTAGCCTCTACGCTAGTGCAAGCTAAGGTAGTGGCGGCCAGAGCGCGAACTTTCTGCCGGATTTGCGTCAAACTTTGCAGCATAGATGCTCTTGAGGGGACTGAAAAATGTCCGCGTGAGATGAACCCCGTAGGCCGAAAGGTCAGCGGGGTTTTTCCTTTATATTGCTGAAAAATTTCTTCTTATTGGCGAGCAATGCTGGCCCTACTCATAATTTAAGAAAATGCGTGAACTGGAATTTTTAATTGGCTTGATCAATCGTTTGCCCGACCTGGAACTTGAAATTAACTGTACTATCCTGATCGGTGGACGTATAATAGAGGGAGAATTAATCCCGGCCAGGCTTTATTACCGGCTAATGTCGGAAAGATTGCAGCGTAGCGGCCCGTTCGAGGACGAAACCGGGCGGACGGTGGTAGGAGCATTGGTGAATATTTTCGATAACTTCGCCGGGCTTTCGATTAATATCGAGAACCCTCGCGAAACTCCTTCTTTGAGCGAAGAGGATTACACCGAAATATACCTGCGCCGGGCGATCCTGCGAAACGAAAGCGAAGGTGATACTACTTTAGGACTGTTTCATTTGCGACCACTGGCCGTGCAAGGCTTCCGACTAGGTTCAAGTCGGTCATTGCGTTAAATCAAGATATAGGTATGCTTCTTGCTGCTTCCGGTTTTACTGGATCGAGAGTTTTTTAATGAGATTGAGATAAGATAAGCTGAAAGGAAGCCGGTAGATACTAAATGAGAGATTCATTCGAGCGCGGCTTACAAGAACTCCGTGACGAGATTCTGGTAATGGGCAGCATGGTAGATAAAGCTCTTTACCAGGCGGTCGAGTCGTTACGGCAACGTCAGCGTGTCCTGTCCCAGTATGTCATCCAGAACGACCACAATATCAACCGGAAACGTTTCGACATCGAGGAAAAGGGTCTAACTCTTATTGCAACCCAGGCTCCGGTGGCCCAGGATTTACGGCTGATCGCGGCGATCCTCAACATTTCCAACGAACTTGAGCGCATGGGCGACCATGCCAAAGGAATTGCCCGGATCAACGAAATGATGAAAGATGAACCACTGATCAAGCCTTTGATTGACATCCCCAAGATGGCTTCCAAGTGCAGCCAGATGCTCAATGCCGCCCTGGACGCTTTTATCAAACTGGACGCCGCCGCCGCCCGGCAAGTTGCCAACGAAGATGACGAATTAGACGTACTTTACGATAACATCTACCACGACCTGCTGAATATCATGACCGAAGATAGCACGACGGTCAACCGGGCAACCTATCTTTTATGGGTATCGCATAATCTCGAACGCTTTGGCGACCGCATCGTAAACATTTGCGAACGGGTGATCTTTGTAGCAACGGGTGAACTGGTCGAAATTAGCAACCATCGCAACGGGTAAGGGCAGTGGCGGACGAAAAAAGCCCTAGAACTCGCCATGGTGAGCCTCTAAAGGGGCCGAAGCAAGGGCGAAAGAAAACGGGCAAGCCGGTAATTCGGGCCAGCGAAATCGGAGCCTACACTTACTGTCGGAGGGCCTGGTGGCTGCGGCGGGTCGGCGGTTTCGAGCCGGAAGGCCGCCATCAGCTTTTCGAGAAGGGCCAGCAAGCCCACACCCGCCACGGTCGCACCTTCCGGCGCAGCCAACGCCAGCGTCGAGTGGCCTTCCTCTTGCTGGCTTTCGGTCTGCTACTGGTCGGGTTGGCCGTCTTGAACTTTTTAACCACCATAACCTGATTTTATCCTCATCGGAGATTCATTGTGATACTCACTCGTTTTAGCAAAGCTTTACTTTTGGTCGTTCTAACGATACTTGTCCTTTCTGCCTGTGGCGATAATCCTGCCACGGTCGGGCCACTTACGACCAGTCCGCCGCCCGGCATTGTTTCAACTTTGCCCGCCGCTACCCCGATCCTTCCTTCGCCAACCACCACAACCCCTAACCTGCCCCCTACCGACACGGCCCGACCGACTGCTACCCCTATACCCTCTCCTACCTCCGGTGTTACGCCCTCGGTAGCAGCTTTATTGTTTCAAACCCAACAAACGACCCAGGCAATTCAAACATTACCGCCCACGGCACCTCCCACCGATACGCCTGCCCAGACCGCTACTGTGGAGGTCGCCACGCCTGCTGTGCCAGTACCAACCACCCTCGATCCACTGCGACTGGCGACCAGCGAGAGCAGTCCTTGCGCTCAAGGTCAGCTCAAAGCTAACCGTAACAGTGGTATTTATCATGCTCCCGGTCAACGCGATTACGCTAAAACTAAAGATAATGTGCAGTGCTATGATAACGAGACTCAAGCGCAGGCTGCCGGTTACAGAAAAGCTAAACGCTAAAAAGCCAGGCTTGACAGGCCGGGGAAGGATGCTATACTGGTTTCAGACCGAATGGTTTGTTTTTAGGAGTGAAGATGAGTAAAGGCGATCAAACACGCGAGATGATTTTGGAGCGGGCCGCCCAGCTTTTCAACCGGCAGGGTTATTTTGGTTCGTCCCTGGCCGATGTAATGCACGAAACCGGGTTGGAAAAGGGCGGCATTTACAACCACTTTTCCAGCAAAGAAGAACTGGCTCTGGAAGCTTTTGAATATGCTGTCGCTAAAATCGGGACGCGTTACCGGGTGCTTTTAGAGGGTAAAACCAATGCGGTCGAGCGGTTGCTGGCAATTGCAGGAGCTTTCAAAAGCTTTCTGGACGACCCCGTGCTGGCCGGTGGCTGCCCAATAATGAACACTGCCATCGAGAGCGATGACGCTCACCCACTTTTGCGCGAACGGGCGACGCGGGCGATGGATGGTTGGTTCCTGATGCTCCGACGCATTATTGAAAAAGGAATTACCAGAGGTGAGATTCGGCCCGAAGTCGAAGCCGAGGTTTTAGCCTCGCTGCTGATTTCCACGATGGAAGGAGCCATTATGCTCAGTAAGCTTTATGGTAATAATATCCACGTGTACCGGGCCTACGAACACATCAGTCATTACATCGAAACCACCGTCCGCGCCTGAGTAATTCCTGGCGAATAGCTACAGCCAGGAGTGAAAAAGCCCGGACGGATTTTTTAGAGCTAAAAACCGACCGAACGGTTTGTTTTATGCAAAAGCTATGATTTTAGAAGTTTTGATTTTTAAATAAGGAGGCTCGCGTATGTGGCGACATTTTGTGGCGATGGGCGATAGTATTACCGAGGGCGTAGGCGATTGGGTGGACGGAATTGACCGGCTAGGTTGGGTGGAACAATTCTACGAACGACTGGCTCCTAAAAATCCCGGTTTGCGCTTCACTAATCTGGCCCGGCGCGGCCTGGTTTCTTCCGAGATCCGAGCCACCCAGCTAGAAAAGGCCGTTGCACTGCAAGGTGATCTGGTAAGTGTGATCGCGGGCGGCAACGATATTTTGTTGCGTGGTAAGTGGGATCCGCGCCAGTACGAAAAAGACATGGCTCTGATGCTAGACGCCCTGACCGCCACCGGCGCGACCGTCATGACTTCGACAATCCTAAATTTTCGCTTCTTGCCTGTTCCTGACCGCCTGATGGAGCGGATGGTTACGAACCTGTTAGAGCTAAACGAAATCATCCGGCAACTGGCCCGCCGTTACAAGGTCGTGCTGGCGGAAGCCTGGAACCAACCGGCTACCCTCGAACCCGGCTTTTGGAGTGCCGACCGCATACACCCGAACGCTTTCGGTTACAGCGCAGTCGCTCAGGTGATGTACGAGGCTCTGCTGGAGTCTCAGGAAGCCTTGACCCATTCGGTGACGATGAGTTAGATTTTTAAGAAACCAGGCTAGATTTTTAGAAAAGAGGAAGCAAACGTTTCCTCTTTTTTGCTTTCTTGTGCTAAAGCCTTTTGTCTCCGGCTAAATATTTTCAGCCTTACTCCATCCTATCAGAAAAAGGGTATAATCCTGCTGACAAGCTCCTAAGAGATAGTCGGTTCAAGGCAACCAGAACTTTTCAGAGCTAGAGAAGTTTCTGAAGATTTGCCCATCAGAAAGTGTAAGGAGTAAGCTAAAAATGGTCAGCACGCTAGAGGATAGGCCGCCTTTGTGGTGGCAACGCGGAGCAGTGTATCAAATTTACCCGCGTAGCTTTATGGATAGCAATGCGGACGGAGTAGGCGATCTCAAAGGGATTGCCGCAAAGCTAGATTATCTGGCGTGGTTAGGGGTTGATGCTATATGGCTTTCCCCGATCTTTCCCTCTCCGATGGCTGATTTTGGCTACGATGTTTCCAACTATACCGGAATTGAGCCTGTGTTCGGTACGCTGGCCGATTTTGACGATCTGTTGGAAGAAACCCACCGACGCGGCCTCAAGCTCTTGCTCGATCTTGTGCCAAATCATACTTCCGACGAACACGAGTGGTTTCGCCAGTCTCGCCTGAGCCGGGATAATCCCCGCCGGGATTGGTACATCTGGCGCGACCCGACCCCAGGTGGCGGGCCACCCAACAACTGGGAAAGCAATTTCGGTGGCCCGGCCTGGGAGTGGGATGCCCCGACCGGCCAGTATTACTTGCATCTGTTCCATACTAAACAGCCTGATTTGAACTGGCGTAACCCGCAGGTGCGCCAGGCGATTTACGGCGCGATGCGTTTCTGGCTCGACCGGGGCGTAGACGGCTTTCGGATTGACGTTTTGAACATGCTGATTAAAGATGAGCAGTTGCGCGACAATCCGTTCAACGCTGATTGGCAACCAGGCGATCCACCCTGGATGCGTCAGCACAAGCTTTACAGCGACGATCAGCCGGAAATGCAAGAAATCGTGCAGGAGATGCGCCAGCTTGTCGAGCAGTACGGTGCGGGCCAGCGCGTGCTGATCGGCGAAATTTACCTGCCGCTGCCGCGCTTGATGCGCTACTACGGTCAGGAGTTGAACGGGGTACACCTGCCTTTCAATTTCCAACTGATCGAGTTAGAGCATTGGTCAGCCCGTTCACTCCGAGAGATCATTAAGGCTTACGAGGCGGTGCTTCCGCCGGGAGCCTGGCCGAATTGGGTGCTGGGTAATCACGACAAATCGCGGATCGTTAGCCGGATCGGGTCGGCCCAGGCCAGAGTCGCCCAGATGCTACTCCTGACCTTGCGCGGGACGCCTACTCTGTACTACGGAGACGAGCTAGGGATGCACGACGTGCCGATCCCGCCAGAACTTGCTCATGACCCGCAAGAAATGGGGTCGCCCGGTTTCGGGCGAGACCCGGAGCGTACTCCGATGCAATGGGACGCCAGCCCGAACGCCGGGTTTTGCCCTCCTGCGGTCACACCCTGGCTACCCCTGGCCGAAGACCACGAAGAGATCAATATAGCCAGGGAAGAAAGCGACCCTTTTTCGATGCTGACGCTAGTACGCTCTCTCTTAGAGTTGCGGCGAAGTAGCCTGGCCCTTGAGATAGGCCGCTATCAGGCGGTCGAAAACGACGGGCTTAGCCAGGACTGCCTGGTTTATCTGCGCGTGGCCGGGGTAGAGCGTTATCTGGTAGCCCTGAATTTTAGCGCGGAAGAGCAAATTTTAGCTCTGAGCGAACCCGGCCCGGCCCAGGTGATAATCTCGACTCTACTCGACCGAACAGGTACGGCGGAATTATCCGCCTTGAAGTTGCGTCCTGCCGAAGGTTGTCTGATTAAACTGTCCTGACTTACAGCCAGGTCGGCTTTTTCCCTCGCCCCTTTTGCCAAAAAGAAAGAGGAAGGTTATGACAAATTGGCATACCCAAAGACCACACTAAACGATTTGCAGTACACCACCACCGATTTATACTGGCTGAGATCAAATGTGGAACCAAGCTCGTAATTGAGATTACCCTGAGTTGCCTTAAGCCTGCCAACCTCGAACGCGTCTTTAATCTGGGCCGGACTGGGGTTGGCTTGCCGGGACAGGTAAACGTATAGATCGGGGCCGTTGGCAGACTTGAGATTTTCCAGCCTAAGCACTACTTTGCCATCGGGTGATTGGCCGAGTAAAGCTTTGCCCGCTACCGGCTCGACTCCCTGATTGTTAAAATTGCCGGTCAGAAGCCGGGCGGTACTTGCAGCAGTAGGAGGGGCCGGAGGACTGGCCGCTTTAGTAGTAGGCGCAATTGCAACCGGGGTATTAGCCGCTTTAGTAGGGACGGGGACTTCGGTGGCTTTAACCGGGGCCACGGTTGCCGGGATTTCGGTAGCTTTAACCGGAATCAGAGTAGATGTTGGTGAGGCTTCGGTAGCTTTTGCGACGGCATCGGCAGTCGGTGACGCTACAGGCAGAGCAAGCTCAGGTGGAGCAGCGACAACCGGAGCGGTCGTGGGACTGGCCGCAGTGAAGCTAGCTTGAGGGGCAGTGACAGGCTGAACGCTAACGGCAAAAGGGTTAACCTCGTTCGCAGTCGGGCCAGGGGCGAACAACGGTACGACTAAAAAGATTACGTCCAGGGCCACAAAACTCCACACTGCAAAACTGACCAGAAGCTTGAGGGGCCGCGAAAGCCGCGCCCGCACACCCGCCAGCGACAGGCCGATGCTTCCCAGACTAACCAGCGTCGTACCAATCAGGATTGCCAGGTAGCCTGGCGCGGTCAAGAGGTTTGGAAAGAAGAATATTAGTAGTCCGACGACTACCAGAGCCAGTACCAGACAGCCATATAACAGGGAAAGGCGCAATGGAGGAAGCGGTTTCGCGGCAGGGCGATTAATCATAGGGTCTGGACTTATTTGAGTTGTCATGCGCAAGGGTCTCCTCTGGAGTTGAAATAGGAACAGCCGACCTGATTTAGAAAGCCATCTGGCCCTCTTTTAGCCTTACATGAAATATTCTAACCAAAATGAGTTAGCAAAAGCTTACAAATATTACAGAAAGCTTACACCACGAAGCGGAAATCTAAAGAAATAAAGATTTACCGGTAAAAAATGAAGAATTAGAGAATTAGAGGATTTGGGAGGTCAGAAAAACTTAAACCCCGATAAGCGAGCGAAGCGATTTAACACGGGCGCGACTGACCGGCAGCACCGATTTTTTTTTGTCATCAATGATCAAATTATACGTTCCGTTGAAGAAAGGTTGTAGTTCGAGGACGTGCTGCAAGTTCACGATATAGCTGCGATGGATGCGGGCAAAGCCTTGCGAATTCAGCTTGAGTTCGAGTTCGGTCAGCGAAAAGCGGCAGAGAAATTGCTCGTCCAGGATGTTGACGAAAACGCGGTCGTCGTAGGCTACGATGTAACGTACATCGCTCAGGCTGATCAGCAACACGCCATCGCCCTTTTCGACCGGAATCTTTTTGAACTGCGTATCCGGCAGACCGACCGTATTTCCGCCCACTACCACCGGGGCCGGGCTATGATCGGCTTCACGAATAACCCCTTTGACGGCCAGACTGCGGGCCGCCACCACCTTCGAGATCGCTTGTTCCAGCCTCCGCGCACTGAAAGGCTTGACCAGGTAATCCACCGCATTTAACTCGAAGGCTTTGACCGCGTGTTCGTCGTAGGCCGTCACAAAGACAATTAGCGGGGGATTTTGTAGTTGGTTAATAATCTTGACCGCTTTGAGACCGTTCAGGCCGGGCATTTCGATGTCCAGGAACATCACATCAAAAACGTCGTCCTGCATCAGGACCAGGGCTTCGGTCGCATTAGGACATTCGGTAACGGTCGCCACCTGCGCCATACTTTTGAGCATATAGTGCAAATCGGCGCGGGCTAACGCTTCGTCGTCAACCACTAAAACCTTCAGGCCGTCCGCCATCCTTAGTTCACCTTACTCTCGCGGTTTAGGATTTTTACTTCTTTCCTAACTTCTTTGTTTCCTGGCTTGATTATATCACGCTAAGCTTGCATTATTAAACCGCTATTGTGGGGCGGGCAGTGTTATAATAGGCCAGGGGAGAAGAAGAGTGCCTTTTGAAAATGCGGCTCAGGCCGAAGACTTTATTTTCAGCTCATATATGCGGGTTGTGGGCGAACTGCACGGCCCCGACGCTCAGACGCGCTTGCCACACCTGACCCGGCAGTTGCTAGACCGGCTTGATCGGCCCGACGCGAGCTTTACCTCGCTCCTGGTGACGGGCAGCAAAGGCAAAGGTTCGATTGCGCTCCTGACCGCCCGGCTTTTGCAAGCCATGGGCTACCGGGTGGGCCTTGTCACCAGCCCGCATATCGTGCATTTCCGCGAACGAGTGCGAGTGGACGGACGAGCTATCTCCAGCGACGATTTTACCCGCCTGGTAAACCAGTTAGAGGTTCCGGCTCAGGAGATTATGGCCGGTTTGAGCGGTCGGCAATACCTCAGCCCGACCGGGCTAATCGTGGGACTGGCGTCACTTTACTTTGCCGAACAAGAGGTAGATTTTGCCGTGATCGAAGCCGGGCGGGGGGGACGCTGGGACGACGTGAGCGTACTGGATAATCCAGTAACCCTACTAGGCCCGATCCTGCTCGAACATGCGGCCCAACTTGGCCCAGGCGTGGCCGAAATTGCCGCCCATAAAGTCGCGCTGCTCAAGCCGGGTGGAGTTGCTTTGAGTGTGGCTCAATCTCCCGAAGTGCAGGCGGTAATCGAAAGCTACGCTAATGCGATGGGGGCCGGATTGGTGATGGTTGGGCGCGACCTGGAAGCAGTCGCGCCGCGGATCGAGGAAAGCTTTCTAAAGCTGGACGTGGTGGCTCGCTACAACCGCTTCGAGGACTTGGCTCTACCGATTCCGGCTTTGTACGAAGCCGAGAACCTGGCCCTCGCCCTCGGTGCGCTCGAAGTCGCTACCGACGAACAGCCTTTGCGCGTCCGGCAGTTCGAGGCTATTCGAGAAACACTGCGGCAAATTCGCTGGCCGGGCCGAATGCAAACCCTGGCGACCCGGCCTTTGACGATCATAGATTGCGCTGTGACCGGCTTATCGGCGGCATCGGTAGTGGCAAGTCTGCCGCTCCAGGCCAGGCGGCCTCTGGTGGCAATCGTAGGGGTGCCGTCTGACCGGGATTGGCCGGGCGTGCTGGCCGCTCTGGTCGGCCACTGCGACGCCCTGATCCTGACCCAGACCGCCAACCCCCGGCTACAATTTCCCGCCGAAGGAGTGCAGGTCGCCCGTCTGCTCTTCCCACCGCACGTAGCTATCGTCCAGACGCCCACAGTCCAGGCGGCCCTGGCCCGGCTAGACGAAATGCAACCGCCTCCCCAAACCGTCCTGATCCTCGGCACTCAATCGGTAGTTGGGGAGGTGTTGCGACAATACGGCCTGGAAACCGATCAGCTCTAAGCCGATGGTTTAGCTCCCTTGAAGCCGACCATTTTCTGCTGTTCTTCGTCCCACAGACGCAGGTAGAGGCTCTTCATCCCGCCAATAAAGGTAATAGTGCTGCTCTGCGCGAACAAAGCCCCGGCCCTATGACATTTTTGCAGGTAGTAATTGGGAATGCGAGGGTTGAGATGGTGAATGTGGTGAAACCCGATGTTGCCGGTGAACCACTGAAACACGCCGGGAAGCTTGTAGTAAGAACTGCCTTCTAAAGACGCTTTGGCAAAATCCCACTTCTTCTGCGGCAACCAGGAAGTCTCTTCAAACTGGTGCTGAATGTAAAACAACCAGACTCCAATTATGGAAGAAAGAAACAAAATCGGTAATTCGACCAGCAGAAGCGGCCCAAAGCCAATCGTAAAGCCTAAAAGTAAAATCAGGCTCAGCAGAACCAGATTGCTCCAGTAAACACTATGGCGTTCTCGGCGGGTGGCTTTAGGGTTGCAGAAGCGGTTCAAGACCACGAAAAGCAACATAGGCACGACCAGGAACAGGAAAAAAGGGTTGCGGTAGAAGTGGTAAACGACCTTTTCCCAACCGGCCAACTGCTGATATTCCTTCACAGTCAGGGTTAGCACGTCGCCGTTGTTCTGGGTGTACTTCTTGATGGTCAGGGGAAGCAATTCGCCATCCACCCGCCGGTTCAGATTGCCCACCGTGGCGTGGTGTATAGCGTGGAAATGCCTCCAGTGGTAATAGGGCGTAAAACTAATGATCCCGCAGATCGAGCCAAGCAGGTCGCTGGCTTTTTGAGACTTGAAAAAGGCTCCGTGACCGCAATCGTGCTGAATGATAAACAACCTGATCATCAGCCCGGCAGCCACGGGAGAAAGGGCCAGCGTTAACAGGTAAGACAAATCCAGGCTCAGGTACATCACGTACCAGATTACGAGGAAAGGAACGAAAGTATTGGCAATTTGCCACAAACTCCGACCGAGAGCAGGGGTGCGGTAGGGAGCCACCAATTCTTGCCAGCGCGGCTCTTTGGGGCTGTCTGCATTGAAGCTATCCAAATGTGTCGTACTCAAAATTTTATCCTAAACTCTTCTACTCTAATCACATTCCGATAAGACAGGATAAGTGGGTTGTGTCCGACTATTCTTTCTCAAAAGCTCAGCAAAAACTTCTGGCTCTAACCTGGCTTCGATTACAACTGTTTTGAGAAAGATTTCTCCGCGAGTAAAGTCAGAAAACGAAATTGTTTGACATGAAAAATAGCCCGCTTAGAAAGCGGGCTATGTAGTCTTTGACTCAAGTTACCTGGGAGGTAACTGATTAGTAACGACCACCCTGGCTGTAACCACCGCGCTGAGGGCGCTCGGTTTGGGGCCTGGCTTCGTTCACTGTGATGTTGCGGCCCTCGAAGTCGGTGCCGTTGAACATGGAGATGGCGCGGGAAGCCTCGTCGTCATTGCTCATTTCCACGAAGCCGAAGCCCTTAGCCCGTCCGGTATCGCGGTCGGTGATGATCCGAGCCGAGTCAACCTGACCAGCCTGCGCGAACAAATTCTCCAGGCCCGCTTCAGTCGTATTGTACGAAAGGCCGCCTACGTATAACTTTCTGCCCAATTAGAGTTCCTCTTTATATTCTTAAATACTAAAAACAGACGATCAATGCAAAGCTATTTCGGTTGATGCTGGCCCGGAAAAACTTTGTTTTAGTGAAGTTTACCGGACGGGAAGTATCAGCAACCTGATAGAGAAAGGAGGGAGTTCAAAAGAGGGAGTTGAGAGAAGCAAATCTTACGAAAAGCTTGAGGTCAAAAGCTCTAAGGAGACTATACCGATGTCATACAGGCTATTTACCTTGCGACTAAACTATACCACACATCTTTATAAATAGCCAGTAGATTAGCCATCAAGAATCAGATTGGCTTTTATTTGTTTTTGCGGGGTGTAACGTTTCGGGCCGGGCCGCGTTGTACTAGAGGGACAAATTATAAACTAGCCTGACTTTCTTCTAATCAAGGAATAAACTTGGGGCGGAAATACACCCCGGCCCCTATGGTATAATTTGGCTATTCCCAAAGGGCGTGGCTCTAGGGCAATTGATAGTATTCAGCAATAAGGAGTATTCTTAATGTCCATCGCCTGGCAATTGGCCGAACGAGTGGTTAAAAATGTCGAGCAAGTAATTATTGGTAAACATAAAGAAGTTGAACTGACCCTGCTGGCTCTTCTGTGCAAAGGCCACGTTCTGATCGAAGATGTACCGGGAGTCGGTAAAACAGCCCTGGCAAAGGCTATCTCACGGTCGCTTGGTTGCACTTTCAAACGTATTCAATTTACTCCCGACCTGTTGCCAACCGATGCGACCGGCGTTTCGATCTACAACCAGAAAAACGAGCAGTTCGAGTTCCGGCCCGGCCCCTTGATGGCTCAGATCGTCCTGGCCGACGAAATTAATCGGGCTACCCCTAAAACTCAGTCGGCCCTGCTGGAAGCGATGGAAGAACGGCAAATTTCGGTAGACGGTACTACTTACCCACTGCCCAACCCCTTTATTGTGCTGGCAACCCAGAACCCCATCGAATACGAAGGTACTTTTCCTCTGCCCGAAGCCCAACTGGACCGCTTCTTGTTGCGAATGTCGCTGGGCTACCCCAGCCGCGAAAGCGAAGTTGAAATCCTCGACCGCCAGCAACACGTTCATCCGCTCGATAGCCTTTCTCAGGTGGCCGGGTTGGAAGAATTGCTCGAAGCCCAGGCTGCGGTCAAGGAGGTCTATGTGGACGGCTTGATCAAAGAATACATCGTCAATCTGGTCGCCTCTACGCGGGAACAGGACGACGTGTACCTGGGAGCCAGTCCACGCGGTTCGCTGGCCCTCTACCGGGCTTCCCAGGCGCACGCCCTGCTAGAAGGGCGCAACTACGTCATACCCGACGACGTGAAAGCCCTTGCGGTGGTCACGCTGCCGCACCGTATCATTATGAATCCAAGTGCGCGGATGAAAGGCATCACCAGTTTGTCGGTGGTAGAAGAACTGTTGAGCCATACGCCGGTGCCGGGAGCCAAAGCAGGCGTGCGCTAGGCCAGTTTTCTTTCTGGCTTTCGGGCTTTCTTTCAATTATTTAATCGCACTCGCCCGGCGACGGAGAACGTAGTGTTCTTGTCCAAAGTCTGCGTCGCCGGGATACTTACAGAGATTACCCATGAATTTCTTGAAAATTCTACGTCTGGCCCTGGTTATCTTTACAATTGCAGTAATGGCTCAGCTTTTCCGCCTTCGGTTACTGTTTGTGCTGGATTACGTGCTGGTCGCTATGATCGTTTTTGCCTACGCCTGGGCGCGACTAAGCTTGCACTGGCTAGAAATCACCCGGCGCGGCCAGGGCGACCGGGCCAGCGTGGGCGATTATTACGAAGAAGTTTTAACTCTACGCAACCACTCTTTTATGCCTAAATTGTGGCTGGAAGTGCGGGACGAGTCGAACCTGCCGGGCCATCGGCTTAACTGCGTGCAAAGCCTCCTGCCTTATGGTCAGGTGCAGTGGCGAGCTAAAACTTACTGTTCGTTGCGAGGCCGCTTTCAGCTAGGGCCAATCTCCATTACGGCAGGCGATCCTTTCGGCCTTTTTCGCTTCAAGCGCGAACTGCCGGTCAAGCATTTCGTGACAGTTTTACCGGCTTCGTTCGAGCTAAACAAATTTGAAGCCCTTTCCGGCATCCTGCCCGGCGGCAACACCGCCAACCGTCCCACCCCCCACACCACGCCCAATATTACCGGCTTGCGTGAGTACCGGCCTGGCGATAGCCTCAACCGGATTCATTGGGCCTCCACCGCCCGCCAGCGTAAATTTATTGTCAAAGAATTCGATTTCGACCCGACTATTGACGTACAAATCTTCCTGGACTTGAACGTAGCCCAGCATTGGGTACTAAATCATACGAACCGGCAGGGCGTTTCAACTGCGCTCCCGGCCAGTAGTGGGATGCGCTCGAACGACTCGACCGAAGAATACGCCATCGCGGCGGCGGCAACGCTGGCCCGCCATCTTTTGAAAATAGGCCGCAGTGTGGGCCTGACCGCCTGGGGGCAGCATCATGAAATTGTGTCGCCCGACCGAGGCGAACGGCAACTGGGCAAGATTATGGAAGCTCTGGCGGTTGTCCGGGCGCAAGGTGAAATCGAGTTCGGCCAACTTCTGGCTTCCGAAATGACCCGCCTGGGCAACACCGATACGGCCATCTTGATCACTTCTTCCACCGATGAAGGCTGGGCCGCTATTCTGCCGATGCTGCTGCGGAAGAATGTAAAAGTAGCAGTGGTACTGGTCGAGCCAAACACCTTTGGCGGCCCGGCGATCTCACCGCTTTTCGTGGTTGGCTCCCTCAGTGCAATGAGGGTGCCGGTCTATTTAATCAAACGTGGTGACGACTTGAGCCAGGCTCTCGATACCGAACTTGCCCGCCTCGTAGCCGAGATTTAGGGCTGAGGCGGGGTGGGTCTGGGTTCTAAGCAAAGCTTATTTTAGTTTTTGTAAAATGTTTAGACGATGGCTGTACATTTGCAGCCTTTTAATCTCTCAGCGCAAACTGAAGTTGCAAAATTGGAATTATCATAAATTATGAGTACACGCCGACGAGTTGACACGAGCATTTGGGATAAGTTTGCCCTGGAAGAGGGCTGGTTTAG
>JBBRBE010000123.1:0-18607 GCA_038206175.1 Chloroflexia bacterium
TTCAGTGAGGAAGACGAGTGGTGGTTAACGATTTTCGCTCGGCAAGCCGCCGTTGCGATTCAAAATGCTAATTTTTACCGCGAGACGCGCCGCGCCCAGCAACGCGCCCGGACGCTGGCCCACTTGATTAGCCAGCTTAACCAGGTGGTAAATCCCCACCAACTCTTCAGCCAGATCACCGAGGCTACTTGCAACCTGCTCGAATTACCTGCCGCCGCCCTCTACCTTTTGAACACCGCTCGGAGCGGCTTCGAGTTTCAGGCCCAGCGCGGGCTTCAACCTCAAGCCGAGCATCACAGCTTGCCTTTAGAAGCTTCGGTAGCCGGACGAGTGTTGCGCCTCGGTGCGTCGCTGGCAGTGGAAGATACCGCCCGGCTGGATAAACTTTTCTTTTTACCCCTGGCAAGCGGTAAAATGCCGGGAGCCTTGCTGGTAGTGCCAATCCGGCAGGGCGCACAGGGTCGGGTTGAAGGCGTTATTGAAGTTTATGCCGCCGGGCCGCGCCTTTTCGGGCCAGAAGAAATAGCTCTTTTGGAAGCTTTCGCCGGACAAGCCGCGCTGGCTCTGGAGCGAGCGCGGCTTTACCAGCACAAAGAAGAATTTCTCTCGATGACGGCCCACGAGTTACGCGCACCTCTGGCGGCAATCAAGCTAAGTGCCGGTTTGTTGGAGTCGAGCTTACCCGCTTCTTTGCCGCCTGCACTCGGTCAACTGGCTACAAATATAACCCGCAGTAGCGCACGCCTCAACAATTTACTGGATGACTTGCTCGATTTGACCAGGCTCGAACAGGGCCGTATCCAACTTCGGCTAGAACGACTTGAAATTGGTGAAGCGGTTTCGACCGCCCTGCATACGCTGGCTCCTCTATTTACCCAGAAAGAGCAGCAAGTCCAACTGGAACGACCTGCCATCGAGTATTGGGTAAATGCCGACCGCGCCCGGCTCGAACAGGTTCTGGTCAATTTGCTTTCCAACGCCAACAAGTACACCCCCGTTGGTGGTCAGATTGGAGTGAATTTCCGCCTCGAAGACGGGCTGGGGATTACGGTCGCGGTGCAGGATAGCGGGCCAGGCATTCCGCCGGACGAACGAGAGCTTATCTTTGAACGCTACTACCGCCGCGCCATGCACGAAAATGTCAAGGAAATGACCGGAAGTGGCCTCGGTCTGCCAATTGCTCGTGTGCTGGTGGAATTGCTGGGCGGTCAACTCTGGGCCGAAAGCGACGAAGACGTAGGTAGCCGGTTTTTGTTCAGGTTGCCTCTATGTTAAGGTTAGTTCGAGTTAGACCAGGATGTAATTCAAGTGGATTTTAACCTGCAATTTTTAGAATATCTAAGTGATGCCGCCGCCGTACTGGACGAGCAGCGCGTGTTTCAGAGGGTTAATCCTGCTCTGGAAAAATTGCTCGATCTGCCCAGAGCTACCTTGCTGGGTAAGAAATGTTTTGAAGTTTTTCAGTGCCACTCATCCGCCGCTCCCATCGCTGAGCAGGACAATCCGGTACAGTCCGGGCCTGATTGTCCGTTGCTCGGTTTGCGGCAAAAGCAAGCCCCTGAGTTACCTTCGGAAGAAGAACCGCTTAGCCTGACGACTTCCCAGGGGGAGCAACGCGAAGTATTCATACGCTACGTTCCGCTTAATCTAGCTGAGGCTTCCGCATCTTATTTAGTGCTTCTCCAGGATAGGACGGTTCAAAAACTTTACGACCGAATTCAGGGCCAGTTTGTAGCCACGGCTTCACATCAGCTACGCACCCCTCTGGCAAATTTCAAGACTTCGCTGAGCGTGTTAATGGCTAACACCGGACCGGAATTTCCGCCTCCTTTGCACAAACTTCTCGAAAACATGGCCGTTAGCTCGGAGCGAATGGAACGAATAGTTAATGACCTGATTGAACTGACCAGCTTGCAAAGTGGCCGAATAAGCCTGCATACTCGCCCGGTACAGGTTGATGCTTTGCTCAAAGAGGTGGCCGCGAGCCTTCAAGAAATTCTAAAGGCAAAAGGCCAGAAGCTTAATTTTAATCTTAATCTGCCCACCCAAAAACTTAGAGTAGAAGCGGATAAAAGACGTGTTACTCAGCTTCTTGGCTATTTGCTCTCGAATGCTTGCAAATTTAGCCCGCCCGCAAGTACGATTACACTTGGCGCACGACTCGAAGAAAGTGGTGATGTGGTTTTGTGGGTACGAGATGAAGGTATCGGTATTAAGCCGGAGGAGCATGATTTTATCTTTTACAAGTTTTATCAAATGCAAATAGTCGAGAACACCAACGGGGCAGGCGGTGGTCTTGGCCTGGCTCTGGCAAAGAGCTTGATTGAATTACATGGGGGACGGCTTTGGTTCGAGAGCAAACCAGGTTCAGGTAGTACCTTCTTTTTTAATTTGCCCCAGCCCAAAGAGGCTAAAGATAAGTTGGATGGAAGATAGACTGGATAGAAGATAGGCTAAAGTGAAAATTCTGGTTGTAGATGACGATAAAAATGTGGTGGAAGCTATCACTATCGGGTTCCAATTGCAATGGCAGGATGTAGAAGTCATTACCGCTTCCGATGGCGACAAAGGGCTGGCGGCCTTCTTCGAGCATAACCCGAACGTGGTGCTGCTGGATGTGATGATGCCCTACAAAGACGGCTTTTCTGTTCTCAAAGAAATTCGGCAGAGCAGCGATGTGCCGATCCTGATGCTAACTGCTCGTGGCGAGGAATTAGACAAAGTAAAAGGTTTGGAGGCAGGTGCGGACGATTATCTGACCAAGCCATTCTCGCATTTAGAACTATTCGCTCGTATCCGGGCCGTGCTGCGCCGGGCCGAAATGCCGGGGCCGATTAACTCGCTGCCTTCTTTTACCTGTGGAGAGCTTGCGATCAACTTCGAGAGCCGGGAAGTAACCAAAAAAGGGCAGCCGGTAAAAATGACCCCGACCGAGTATAACGTGTTGTTCCTGCTGGCCCGTAATGCCGGGCGCGTGCTGCCTTTCGAGATGTTGCTGGATAAAGTGTGGGGGCCGGAGTACCGCGAACAACTCGATTATCTCAAAACCTACATCAGCCGACTGCGTAAAAAGCTAGAAGATAACCCGGAGAGTCCGCGCTACATCCTGACCGAGCGCAGCCTGGGCTACCGTCTGGCAAAATCCCTTCGCGTCTGAGGGGTTTATCCCGGCTAAATCAAGCTTTACCAGTTAAAAGTGCTGGCATTTAGGTTTCCTTCCGGGCAGGGAAGCGGCTTTTAAGATTGCCATTCCAGCCTCGAAACGGTAAGATGAAGTGTAACAAAGCGATTAACCCTGCTAAAAGAGCAACAGCAAGGAACAAGGAAGTAGAAAGAAAAAAGAAGGAAAAAAGAAGGAAGAAACCAACCTGTTTTTCCAAAAAGAGCGACGGAGGAGACGCGATGACGGCAGAAGCAACGGAGACCCCGGTACGGGAAGCTCAAAATTATATCAATGGTAAGTGGGTGGCGGCCCAGAGCGGTGCGACTTTCGAGAGTTACAGCCCGGCGACCGGTCAGTTGCTAGGACGACTGGCGAAGAGTGGCCCGGAAGAAGTGGCGGTGGCAGTGGCGGCGGCGCGGGCCGCTTTTGATACCTGGCGCAAATATCCGGCTCCCCGGCGGGGTGAAATCCTGTTCCGGGTCGGAGCGATTCTAGCGCAACGCAAGGAAGAACTGGCCCGCCTGATGACGATGGAAATGGGTAAGGTGCTGGAAGAAGCCCGTGGCGACGTGCAAGAAGGCATTGACATGGCTTTTTACATGGGCGGCGAAGGGCGGCGGCAGTTTGGGATGACTGCGCCTAGCGAGATGTACGACAAATTCCAGATGGCCGTGCGCGACCCGGTGGGCGTCGTGGCGGCTATTACGCCCTGGAACTTTCCGATGGCGATCCCCACCTGGAAGATTATGCCCGCGTTGGTCTGTGGCAATACTGTTGTATTTAAACCGGCCAGCGATACACCTCTGGTAGCCGTCGAGCTAGTTAAAGTCTTCGAGGAGGCCGGGTTGCCGCCGGGCGTCCTGAACCTGGTGCTGGGAGCCGGATCGGTGGTGGGCGAAGCTCTTTTGAATAACCCCGACGTGGACATCTATACTTTCACCGGCTCGACCGAAAGCGGCAAGCACGTGCTGAGCCAGACCGCCGGGCGGCTCAAACGAGTTTCGCTCGAATTGGGCGGCAAAAACGCGATTATGGTGATGGACGACGCGAATCTCGATCTGGCGGTGGAAGGAATCATCTGGAGCGCGTTCGGCACGACCGGGCAGCGTTGCACCGCCGCCAGTCGGGTGATCGCTCACCGGGGTATCGAACGCGAGTTGACCGACAAACTGGTTAGCCGGGTCGAGAAGTTGCGGTTGGGCGATGGCCTCAAAGACACTACCGACGTCGGGCCGGTCATTAATCGCAAGCAACGCGACGGCATCCACGAATACACCAAGATCGGCCAGGCCGAAGGTGCCACGCTCCTGACTGGCGGCAGGATTGCCGAAGAAGACGAACTGGCGAAGG
Organism: Chloroflexia bacterium; assembly: GCA_038206175.1. Classification (GTDB taxonomy): domain Bacteria; phylum Chloroflexota; class Chloroflexia; order Chloroheliales; family Chloroheliaceae; genus 54-19. The sequence goes on from JBBRBE010000123.1 coordinate 4,514, forward strand.
GAGCTTTTTATCGCCCGACCCTCTTTGGTGATGTGCGGCCCAATATGCGGGTGGCTCAGGAGGAAATTTTCGGGCCGACGACGGTAATCATCGGGGTGGATAGTCTGGAAGAAGCGATCCGGGTCAATAACGGCGTAAAATACGGCTTATCGGCCTCTCTCTATACCCAGGATGTCAACAAGGCGTTCCTGGCGATGCGTGAGGTCAGTACCGGCATTCTCTACATCAACGCCGGGACTATCGGGGCCGAGGTACACTTACCCTTTGGCGGCACCCGCGAAACCGGCAACGGCCACCGCGAAGCAGCCTGGGCCGCGATTGACTTCTTCACCGAGTGGAAATCTATCTACGTAGATTTTAGCGGCAAGCTTCAACGCGCTCAGATTGATATGTAGGGCGTTAAGCTCTGGCGGGTCGGTTTGAGAGGTAAACCGGCCTGTCAGATCGCTTTTCTAAGCTTTGCCCATAGGCTACAAGTTAAGGTTTGGAATGATTGTGTCAAGTACCAAACGGCGTTTTAAAGCCTATTTTTAGGCAGTAAATTCCACCTTTGAAGCCCAATTCCTGGGCGGCCAGACGCGAAGTAAACCTGACAACTTTAGCACAACCTTAACTTGTAGAGTATTGGCTTAGCTATGGCTCAATCGGTACTGCTGCATCTTCAACCATATACATAGTAGTGCATTTAGGACAGTACAAATACCATTGGTAGCGATATAGCTGACCCTGTTTTGGTTTCGACTTTGGCTCTTTTTTAATGACCGGCGTACCGCATTTACGGCAGGGTTGGCCGGGCCGGGTGACTTTGACGCTTTTGCCGCCAGTTGGCAGGACGGGTGGAACTGAATCTGGCTCGGTATAAGGGTTGCTTTGGGTCTGAGCAGTCTTGTTAGACGGCGGCGGAACCTTAGCCGGAGGCGAAGCCTTTGCCGGAAGTGCAGGAGTAGCGGAGGTTTCTTTAGGATCGTAGCCCACGTCGGGCGGCAGGTTGGGCTGACTGGCGGCGGTGCGGCCCAGCACGTCGCAGCGTTCGTTCTCGACGTCCCCGGAGTGGCCTTTGACCCATTTAAACTGGGTTTCGTGCCGGGCGCGGGCTTGCAACAGCCGTTCCCACAGGTCGGGACTGATAGCCGGTTCGCCGGTGGCACGTCGCCAGCCGTTCGCCTGCCAGCGCACCGCCCAGCCTTTCTCCATCGCCTGTATCACGTACTGCGAGTCGGTGTAAAGCGTTACCCGGCAAGGTTCCTTGAGAGTTTCCAGGCCCACCACTGCCGCCAGAATTTCCATGCGGTTATTGGTAGTCAGCGCAAAACCTGCCGAAAGCTCTTTGCGCTTTCCACCGTACAACAAAACCACTCCATAGCCGCCCGGCCCCGGATTGCCCAGGCACGACCCGTCGGTATAAACCGTGACTTCTTTTAGCTCTTGCTCGGCCACATTTTCACCCGCTATTACAAGTTATAAAATAAAAATTGAGAAAACAGCTGTTTTCTCAATTTTTATTTCCCACGTTTACCTAATTATTTTCCGATAGAGCCACCAGCAATCCGTTAAGCCGGTTGACGAAACTCACCGGGTCTTCCAGATGCCCGCCATCGCTAAGAACCGCCTGGTCGAACAGGATAGAAGTCCAATCGGCAAAGCGCGTTTCGTCGGTGGTGGTGTTGAGGCGCACCAGGAGAGGATGCTGCGGGTTAATCTCGAAGATCGGCTTGCCGGTCGGCAAGTTCTGGCCCGCCGCCTTGAGAATACGCTTGAAAGAGTTATCGAGGTCATGCTCGTCGGCCACCAGACAGGCCGGGGCGTTTACCAGTCGGTTTGTCACCCGCACGTCCTTAACCTTATCGCCCAGCACTACCTTGACCCGCCCGGTTAAGTCTTTGAACTCGTCGGCGGCTTTTTGCTGCTGCTCCTTCTCGGCCTCGTCTTCTAGCTGAGTCAGGTCGAGTTCGCCTTTGCCGACCGATTGCAGTTTTTTGCCCTTGTATTCGGTCAGGTTATTGACCAGCCAGTTATCAATCACGTCTGAGAGCAACAGGACTTCGACGCCCTTTTTGTGGAAAATCTCCAGAAGCGGGCTGTTTTTGGCGGCGGCGTAAGTTTCCGCCGTAATGTAGTAAACCGCTTCCTGGCCTTCTTTCATCCGCCCGATGTAATCGTCCAGCGAGATGTCCTGCGTTTCGCTTTCCGAGACGGTGGTAGCAAAGCGCAATAGCCGGGCAATCGCCTCGCGGTTAGTCGGGTCTTCGTCCACGCCTTCTTTGAGGGCGCGTCCGAATTCTTTCCAGAAAGTAGCATATTTCTCTTTGTCGTCGGTCGCCAGGCTGTCCAGCAGGCCCAGCACCTTCTTGACCGCCCCGGCCCGGATGCTCTCAATAATCTTGTTGTGCTGCAAAATCTCGCGTGAAACGTTAAGCGGTAGGTCGCTCGAATCAATTACGCCGCGCACGAAACGCAAATAGCCCGGCATCAGTTGCTCGGCATCGTCCATAATAAAGACGCGCCGCACGTACAGTTTGACTCCGTGGCGGCTATCGCGGCTCCACATGTCGAAGGGGGCGCGGGAAGGCACGTACAAGAGCATCGTATAGTCGTACTTGCCTTCCATCCGGCTATGGACGCGGGCCAGTGGGTCGGTGAAGTCGTGGGCGACGTGCTTGTAAAATTCGTTATACTCTTCGTCGGTGATTTCGCTTTTCGAGCGCGTCCACAGAGCCGAGGCCCGATTGACCGTTTCTTCGGTCGGGGTTTCACCCTCGGCCCCTTCGGTCTGCATCACAATCGGCAGGGTAATATGGTCGGAGTATTTGCGGATGATCGTCTGCAAGCCGTAGCTGCTCAAAAGTTCGTCTTCGCCTTCGCGCAAATGCAAGATTACATCTGTGCCGCGGCCTGGTTTTTCGACCATTTCCAGGGTGTAATCGCCCTGCCCGTCCGATTCCCAGCGCACGCCCTGGTCGGGGTTTAGTCCGGCCCGGCGTGTTACCAGTGTTACCCGGTCGGCCACGATAAAGGACGAATAGAAACCGACCCCGAACTGGCCGATCAAGTTGGCGTCTTTGCGTTGGTCGCCGGTTAAGGCCTGAAAAAATTCGCGGGTGCCGGATTTGGCAATCGTGCCGATATTTTCGATTACCTCTTCGCGGGACATGCCGATCCCGTTATCCGAAACCGTCACGGTGCGAGCTTCTTTATCAAAAGCCACCCGGATTTTTAACTCGCTGTCGTCTTCGTAGAGCGTGCCATTCGAGAGAGCTTCAAAGCGAAGTTTGTCTTCGGCGTCCGAAGCATTCGAGATCAACTCCCGCAAAAAGATTTCTTTATTGCTATAAAGCGAGTGGATCATCAGGTCGAGTAGCTGCTTTACTTCGGCCTGAAAACCTAGCGTCTCTTTGTTATTAGTGTTTGCTTCCACAGTCATAAAACCGATCTGCCTCCTTGAAAAAACCTTTTTTCCAATTACTTTATTGAGCCACGTATGAACAGTTTATAGCAAACCTTTCGTTGGAATGGTATACAAAAAGTGCTAGACATGTGTTAGAGAAAATTTCAGGCTTAATCCTGCATAGCGCGTAGAGCTAAAAAGCCGCGCTGATCTCCGGCAAACCTTGCTCTTCGTTCTGAGCCTGCCGCCGGAGATAATCCTGAATATTGCAACTCATCAAGGCTACATCGTGGGTCTGGCCGGAACTATCCTTGATGTAATCTCCCAGAATACCCTCGTGGACATACCCAAGCTGCTTGAGAATTTTGATCGCGCCCAGCCCATCGGCCCGCACCTCGCAGCGCAATTTCTCGATGCCCAGTTCACCGGCCAGGCCGTAAGTCTCGCTCGCCATAATCCGGCCCAGGCCCAACCCCCGGCTATTCTCGTGGACGATCATCCAGCTTTCGCCGACATGGTTGCACCAGGAGGCCCGGTAGCCTTTGAGCAAGGCAACCGCTACGACCTGCCCGCCCACCTCGGCCACCAGAGGAAAAGCTTCTTCCCAGTTCGGCCCGCCCCACCAGCCTTCCAGGTTTTCGGCGTCCGCCAGGTCGTAATGCACAAAATCGCGCTGGTCTTCCGGCACACTCAAGAAGAACAGCACCAGACGGGTTTCGTCGGCGCGGGTGGCGATCCGTATAATTGCGTTCGAGCCGTCGCGCAACTCTAATTCTTTGGGGTATTCGTCTAGCATGATGGCTACGTCCGTTCTGCTTTTAAATTTGTCCCGCTAAGCTAACAGGCCAATTCTAACATCTTCCGAGAAGCGAAACAAGGGTTTCGGTGTGGCGGTCGAGCAAGATTGATCTGGCTAGATAGTTCCAGGGACTATTCAAGAACGATCTGCCAGAACTTGCGATAGTTTCGCTCCCCTTTAGGGGGAAAGGAGCGACAGTGAGGCCGGGCTTAACTGCGCTCCCAGGATCGCAAAACTCAGCACCCGTGAATCGTTCTTGAAGCCGTAGTCCAGCACCGAACGGCCCGGTTGGGGCGAGGAAAAGCTTATAACGTTACGGCCTGGAGCCAGCTTTAGCTCGAAAGTAAACGGCTGGTAAGTTTCGAGCAGGTGATAACTACCCGGCAGGAGTTGGTCGTTAAATTTTACTACAAGCTCGCGTTCGGTTTTGAAACTGTAGGAAGTTAAATCTAGCCGGACGTTTTTGGCCTGGGAAGTCAGATTGTAAAGATAAATCTCGGCTTTGGCGGCCTGGTTAGCCCACCGCCAGGTTTCACCGTTCCGGCTTTCGGCCCCGTACCAACCCTCTCCCACATCGGCGAACAGGCTGCTATTCTGGCTCAGGTTCGGGCCATCCGGCACCCGATAAGCGATTAACTGCTGATCTTCGTAAACCGGCCTGACCTGACCTAGCACCTGTGCTACGAGCGAGAGGGCCACCTGCCCGGTCTCCTTTGTCATAGCCGCTTTGTAAAGCACGATGTAGCGCACGTTATAAAAATTTAGCAAAGGCAACCCGATCTGCTTGAAATCTGGCGAAGGTAGCACATCTTTGGCCGGGTGCAAATTGCGGGCGTTTCCTTCACCCAACAAGAAAAAATCTCGGAAAAGAGTATTAGTCTTTAGAAAATTGTTGGGATTATCGAGTTTGTGGTCGCGGGACAACCGCCCGCCAAACCGCCCTTTGTTATGCACCACCTGATAAGCCTGATAAACATCTTCACCCCGCCCGCGTTCGGTAAAAGAAGGCAATTCCAGAATAGCGTAATCGGTTTTATCCTGGGCTAATTGTTCGTAAAAAGGCGATACTTCCAGGCGGTCGAGCGGGTACGACAGGGCCGCCCCGACCAGGAGCGGCCCGACCGCCAGCGTCGTGATGGCTCCAACCAGTAGCACCGGACTCCGGCGGGTTCGGTTGGCCCATTTCGCCAGCAACCAGCCTAGCCCGTAAGTTCCTGACGCCGCTATCGCCAACATCCACATTACCCCATAAAGGGAAGGGTTGCGCCCTACCCGCATACCGGGCAACTGGCTAAACCAGGCGTAAGGCAGAGGCAGGGTGTAGCCCATAAGCTTGAGCGGAGTAGCCCCGATCAGCAAGGTTGGCCCAAGCGAAAGCATTCCGAAGAATGAGGCTACTACCAGCCAGAAGCGTACCGTAGTACCGGTTTTTCGCCAACCAACGATCACGCCCAGCAGCCCTAAGGCCAACGGGATATATCCCAGGTTGCGCCCTTCCCAGCCCAGATAATCAGTTAAACTGCTGGCCTTGAACTGGCTCTGATCCTGGCTGGGCCATAGCCAGGGCGATTGACTTATTTCCACAATCGCCGGAATGAGTAATAGCGGCAAAGCTACCAGACCGTAAATAGCTCCACTCAGGGCCAGCCGACCGATGGCGCGGCCTTTTTCCGGCCAGCCCGCAGACCCGGCCAGCAGGTAAAGGCCGTACAACCCGGTCAGCAGGATTGCAAATAACAGGTATTGCAGATCGGTCAGGGTTAAAAATAGGAGTAGTCCGCTTGCCAGAGCTATATTAAGCCGGGTGTGTCGTTCGCCCCGCCCAACCTTGAACATAAACAGGGCGTAAAGCGGCAACCATTCCAAAGAAACCAGATTACCCTGCCCGGCTCCCCAGAATTCGTACTGCTGAAAGTTGCAAAAGCCAAAGAAAGCGGCTCCGGCCCAGGCTGCCAGGGGCTTTTGGGTCAGATAATAAAACAAGAGGTAGCTAGAGAAAGCGGTTGACCAGATCGCCCAGACAAAAGTGAGGTTGGTCGAACCGACCGGCCCGAACAGGGGTGCCAGCCCAATAGTCAGAAGGCCATTGAGCATTTGAAGGGCGTGCAGCCGTAAGCTAACCCCGGTCGGGTAGTAGATGTAAGAAGTAAATAGAGGATTTGTGTGGCGTTCCAGCAAAGCCTGGCGCACCCACCAGTCGTTCCAGACGTTCTCGAACCCGTCAATATCACCGCCAGGCGTCGCTAATGTCAGGCTACCCCAGATGCGCCAGCTAAACAAGAGCGTCAAAACGGCAAAAGCTAATCCAGCCCGGCAGTAATGAGAGCGATACCAGGGTAATTTAGGAGCAGGTGAAGCTTCTACAGCTACGGGTTGAGCCGGGGCCAGTCGGGGTTGCGCCATTTATCGAAACTCCTTCAGGAAGGGAAAAAGCTAACCTCCGACCTCTTTTTAAGTGCCGCGCAAGTTGGTTCGCATCATTCGCACATAGCCACCGACGGCGCGGGCCAGCAGTTCGGGTTTTTTGTGTGGCACGAGCGCAAAGGTTTCCTGGTTGAGCGTGGCGAGAGCGGCATTGGCGGCTTCGATCCCGGTGACACAGGCGCGTTCCAGGAAAAGGGCCGGGCTGGCGTGCCGCACCCAGTCGCCGCAGCAAAAGAGGCCCGGCCAGGGAGTGCGCACTCCCAGGTGGGCCGATAACGTCCCGACCGCGAAAAGGGTGTGGGTCGGGGCGTTGCGCTGAATGGTCTGGTGCAACAGCTTGCCCTGCAAGGCCGGATAAATCCGGGCAAAATCATCAACTACGCGGGCCAGGAGGGTTTCGTCCGGCTCATCGAGCAGGGCCGGTGGGCCGTAGATGTGGGCTTCAAGCGCACTCCCGCCAGTGCGCCCGTTCCACTCCTTAAAGACGGTCTGGAAACGATGCAGCCAGAAAAAGTTGTCCACTACGAAATCGCCGCTAATGATGCCCGCTTCGGCTTTATCGGGCGGGGCCGCCCCAAACCAGAGGCGAAATACCGCCGTTGCCAGACCTTGCGGCCAATGCAAATCCCTGGCAAGAGCCTGGGTTACCGGGCTATTGAGCAAAATCTGGCGTGTGCCGGGAGCATCGCTTGCCAGAATAACCAGTCCGGCCTCCAGTGGAGGCTCTGCCGCGCTCGTCCCTTCCAGCACTACCTGCCAGCCTTTGCCGCTTTGTTCGAGCCGGGAGACCCGACAGCCCAGCCGCACGTTGCCGCCTAGCTCGGCGATTCGGCCAAGCAGCGGCCCGACGATGGCGCGGTCGGCGTCTTCGGCCAGGTACTCGAAACGCTGGCTATCCCGGCGCAAGAGCGTGTAAAAACGCAAGAAGGCAATAAAGCCGGAGAGCGGCACATCTTCGGGGTGGGCACTCAGACCGCTACGGGCAAGGCAAGCCACGAAAGCCCGGATTGCTGGCGGCCAGCCCCGGCAAAAATCGGCCAGGGTTTTGCCTTCCATGCGCTTTCCCTCGGCCAGGGGATCAATCCCGGTCGCTACGACCAGACTTGCCAGCACTGCCGGGATCGAAAGCCAGTCCTGCCAGCCGATCATCCGCCAGAAGGAAGGCCGGAACCAGAGCGTGCCGTAATGGAAGGGCGCAGGCCACAGGCTACGAGTGACAACCCGGCCCATCTCGGCCCGGCGCACCCGACCCCGGTCGCCGTGTATCCATTCCTGCCGCCGCGCCCGCACGAACTGCGGCGTGAGGTTGTGGCGGGCCAACATGCCTTTGAGGTTGCGGTACTGCGACCAGAAGCCGTGGATGCCGTGTTCCGCCGGGAACTCGCCCCAGCCTGTCCCATCCCGCCCGACGGGGCGGGCCGCCGGTTTGCCGCCCAACCGTCCGCCCGCCCACTCAGGCTCGGCCTCTAAAACGAGCGGAGCCAGCCCGCGCTCGGCCAGGTGCAAAGCTGCACTTAGTCCGGCCACTCCACCGCCTATAATTATGACTTGATGTTGCTGAGACATTTTCTAAGACAATTCTTGATAGTGATTTACGTTTGAATAAAGGTAATTTCGAGCCGACCGGACGGCCTAATCGAACAGCCGGGCTAATTTTAGACGAAAGCCTGGCATCACATTCTCGCCCTCTAACTCGGCCTCTGCTTCGGCTCTCAGAACAGTTTCGGGCGCAGCCAGGCGATAAACTTCTACCTGACGTCTGGCCGGGTTAATGGCCCAAACCAGGCTTACGCCCGCCGAAAGATATTCTTGGATTTTAGCTTGAGTCTCCTGGCGGTGCTGCCGGGTGTCAAGGTCTCCGGGCGACCAGATTTCGACGGCTAAATCCGGGCGCGGCGCGGCCTTTTTAGTGATTTTAGGCCGACGAGAGGCAACCCAGAACGAAACATCCGGCATAGGTGTATAGCCTGGACTGAGCCTGACATTGACTTCCTGGATCATCATGCCAAGCTTTTCTTCAGGATCGAAGCGGTCATAATGTTGAATAAGCCGCCGGACGAACAACTGATGTTCGAGGCCGGGCAAAGGCTTTTCTACCAGTCTTCCATCCAGAAGTTCATAACGTTTATCGAACTGCGGCAAATTCTCAAATTCATCGCTGGTGTAAGTTCGCTCAAGGTCAATAGCTCTCATTGCCGACATAATTTCTACCTCGTGTCCGCCTAAAGTGCCATCTGCACAGGGAGCCGAAAGCTACCGGAGAAGAAGGAAGCGCGGGTTACTTTTTCGACCCGCTCTGGCTGTCGTCGTCGAGGCTCAGGACGGCCATAAACGCTTCCTGGGGAATTTCGACGTTGCCGACCATCTTCATGCGGGCTTTGCCTTCTTTTTGCTTTTCAAGCAGTTTGCGCTTGCGGCTGATGTCGCCGCCGTAGCACTTCGCCAGCACGTTCTTACGCATCGCAGTGATAGTTTCGCGGGCCACTACTTTCGAGCCGATAGCAGCTTGGATTGGAACCTCGAACATCTGCCGGGGAATCAGAGCGCGTAATTTGGTCGTAAGGGCGCGGCCCTGACCGAAGGCTTTATCGCGGTGCGTGATCATCGAAAGCGCGTCCACCGGCGTTCCGGCTACCAGGATGTCCAGCTTTACCAGATCGGCCACCCGGTAGGAGCCAAAAGTGTAATCCAGCGAGGCGTAGCCCTGCGTGCGCGATTTTAGCTGGTCGTAAAAATCTACGATCAATTCGCCCAGGGGCATCTCGTAGTTTAGAAGAACCCGACTTTCATCCAGGTATTCCATTTTATTGTATGTGCCGCGCCGATTCGTCACCAGTTCCATAATCGCCCCGATGTAGCGGGTCGGGGTGATAATCGAAATGCCCATCCAGGGTTCTTCGATGTGGCCGATTTCGCCCGGATTAGGCATATCGCTGGGGTTATCTACCAGGATCATTTCGCCGTTATTGCGCGTAATGTGATACTCGACGCTGGGAGCGGTTGCCAGCAGTTCCATGTTGTATTCTCGTTCCAGGCGTTCCTGGATGATTTCCATGTGCAGCAGGCCCAGGAAGCCACAGCGAAAGCCAAAACCGAGGGCTGCCGAGGTTTCCGGCTGGTAGACCAGCGAGGCATCGTTAAGTTTAAGTTTTTCCAGAGCGTCGCGTAACTCGACATAATCATCGCTATCAATCGGGTAAAGCCCGGCAAAGACCATCGGCTTGGCCGGACGATAACCGGCTAAAGGCTCGGTGGCCGGGTCTTTCGCCAGCGTAATGGTATCGCCCACCTGACAATCCGCTACGACCTTAAAGCCGGTCGCAATGTAGCCGGTTTCACCGGTCGCAAGTTGGGCGATAGGCGTCGGGATAGGTCGAAAGACGCCTACTTCCAGGATTGGGGCTGTCTTGCCGGTCGCCATCAGCTTGATCACATCGTTGGAAGAAACTTTACCATCCATCACCCGGCAGTAGGCAATCACGCCTTTGTAAGCGTCGTAATGGCTATCGAAAATCAAAGCCCGCAGAGGTTTGTCCGGGTCGCCTTTGGGCGGCGGGATGCGCTGGACAATCGCTTCGAGGATTTCAGGCACACCCAGGCCGATTTTGGCCGAAGCTTCGATGATTTCTTCTCGGAAAAGGCCAATGCTTCTCTCAATTTCGGCGGCTACTACCTCTGGTTGAGCAGCAGGGAGGTCAATTTTGTTGATCACCGGAATAATCGTCAGGTCTTGCTCGACCGCCATGTACAGGTTGGCGAGAGTCTGCGCTTCGATCCCCTGCGTAGCGTCCACCACCAGGATCGCTCCTTCGCAGGCCGATAGGCTCCGGCTTACTTCGTAGGTAAAATCTACGTGGCCGGGAGTGTCAATCAAGTTTAGCTGGTATTCGATGCCGTCGGCAGCTTTGTAATTCATCCGCACGGCCCGCGCCTTGATCGTAATGCCTTTTTCGCGCTCCAGATCCATCGAGTCAAGTAACTGGGCATGCATATCGCGTTTGGAGACGGTGCCGGTAACTTCAAGTAAGCGGTCGGCCAGGGTAGATTTACCGTGATCAATATGGGCAATAATGCAAAAATTGCGAATCCTGCTAAGTTCTGTCACTTTTTTCCAGATTTCTAGGGTATCTACCCTTCTTGCTAAAACAAATTATTCTATTAATTATACACCACCCTCAATACAGGCGCAAAGGTGAAAACTGTGTGAATAACGTAACTTTCTATTGATTTTAAACGTATTACTTGTTACAATAAGTACAACCGTCGCGTCAGTCGGTTTTTGACGGAGCAGAAGGTAAAGGTAACGGGCCGCTATGGTAGAAGAAAAACTTAGTAAAGGGCAATTGCGGCTAGGCCGGATTCTGGAAGCGGCTTCACAGGTCTTTTCGCAGAAAGGCTACCGGGACGCCGCGATGGACGACATTGCCGCCGAGTCGCAAACCTCGAAGGGTGGGGTCTACTTTCACTTTCCTAATAAGCAAGCGATATTTCTAGCTTTGCTGGAAAGAATGGCCGAGCTTTTACGGTCGCGGGCCGAAGATGCGATGGCGGCAGAACCAGATATTCGGCGGCGGGGTGATACTGCGCTTGGTACGATGTTGCACACCTTTGCGGGACACCGCAGCCTTAGTCGTCTCTTTCTGGTGGAAGCTCTGGGAGCCGGACACGAATTTAACGACCGCCTGGCCCAGATCCACGCTTCGTTTAGCTCCTTGATCAAAACTTACCTGGACGAAGCCGTTACTACCGGCATTATAGCACCTCTGGACACCGATATTGCAAGTGTAGCCTGGTTTGGGGCGGTTAACGAAGTGGTGACACGCTGGGTTTTGACTGGACAACCGGCTCAACTGGAAGAAACTTATCCGGCTCTACGGGTACTTTTACGGCGAGGCATCGGCCTCCCCTTAGATTAAACCTCAATGCTGCGGGCGGCTAAAAGCTAAATTGCTAATGCTAAGAAGAAGGGCATGATTATGGCGATTGCAACTCAATATTTTACGGATTTGCTCAAATTCGACCGCTGGCTGGCCCAGGGCATCGAGCGAGCCAGGTTGCAAGGTGGCTCTGTGCTGGTCAGCTACAGCCAGCCTGCCGGTGAAATTGAGCCGGTAGAATTTTTCGCCCGCGCCCGTGGCCTGGGGTTAGCCGCTTTTTTCTGGGAACGAGCCGAGGACAATTTTGGCCTGGCCGGGGCCGGAAGTGCTTTGCAGCTAAGGGCCGAGGGTGCGGAACGCTTTAAAACTATCGAGGCGCAGTGGCATGCCTGGCTGGACGGAGCTATCGTCGAGCGGGAAGACTCTATAAGCGATTTGTGGGGAGTTGGCCCGGCCCTGGTGGGCGGCTTTGCCTTCGATACGGCTCGGCCTAAAACGCTGCGCTGGGAAGCCTACCCGGACGGCTCTTTGCATCTGCCTCAGGTACAACTGGTCAGCCGCAGTGACGGCACCTATTTAACCCTTAACGCCCTGGTCGAGGCGACCACCGAGGCCCAGACGGTCGCCCAGGAGCTAAGCCGCCTTTGCCGTGTACTTTGCACACCCGGTGTGGTCGCAGCACCTACCGCGACGAGGGCGAAAAGCCGCCAGGACGTGCTACCGTCCGGGCAGTGGCAAAATCTGGTGGGTCAGGCAGTCGAAGAAATCAAGGCCGGTCTTTTCCAGAAGGTTGTGCTGGCCCGCGAAGTGCGTCTGGAAGCCCAGGACAACTTAGACCCGGCCCTGGCTCTGCAAACACTCCGCCAGACCTACCCCAGCGCGACCATTTTTGCCGTGGCGCAGGGAGGCAAATGCTTTCTAGGAGCTACTCCCGAACGGCTGGTACGACTATGCGAGGGTGAAGTTCGCACCATAGGTCTGGCCGGTTCTGCTCCTCGCGGCCAGACCTCTGAAGAAGACGCCCGGTTGGGCCGCGAACTACTCGACAGTCCTAAGAACCAGGAAGAACACGCTATCGTGGTCAGGATGTTGCGAACCGCCCTTGAAAAAGTTTGTAGGCATGTCTGGGCCGAAGAACACCCGCACCTGTTGAAGTTGTCGAACGTGCAGCACCTTTACACGCCGGTTCTGGGCCGGTTGGCCGAGGATGCCGCGCAGAGCGTCCTCACGCTGGTCGAAGCTTTACACCCCACCCCGGCCCTGGGTGGCTATCCGCGCCGGGAAGCTCTGGCCTGGTTGCGGGAGCATGAAGAGCTTGACCGGGGCTGGTACGCCGCGCCGGTTGGCTGGGTGGACAGTCGAGGCGAAGGGGAATTTGTGGTGGCGATCCGCTCGGCTCTGCTCGAAGGAAACCAGGCCAGCCTGTACGCCGGATGTGGCATCGTGGCCGATTCTGATCCGGCCAGCGAGTATGCCGAGTCCTGCCTCAAGCTCAAGCCGATGCTGTCCGCTCTGGGTTTCTAAGAAAGATTTTAAGGTGTGTTAGGGATGAGCCAGGAAACAAAAGCTAAATTTGGCATCGAGAACGCGACTTATGCTTACGTCGGAGCCTTCGTGGACGAGCTTGAACGGGCGGGTGTGCAGAACGTGGTGGTCTGCCCTGGTTCGCGCTCGACGCCCCTTGCTTACGGTTTTGGAGCCAGCGCGGGTATCAAAATCTGGATGGAGTACGACGAGCGTTCGGCGGGCTTTTTTGCCCTGGGAATGGCTAAAGCCAGTGGTCGCCCGGTTGCCCTGGTCTGTACCTCTGGCACGGCGGCAGCGAACTTCTTACCGGCGGTGGTCGAGGCGCACCAGGGGCGGGTTCCGCTCGTGGTGCTGACTGCCGACCGCCCTGCCGAACTGCGCGACAACGGCGCACCCCAGGCCATTGATCAGGTGCGGTTGTACGGTTCTTATGCCAAATGGTTTATGGAAATGGCTCTGCCGGAAGCCTCGAACGAAATGTTGCGCTACGCTCGAACCGTAGCGGGTCGGGCAGTCGGGACGGCCTGGGCCAGTCCTGCCGGGCCGGTACATCTTAACATGCCTTTCCGCGAACCCCTCACACCTGCCCCAATCGCGGGCCAACCTCTGCCGCCCACCTCGGAGCGCAACCCGACCGCCTGGGAGGGTCGCCCGGATGGTCAGCCCTACGTAAAACTTGTGCAAGCCCCCCGTCGCCTGGGGAGAGCCGAGGTCGAAGCTCTGGCGGCCCGGTTGCAGGGCATCGAGCGCGGCCTGGTGATTTGCGGGCCGCAAGATAAGCCTGAACTGGCCGAGGATATAGTAAAACTGGCGGCGGCATTGAGCTACCCGGTTCTGGCCGACCCGCTTTCGCAACTCCGGGCCGGACGGCACGACCGTTCGCAGATTATCTCGAATTACGACGCTTTCCTGCGCGACGCTCAGTTTACGAGCGGCGACGAATTTGAGCCGCAGATCGTCCTGCGCTTCGGGGCGATGCCGACGGCCAAGCCGCTTTTGCTTTTCTTGAAGCGGTACGAAACCTGTCCGCAGATCGTGATTGACGGCGGGGACGGCTGGAACGAGCCGACTTTACTGGCCGA
>JBBRBE010000124.1:0-18551 GCA_038206175.1 Chloroflexia bacterium
GAGATGGTAATGCCAGGGGACAACGTGCAGATGGGGGTGGAGTTAATCACGCCGGTAGCCATCGAAGTAGGGTTGCGGTTTGCTATTCGGGAGGGTGGCCGGACGGTCGGGGCCGGTGCCGTGACCTCTATCGTCGCCTAAACCAGATTTGCACTGACCCAGGCAAAGTCAAGCAAAGCCGAGCCGAGCAAATAAGCGAAGCGAAGCCGAGCAAGAATGTCGAAGTTAAGAGGACGCAGGGAGAGCAGGGAGGAGAGGTCGAGGCCGCGAGAGGCTTTCCTCCTTCTCACTCTCCCTCTTCCGCCCTTCGAGAGTGGAAGGAATAAGAACAAGGAATGGCCGAGCAGAAAATCCGCATTCGCCTCAAGGCGTTCGATCACAAGATTCTTGATCAGTCGGCGGCGCAAATCGTGGACGCGGCGGAGCGCACAGGTGCAATCGTGGCTGGCCCCGTGCCGCTACCGACCAAGCTGGAACGCTACACAGTAATGCGTTCTCCGTTTATTGATAAGGATTCCCAGGAGCATTACGAAATCAGAACGCACAAACGTCTGATTGACGTAATCAAGCCGAGCCAGAAGACCATCAACGCCCTGATGCGGCTGAATCTGCCCGCAGGCGTAGAGATCGAAATTAAGCTGTAAGGCGAGAATTAAAGGTTGGTGTGGTAGTTAAGGCTGAAAAAGCCGGGCTATTGGGCCAACCAGCAAGCACGACTTACAGTGGCGCGTTCCTTAGAAGGAAAAGGCCAGTTGCGGGTGAAAGGGTTGTTCTAACTCTGATCTCCAACTACTAATCCCTTTCGAGGAACCTACCCAAGAAGGAATTAGCGATGATTGATTCGATACTGGGCAAAAAGCTCGGTATGACCCAGATCTTCGATGAGAAGGGCGCAGTCATACCAGTAACAGTAATCCAGGCCGGGCCTTGCCGGGTAACGCAAGTGCGTACCGTGGACAAGGACGGCTATGAAGCAGTGCAGATCGGTTTCGACGAGTCCAGCCGCTTGAATAAGCCGGAATTGGGCCATCAGAAGGACATTGTTCGCAGCGAAGAACAGGGCAAACGTACCAAACAGTACGCCCTCAAGCACCTGCGTGAATTCAAGAGCAGTAACCTCGCCAGCCATAGCGTCGGCGACACCATTACCGCCGACTTGCTTTTCCAAAATGGCGATACGGTAGACGTAACCGGCACGAGCAAAGGTAAAGGCTTTGCCGGTGTTATGAAGCGGCACAATTTCCACGGTGGCCCGCGCACCCACGGTCAAAGCGACCGCGCCCGCGCCCCTGGTTCGATTGGTAGCGGCACTACGCCCGGTCGTGTGGTCAAGGGTATGCGGATGGCCGGACATATGGGCCAGGAACGCGTAACGACCCAGAATTTGAAGGTTGTGCGAGTGGATGCCGAAAAGAATCTGCTGCTGATCAAGGGTGCAGTCCCTGGCTCGAACGGTGGCCTGGTGACGATTCGCAAAGCGGTCAAGGCCGGGAAGTAAGGCGGAGGAAGAACGAAGTGCAGGCAACAGTCTACAACCTCAGTGGCGACACGGTTGAAACGGTCGAACTGAATGACTATATTTTTGGCATAGAGCCAAACAAGGCGGTGATGCACCAGGCTCTGGTGCGGCAGCACGCTAACGCCCGCCAGGGAACTGCTTCCACCAAGACCCGTGCGGAAGTCAGAGGCGGTGGCAAGAAACCTTATCGGCAAAAAGGAACGGGTAACGCTCGTCAGGGTAGCCGTCGCGCACCGCAGTATCGCGGTGGAGCGGTAATCTTTGGCCCCAAGCCGCGCTCCTACGAGAAGGACATGCCCAAGAAGATGCGCCGGTTGGCCGTCCGCTCGGCTCTGTCGGTCAAAGCGAACGAGCAGAACCTGACGCTGGTGGATAGCTTTAGCGCACTTGAGCCAAAAACGAAGGCGATGGTGCAGGTTCTGACTGCTCTTAAGCTGGGTGGCGAGAAGGTGCTGCTGGTGATCCCGGATAATGCGCCGGAGACGAAGGAACTGGTTTACCGCGCTGCGGGCAACCTGGCGAACGTCAAGTCTATTCTGGTCAATTATCTGAACCTGGACGATATGTTCAAGTACGACCGACTGGTGCTGCCTCTGGCCGCGCTGGAATGGATCAACGATAAGCTGGGCGCGGATGCGCGGGTTGCGGCGGGAGTTTTTGAAGCTAACGCTGACCTGGCTGAGTAAAGAGCGGGAGAAAGCTAGACAATGGATAAGTATCAAATTATCAAGTGCCCGCTGGTGACGGAACGCACCACTGACTTGATTGAGCAGGGCATTTATGCCTTCGAGGTAGACCGCAGTGCTAACAAAACCCAGATTCGGGAAGCGGTCGAGTCTATCTTCGAGGTCAAAGTTTTGGGCGTGAACACGCTTCGGATGCACCGCAAGCAGCGTGGGCGAGGTCGCTTTGCCGGTTACACAACGCTGGGCAAGAAAGCGATTGTACGGCTGGCTCCGGGCAACAAGATCGACATTTTTGAGTCAGCCTAAGAGCAAGTTCGGAGTGTTGTGTGAGTAGTTTTATGGTAAAGCTTACCAACTAAGAACTTGGCCCACAACACTTAGAACTCAAAAGAGGGTTTAGAGAAATGGCAATCCGAAAATTTAACCCGACCTCGCCTGGTAGCCGCTTGAAGCGTCTCAGCACTTTTGAGGAAATTACCAAGAAAAAGCCTGAGAAGAAGCTGACTGTTACGCTCAAGAGCCAGGGCGGTCGTAACCATAGCGGACATATTACTGTCCGGCACCAGGGTGGCGGTCATAAGCGCAAGTACCGTATCATAGATTTCAAGCGCGACAAGACAGGCGTGCCTGCGAAGGTCATCGCTATCGAGTACGATCCCAACCGTTCGGCTCGGATCGCGCTGTTGCAGTACGAAGACGGCGAGAAGCGGTATATCCTGGCTCCTAACGGTCTGAAACTGTCTGACCGAATTTCGAGCGGGCCAACTGCCGAAGTGCGTGTAGGCAATGCCTTGCCGCTTCGCAATATCCCACTCGGTACTCAGATTCACAATATTGAGATGTACGCCGGGCGGGGCGGGCAGATCGTTCGCAGCGCGGGTAACGTCGCGCAGCTAATGGCGAAGGAAGGCGACTACGCTACTATCCGGCTGCCTAGCGGCGAATTCCGCCTGATCCGCATCGAGTGTATGGCGACTATCGGCCAGGTCGGGAACCTCGACCACTCCAACGAACGCTGGGCTAAAGCCGGGCGCAGCCGCTGGAAAGGCATCCGGCCTAGTGTACGCGGTAGTGTGATGAACCCGGTAGACCACCCGCACGGTGGTGGTGAGGGTCGCGCTCCCATCGGTCTTAGCACGCCTAAGACGCCCTGGGGCAAGCCGACGCTGGGTTATCGCACCCGTAACAACAAGCGGACTGATCGGTTTATTATCCGGCGTAGGAAGAAGTAAAGGCTGAGTACCAGAGCCGAGTTTGCAAGGTAAAATTCCTGGCTAAAACCCGGCTCCTGGTATTTTGCAAGTGGAGGAAGAACTTTGTCGAGGTCAACCAAGAAAGGGCCGTTTATCGAAGAGCGGCTGCTGGCTAAGATCGAAGCCATGAACAGTGCCAACCAGAAGAAAGTGCTAAAAACCTGGTCGCGGGATTCAACGATCTTTCCGCAGATGGTTGGGCATACACTGGGGGTCTACGATGGCCGTCGTCACGTCCCGGTCTATGTAACTGAAAATATGGTCGGTCACAAGCTGGGTGAATTTAGCCCTACCCGCACCTTCAAAGGCCATAAGGATCAAGAGAAGAGTACCAAGTCCCGCTAGGGCTGAGTTCTAGGTTCTGCGTCCTAAGTTTTGCGGTTTAAGAAAAGCGACATCCGGTGATGGTGTCTGCTAACTCAGGCAGAATTTAGCATCAGAAGGGGGAACTCCGAAAGGAACTGAGATGGAAGTAAGCGCGACGCTAAAAAATATCCGGCACTCGCCGCGCAAAGTGCGTCTGATCGTGGACGTGGTGCGAGGTCGGCAGGTGGACGATGCGCTGGCAATTTTACGGAATATGCCGCAGCACTCGGCCCGCGACGTCTATTCGGTAGTGCAGAGCGCACGGGCAAACGCCGAGAATAATCTGCTGTTGACGCCCGAAACTCTGTATATCAAAACGATTTATGCCAATGAAGCTCCGCGCATGAAACGTATTCACGCACGGGCCAGAGGCCGGGCCGACCGCATCACCAAGCGGATGACCCACGTAACGGTAGTGGTCGAAGACCGGGAGGAGAATCAGAGTGGGACGTAAAGTTCATCCGACAGGCTTCCGGCTGGGTGTAATCAAAGATTGGCAAAGCCGCTGGTATGCCGACAAAGATTATACTAACCAGTTGCACGAGGATTTCGCCCTTCGCAAGACGGTAGCGGCGCGATTGCCCAACGCTGGCCTGAGCCGGGTCGAGATTCAACGCTCCAGCAACAACCTTGAAGTAACTCTGCACACCGCCAAGCCGGGCGTTGTTATCGGCAAGAACGGCGACAAAGTAGACCAACTCAAGGCTGAACTGGAAAAAAATACAGGCCGCAAAGTCAAGATCAACATCGAAGAAATTCGCCAGCCCGAACTGGACGCCTATCTCGTAGCCGAGTCTATCGCCGAGCAGATCGCCAAGCGCGTGAACTACAAACGAGCGATGAAGCAAGCGGTGATGCGGGCTACCCGGTTGGGCGCGAAGGGTGTCAAGATCAAGGTGAGTGGTCGGTTGGCCGGGTCGGAAATGGCCCGTGTGCAGTACGAAAAAGAAGGCCGCGTCCCGTTGCAAACTATTCGGGCCGACATTGACTACGGACTTTACCACGCTCTGACCACCTACGGGCGGATCGGCGTGAAAGTCTGGATTTACAAGGGCGATGTGCTGCCGGGCCAGATGAAGAAGACTGTGCCGGTGCAGCCAATCGTTTCCGACGAGGATGTAGCTTAAACGAAGTTAGGATTCAGGGTATAGGGATTACATAGTCGTCCCGGCCTTAGTCCTTAACCTCTGATCGAGGAGTTTTTGACAAAATGTTAATGCCGAAAAGAACCAAGCATCGCAAGGTGCATCGTGGCAATATGCGCGGCAGGGCCACACGAGGCAACTTTATCGCTTTTGGCGAATTTGGGTTGCAGGCGCTTGAGCCAGGCTGGGTAGATAGCCGCCAGATCGAGGCCGCCCGGCGGGCCATTACTCGCTACGTCCGGCGCGGTGGTCAAATCTGGATTCGGATTTTCCCGGATAAATCGGTTACGGCCAAGCCCGCCGAAACTCGCATGGGTAGCGGTAAGGGTGCGCCCGACCACTGGGTAGCCGTGGTCAAGCCAGACCGAATCATGTTCGAGATCGCCGGTATCCGCCAGGATCAGGCCGTCGAAGCGATGCGCCTGGCCGGTCACAAGTTGCCGATTAAGACCAAGTTTGTGACGCGGGTGGAAGCACCCCGCCCTGGTGCAACTATGGCGGAACTGACCGCCCCGGTGGAGATTAGCGAAGCCGCACAACACCGCATGGATGTACTGGCCGAAACGGATGCGGAAGAATTGGCCGAGACGATTGCCGAGGATAAAGCTGAATCGGCGGCTGAGCAGGCTAGCGATACCGGTTCTGCTGGCGACAAGGCCGAGGAGTAGTCAAGAAGATGAGAATCAACGAGATTCGGGCGATGAACAACGAGCAGCTTCGGCAGCAGATCACCGACCTGAACAAGGAAGCTTTCGAGCTTCGCTTTCAACGGGCAGCCTACAAGAACCCCAACCCGGCCCGTTTTGGTCAGATCAAGCGGAGTATCGCCCAGATCAAGACCGTGTTGCGTGAGCGCGAAATCGAGGCTTTGATCGCCGAGATAGAAGCCACGCCTCAGCCGGTCAAGGCCGGGGCATAGGCCAGGCTTGAGCTTGGATTAGTAGAGGTAAGATAAGGAAAGTCTGATGACACAAGAAAGTGCAAACCCTACAGGCGAAAGCACGACGGCAGCCGCACGGCGGGCCGGGGTCTACGACGTTCCCACCGAAGCAGCCACCGCTACCGCTCCTGTAACCGAGGCTCCGACCCCGGTTCAGACCGAAGCCAGTGCTGCCCCGTCCCAGGAGAAGAAGGTTAGTCGCCTTGTCCTCCAGGGTAAAGTGGTGAGCGATAAGATGAACAAGACCATCGTGGTTGAGGTCGAGTACCTCAAGAAACACCGCCTGTACAAGAAATCTATTCGTCGCCACGCCCGCTTCAAGGCTCACGACGAAGAGAACACCTGCAAAGTGGGCGACCTGGTGCGGATTGAAGAATCGCGGCCTATCAGCAAGGATAAGCATTGGCGCTTGCTGGAAATCGTCCAAAAAGGAGTTCAGCTATGATCCAGTCTAATACTCGTCTGCGGGTAGCCGATAATACCGGAGCCAAAGAAGTAATGTGTATCCGGGTGCTGGGCGGAAGTAGCCGCAGGACGGCCAGCGTGGGCGACATTATCATTTGCTCGATCAAGTCGGCTACGCCGGGCGGTCAGGTTAAAAAAGGCCAGGTCGTGCGCTGCGTGATCGTGCGGACGAGCAAAGAGTACGGGCGGGAAGATGGTAGCCACATTCGCTTCGACGACAACGCGGCGGTGCTGATTACAGCCAACAACAACCCGCAAGGCACCCGCATTTTTGGCCCGGTGGCCCGCGAACTACGCGAGAAGCAGTTTATGCGGATCGTGTCGCTCGCGCCCGAAGTTCTGTAAGCCAGGGAGTGAGCTAGTTATGAAGATTAGAAAAGGCGATGTCGTCCAGGTTATCGCCGGTAAGTACAAAACCAAACGCGGCGAAGTCAAGCGCGTATTGCGGGACGAGAAAAAGGTTGTGGTCGAAGGCGTGAATATTGTCAAAAAGCACGTCAAAGCCCGCACCCAGGTTCGGCAAGCCGGGATTATCGAGGTCGAAGCACCGATTGATGTCAGCAATGTAATGCTGGTGGAAGACGGCGAACCGACCCGCATCGGCTACCGAATCGAAAACGGCGAGAAAGTGCGCTATAGCAAAACCAGCGGTAAGACCATCCCGGATCGCACCGGTTGGGTGCCTAATAGCCGCCGCGACGCCGAAGAACGCTAAAGAAGGATCGAGGCTTGAGCGGGAGGGGACTGGGCGTAAAAATTCAGCCTCCAAAACTCAGCCCTCAGCACTAACAGAGAAGTTCCACTCAAAGACCGCTGCCCTTCACTGGCCGATTGGGGCTAAGGTGGCAGGACGACGGGAGCCGCAAAGGTATCCCGAATAGGTTTGAGGTGGGAAGGAGATAAAACCAGTGGCAGATAAAAAAGCTCCGCAGCCAGGAGCTAAAGGTGGACAATCCAAAGGCGGACAGCAGCAACAGCAACCGGCAGGTAGCCGGGCGGCCCGGCAAGCGGCGGCGGCAGCGGCCCAGACTCAGCAGGATGTGGCCGAGGATGGGGTAGTTACCAAAGCTCCTCCGGCCCGGTTGCGGGTGAAGTACCAGACCGAGATCGTCGAGGCGATGACCAAGCAATTCAACTACAAGAACCGCATGCAGGTTCCGCAGGTGAAAAAGGTCGTCGTGAATATCGGTCTGGGCGAGGCGATTGCCAATGCTAAAGCCCTTGATGCGGCAGTCAGCGACCTGACTACTATTGTGGGTCAGAAGCCGGTGGTAAATCGGGCCAAGAAGAGTATTGCTGCCTTCAAGTTACGCGAAGGAATGGCGGTCGGCGTTTCGGTTACACTACGGGGCGACCGCATGTACGAATTTTTGGACCGGTTGATGTACATCGCGCTGGCTCGCGTCCGCGACTTTAGCGGAGTGCCGAAGCGGTTCGATGGACACGGCAACTTTACGCTCGGCCTCAAAGAGCAGATCATCTTCCCGGAAATTGATTACGACCGGGTAGACAAGGTGCGCGGCATGGAAGTTACGATTGTAACTAGCGCGAAGACTGACGAGGAAGGTCAGCAGCTTTTGCGCTTCCTGGGTATGCCGTTCCGCAAGTAGCAAAGCGGCCCATTGTGGCCCTGAAAAGGAAGAAAGAACAAGATGGCTAAAGAGTCAATGGTCGTCAAAGCCAACCGCACCCCCAAGTATTCGTCACGTCTGGTTCGGCGTTGCAAGCTTTGTGGACGCTCCCGCGCTTACATGCGCAAATTTGCGCTGTGCCGCATTTGCTTCCGCGAGAATGCTTTGCAGGGCAAGCTGCCCGGCGTAACCAAGTCGAGTTGGTAGAGGACGAGGAGTAATACGAGAAATGAATATTACCGATCCGATTGCGGATATGTTAACCCGAATCAGGAACGCTTCGGTCGCCCGGCACCTGGAAGTAACGATGCCTTCCAGCAACCTGAAGGTTGCCATTGCTCAGATTTTGCGCGATGAAGGTTTTGTCAATGACTTCTCGACCGGTATGAGCGGCACGATGCGTACCCTGACTGTTTCGCTCAAGTACATTGGTAGCTCGTCTGGCGGCTCGAAGAAAGCTGTAATTAGCGGCATCAAGCGCATAAGCAAGCCGGGCCTCCGCATTTACGCCAAGAAGGGCGAAATTCCAAAAGTAATGAACGGCATGGGCATTGCGATTTTAAGCACGTCGCAAGGCGTGATGACCGGACGCATGGCCTGGCGCGCCGGGCTGGGTGGCGAAGTGCTGGCCTACGTCTGGTAGGAACGCAGGGAGGATAAGAACGTGTCACGTATTGGCAAAAAACCAGTCGAACTGCCAAAAGGCGTCGAACTGATGATAAACGAGGGGAATATAGTCGAAGTCAAGGGGCCACGCGGCAGCCTGACTCGCCAACTAGACCCTGACCTGACAATCAAGCAGGAAAACGGCCAGATCGTAGTAACCAGGCCGGACGAGTCCAACAAGAACCGGGCGATGCACGGCCTGACCCGCACTTTGCTCAGTAACATGGTTACAGGCGTCAGTACGGGCTACCGCAAAGGTCTGGCGATTTCCGGCGTAGGCTACCGCGCTCTCAAGGATGGCGAGATGCTGGTGCTACTACTGGGCTACAGCCATTCGATCCGGCTAGAGCCTCCTCTGGGAGTAAAGTATACCGTCGAAGGCACGACTAACGTTTTTGTCGAGGGTATTGACAAAGAAGTAGTCGGCCAGGAAGCGGCCCGCGTCCGCTCGATGCGCCCGCCCGAACCCTACAAAGGCAAGGGTGTACGCTACTCCGATGAAGTTATCCGCCGCAAGGCCGGTAAGTCGGGTGGTAAGGGTAGTAAGAAGTAGCCGCTAAAACTGGGTAGCTTTGAACTCACAACTAATTGTTTAGTTAAGCAAATATATGCATTTCAGCAAGCTACCCAAATTAGTAGGTCAACAAGTCAAACGTGGTTGGTCTGATGCTGACATCCAACAGGTCCTAGACAATCCGGTTCTGACCCTTCCAACTATAGAATACAGACGGAAAGGGTCAGTGGATGAGAAAGCAACAGTTTATTACCGCAGAGATGGTCATTACGTAATCCGTAATGATACAATTGGAGAGGTTTTTCAGTTAAGCAATACTTACGACCTGGATTGGTACGATGAGCATAGAGGTGGTAAAGTTAGTCCATTATCATAAAGGAGACTAAAATGAGTAAAGGACTTACCGAATTGATGGCTAAGTACCGCAATACAGGTTTAGTAAAAGGTCGTCTGGTATTGCTACCTCCGCCGCAAGCTCTTCAGTTTTTGACCGAACTAGAAGAACATGAAGTTGCGGTACTTGGTGTCGAGCTGTGGTACTATGTGGAACATCAGGGTCAAAACGTTCTTGTAGAAGACCCTTCCGGGCCTGGCTTCGAGAAAGAGCTTGCTTCGGATGATCCAGTTGGTCAAAGCGTTGCGGCAGCCAGGCGTTATATTGAAAAGGAACTCCCTGAAAGTATAGTCTACGTCTCTTTTGTAGAAAATTCGGGCGAAGAGTATTGGAAAGCCTGGGAGCCTACCAAGAGTTATGCGAGTTAAGCCGGTCTGATTTCAAAGCAGGATCGGCCAAGAATGAGCTATTTCTCAGCCTTTTCGGTCGAGAAAATAGCAGGAGTTAAAACGAGAAATGAAGCGAATTAGACGAGATTTGAGTCCGCGCAAGCGGCGGCAGATTCGGGTGAGGGCGAAAGTATACGGCGTCCCCGAAAGACCGCGCCTCAACGTCTTCCGCAGTGCCAACCATATCTACGCGCAGATCATTGACGATGACAAAGGTTTCACGCTGGTAGCCGCCAGCACCGTCGAAACCAGCGTCAAGGGCGTCATACCTGCCGAGAGTACCAAAACGGTTGAAGCCAAGAAGGTCGGAGAGTTAGTAGCGCAACGAGCTAAAGAAAAAGGGATCACCCAGGTTGTGTTCGACCGGGCTGGCTATCTCTACCACGGGCGGATCAAAGCCCTGGCAGATGGTGCCCGCGAAGCCGGCCTGGAATTCTAAGGAGTGCGAAACAAGAATGGCTAGAATTGACGCAAGTAAACTAAATCTGGAAGACCGCGTAGTGCAGATCAACCGGGTTGCCAAGACAGTCAAGGGTGGACGCACCCCCAGCTTTAGCTCGATGGTAGTCGTAGGCGACGGGGCCGGGCATGTAGGGGCCGGGATTGGCAAGTCGAAGGAAGTGCCGGACTCGATCCGTAAGGGTAGCGACGACGCCAAGAAGAACCTGATCGAAGTGCCTTTGATCGAAAACCGCACCATTCCGCACGAAATCACCGTCAAGTATGGCGCGAGTGTGGTTATGCTCAAACCGGCCAGTGCCGGTACGGGCGTGATCGCTGGCGGCGGAGTACGGGCTGTACTCGAAGCGGCAGGTGTCAAGGATGTGTTATCGAAATCGCTGGGCAACAACAACCCGGTTAACTCGGTACGCGCTACGATCAAAGCTCTTGAGTCGCTTAAAATCCGTGAGGACGAAGAGATCAAGCGCGGCAAGCCTTTTAGTTCTTTTGGCCTCGGCCCTAGCGACGAAAAGATCGTCGCGCCCAAGCAGCGCATCACGATCTTCGTGCCGCAGCAGGGTAGCGGCGGCGAACGCAACCGGGATCGCAACCGCGACAACCGGGGCGGTCGAGATAATCGCGGCGGCGCCGGTGGCCGGGATAATCGCGGCGGTGGCGGCGGTTTCAATCGTGGTACAGGCGGCGGCGGCGACAACCGAGGCGGCGGTGGCGGTGGCTTCAACCGAGGCGGCGGTGCTGGCGGCGACAATCGCGGCGGTGGTGGCGGCGGCTTCAATCGTGGTACAGGTGGCGGCTTTGGCGGCGCAGGTGCGCGTGGTGGCCGGGCCGGTGGCGATAGTGGCGGCGGTCGCGTGACGGGTGGTGGAGGCGGCGGTAGCCGGGCCGAAGGTGCAGCACCAACGTCCGCGCCACGCAACGACCAGCCTAAGACACCGGCACCTCGCCAGGATGGTGCTGCGCCGACCAGTACCAGCGAGCAATAAGAGGTAGATGATCACTATGACGCAAGAAAACATGACGCCTGTGGCTACGAGCAAGATGCTCAAAGTTACGCTCCTGCGTAGCCCGATTCGGTCGCGGGGCAACCACAAAGACACGATCAAATCACTCGGTTTGCGCCGGATCAACGACTCCCACACCCTGCCGGATAATGCCGCTGTGCGTGGGATGATCGAGACGGTTCGCCAGTGGGTCAAGTTTGAAGAGATTTAACTTCGCGGGCTGATTTTAAAGAGCCGTGGACTGAGAAGTTTTGGCAAAACGAAAGCTTTCTACACAGCACCTGGCTCTCGAACCTAAAATCAGCCTCTTAATAAAGAGGATTTGGCCGTTAGTGGTGTTTTGATGCGAGGCCAGTCCGAACCCGCTACAGGATGAAGGATGCTTACAGGGCATCCTGCGATCCTGGAAGGGTTTTACACCAAAGAGAGGAATTTTCGATGAAGCAGCACGATTTGCAGCCGAATCCTGGCAGTACCAGTTCCAAAAAGCGCGTCGGGCGCGGTCACGGTAGCGGTTCGGTCAAGACCAGTGGACGCGGCCAGAAAGGGCAGAAAGCCCGCACCGGCCACCACGCTATGCCGGTCTGGTTTGAAGGTAGCCCTTCCAAGACTAACTCGATCAAACGGCAGGGTTACAAGCGCGGTATTGGTTTCAATAACCCCAACCACGTTGATTACGAAGTGGTCAATCTGAGCCAGATTTCCGATCTGGACGGCAGCGAGTTTGGGCCGGACACCCTGATGCAGGTTGGTTTGATCAAGCCTAACCGCAGCCTGGTTTTGCCAGTCAAAATTGTAAATATGCTGGTAGACCCGGCCCTGGCCGATGGTTACACACCGCTAGTCAAGATTTTGGGTGATGGCGAACTAAGCCGACCTGTCACGGTGCGGGCGCATCGCTTTTCAGCTTCGGCCCGCCAGAAGATCGAAGCGGCGGGTGGGCGAGTAATCGAACTGATGAACCTGCCCCAGGCCAATGCCGCCAGTGAGGGCGAAGCCGAAGCTGAAAGCACGGCCCAGTAAGCCGTCCGTCAGAGGCACATGCAAAGATGGCATAGAAGTGGTAGAATAGCCCTCGCGTGGAAAGAGGGCCGAGCGGCCACTACTATGCCATCAATTTTTATGTTTCATTCCAATAAAAAGACTGAAACTTCCCAGGTGACTATTTCAGGGGCTGCCCGTGGCTTTTGGGCCTGGCAATTACCCCGCATCACTGAATAAATTACTTTCCGGGTAAGAGGAGTAAGATTTTATGCTCAAGGCGGTTATCAAAGCGTTTGGTATACCCGACCTCCGCAGGCGTATCTTGTTTACGCTGGGCGTGCTGGTAATCTTCCGCTTTATCGCACATGTGCCGGTAGCCGGTATCAGTGACGATGTTCGACGCACTTTGCAGGGTTTCATTTCGGGCGATCCGAACCAGGCTCCTCCTGGTAGCACATCGGGTGTTGGCGGCGTGCTGGGCTTTTTAGACATCTTCTCAGGCGGTTCGCTCAGCAACTTCTCGATTGCCGCGACCGGCGTGTATCCTTATGTAACGGCTTCGATTATCGTCCAGCTTTTGACGCCAATTATACCGGCCTTTCAACGCTTGCAGCAAGAAGGCCAGCGTGGGCGGCAGACGCTCAATCGCTACACCCACATTCTGACAGTACCGATTGCCGCCCTGACTGCTTACGGCCAGTTAGTGCTGCTCAAGAGCCAAAACGTACTGA
Source organism: Chloroflexia bacterium (assembly GCA_038206175.1). Taxonomy (GTDB): domain Bacteria; phylum Chloroflexota; class Chloroflexia; order Chloroheliales; family Chloroheliaceae; genus 54-19. Next base: position 13,147 of record JBBRBE010000124.1, read on the forward strand.
CCGGCGCGGATGCAGCCAAGTTTACGCTGTTTGGCGGCGATACCATTTTAACCCTGGCGGCAGTCGTAGCAATGACCACCGGCACGATCTTGCTGGTCTGGCTGGGTGAACTTATCACCGAGTACGGTATCGGAAGCGGTGTTTCGATCATCATATTTGGCGGAATTGTGGCCGGTTTGCCGCAACGGTTTGTCCAGGCCAGTAAATCCAGCGTTGGGCAGAACATCGTTTCGATCATTATCGTGATTGCGGTGTTGCTGGTGGCGATTGTCGGGATCATTATGGTGCAGGAAGGCCAGCGCAAAATCCCGGTCAACTTCCCGCAACGCATGCAGGGCAACCGGCGTTATGGCGGACAGTCCACCCACATTCCGCTCAAGGTCAACTCGGCAGGAATGATTCCGCTGATCTTCGCCAGTTCGATCATCATCTTCCCGGCGACGGTCGCGGGCTTTTTCATCCGGCCCAACAACCCGAACGATTGGGTTAGCACCGTGGCGACCTGGGTTGTAACTAACCTGGGGACGGGTAGCGGTTTGTACCAGTTGCTGTATCTGGCGATGGTGATCGGCTTTACCTATTTCTACACGATGGTGCTGTTCAATCAGCAAAACATCGCCCAGAGCTTGCGGGAGCGCGGCGGGTTTATTCCGGGCTATCGTCCGGGTGATTCGACCGACCGTTTCTTGCAAAAAGTCCTGGTGCGGATTACGTTGATCGGAGCTATCTTCCTCGGTCTGGTGGCGGTGTTGCCCTTCTTGTTGGGCTTGATCGTCCAGACGCAGGTCTCAACCTTCCTCAACAGCACTTCGCTTCTGATCGTGGTAGGTGTGGCGGTAGACACCATGAAGCAACTTGAAGCCCAGCTAACCATGCGGGAGTATCAGGGTATCTTGAAGTAGGAGTCAGAGGTCTTGAATACTTAGTCGGGGAGCAAGAGTTAGAAACCGTTGCAAGATTGTCTGGTACCTAACTCTTGCTCCCCGATTTTCAAAACCAGGTAAACATCCCACGACAGCTAGTGATTTCTTCCTGGGTTTAAGCTTTTATAGTGATTACGGCTGGCATAACACCAATAGCTCATTTTAATAGACGCAATCTTCAATTTTCAAGTCAGGAGAATTATAACTGCGTGTCACACTTTTTCAAGAACTATTGGAAGTGGATTTTAGGGTTTTTTGGTCTGAGTGCTTTACTTTTGGTAGTATTTGTGGCTATTCGCCTTACTAGCTTTGTGGCTGATACTACGGGTGGCGGGCGTAGTCAGGGTTATTTATCCGCTACTACCCCAAACATAGTGGTTACTAATGCTCCCCAGATGGACTATAACTCAGTTTTCACTGCTGCACCCCTTACTCCTGCCCAGGCTCTACCGTTGTTGTCTCCTACCCCTGGCTTCGACAATTCGACTGCCGTTCAAAAAATAAAGAGCGGCGCACCGATTACCCTGATGCTTTTTGGTTATGGCGGCTACGGTCACGCCGGGCAGTGGCTCACCGACACTATTTTGCTGATGCGCTACGACCCTAAAACTAAAACTGTGCTGCAACTTAATATCCCGCGTGACCTTTACGTGTTTATACCTTATGGCGGTGCTAATAGCGGTCGGTGGGCCAAAATAAACACCGTACTTGCCAGCATTATGGAGTGGGATAAACCGACCCAGGAAAGCCTGGACTCGCGTTACCGTTGGAATAACGACAAGAAAAAATATGACAGTGCCGCCAATTTGCTGGCTGATACGGTTGAGTTAATAGCCGGGCAACGCATTGATTACTGGGCCGGTTTGAGCTTTGAAGGCTTTCGACGCTTTATTGACGCAATGGGTGGGGTCGAGGTCAACGTCGAAAACTATTTTGTTGACCGTAAATACCCGCGCAACGATGATGACCAACTCGATGCCGGGGTAATGACGCTAGAGTTTTATCCCGGTAAACAAAAGATGAGCGGAGACCGGGCCATCCAGTACGCCCGTAGCCGTTACAGCGATTCGCCCATCGAGGGCAGCGATTTTGCCCGTAGCCGCCGCCAGATGACCCTGATTAATTCGGTCAAGGATAAGGCAGTCAAGGAAAATTTGGTGCTGAAGGCGTTTGATTACATGCAGGCACTTCAAGGTCAGTTGCGCTTTAGCCTCGATTGGGGTGAAATCGTCGCGCTGGCTAACTATTTTAACAGCAGCGAGGGCAAAAGCCTCTTGCAACAAACACGTTTTATTTCGGAAGTGCTGAATGACAATTTATTGGTAGATAAAGTTCAGGACGGCAGTTATATCCTGATACCCCGCGAGGGACAGGGCAAGTACAACCAGATTCAGCGTTGGCTACGCTTTGCTATTTTGAACGCTGGGATCAAAAACGAAGATGTCAAGGTGCAAGTTTTGAACACCAACGGCACGTCGGGTCTGGCCGGTAAATTTACCGATTTTCTGCTCGAACAAGGTTTCCAGGTATTGCAGGAGCAGGACGGCGAAAACCGCGATCAGTCCGAACTGCTGGACTATACGATGGGCAAATCGCCGACCACCGTCGCTCGTCTCAAAAGCTATTTGCCCAATTTGAAAGTCACCCCGACTTCACCCGACAAGAAGCCCAAAAATGCACCGCCAGGAGTGGATATGCAGCTTTGCCTGGGCAAGGATTTTAAAGGTGACCTGCCAAACGTACAGAGCGGAAGCGGCAAGGCCGGAAAGTAAAACTCTTATACTTTCTATCGAAAGTTTTTATTCTCGACTCCGAATTTACGTTGCCGGATTTTGGTTAACTGTGCTATAATTAAGCAAGATTGTGAAAAAATTATACAAGTTCCAAAGGTTTGCAATCAACAGGACAGTGTACGCCACGTCGCATCATTACTACGACATCTTTTCAGATTTAGCACGGTATTTTTACTATTACGGATTTGGTAATACTACAGGCCGCGCCTTGATCTCAAGAAGGTCGGGCGACTTCGGGACGGGGGTTATGGAACTAACGCCACCGCTTTGAAGCTGCAATGGAGCAGGGCCGTTGAATGCACAGAAGCAAGCGAGGGAGGCTGTAGCACTATGTATTTGATCCTTCTAGGCGCACCGGGAGCAGGTAAAGGGACGCAAGCTAAGATTCTTTCGGAACGATTAGGTATTGCACACGTTTCGAGTGGCGATCTTTTCCGCGAAAATATTAAGAACGGAACTCCGCTCGGCCTGGAAGCTAAAGGCTTTATGGACCGTGGTGAGCTTGTGCCTGATCCTACTGTGATCAAAATGATTGTGTCTCACCTTGAAACCCCGGCCTGCGAGAAGGGTGCTTTGCTGGATGGTTTTCCACGCACGATCCCACAGGCCCAGGCTCTCGACGAAGCCTTGCTACGGGGTTTTAATGAGGGTATCCGGCGGGTAATCTATATTAAAGTTGATACGGAAGAGTTGCTCCGTCGCTTGAGCGGGCGTTGGATTTGCCCGGTCTGCCAGACCTCCTATCACGAGATTACTAACCCACCTAAAGTAGCAGGCCACTGTGACAAAGAAGGCGCGGCTTTGTATCAGCGCGAAGATGACCGCCGCTCGACCGCCGAACATCGTTTGCAAGTTTATTTCAACCAGACGATGCCTCTAATTGAATACTACACTCAACGCAATTTGCTGATCGAGATTGATGGACAGCAGTCGGTGGAAGTTGTAACCCAGGAAATTATTGAGGTCTTAACTGAAGCTGCCCTCGAAGGCGAGGAAGAGCAGGAGTTTCTGGGGGAAGTTAACGAGTCGCTGGTGGCGTAGCGGCTCTTGCAAGCGACTGGCGTTAGAGAGCAACTACCCCCTATTTTAATCAAAAGTGGTATAATAGAGGGTGTGAAAAGAAGAAGTTCAGGCAGAGGCGGTTCCTGGTATATTGCCGGAAGCCGCTAAGATTAGCGGCTGGAAGGAACTGAGGAAGCTAAAAGTCTGTTCGGCGGTATGTATTTATTTATAGTAAGGTAAATTATTCAAAATTGAAGGCATTTATGGTTAGCTGCAAAACAAGAGGCGAAATTGAATTGATGCGTAAGGCCGGGCAGGTGGTCGGTCAGGCTATCGAAGAACTGACAAAACACATCCGGCCCGGAATTACGTCGGGTGAACTTGATATTATTGCCGAGGAGTTTATCCGCTCTAAAGGCTGCACCCCGGCTTTTAAGGGGTTATACGGCTTTCCAGGCTCGGTCTGCATCTCTTTTAACGAAGAAGTAGTTCACGGTATTCCCGGTAAGCGTGTCCTCAAGGAGGGCGATATTATTTCGTTCGACGTGGGAGCGACCTACAAGGGCTGGAACGGCGACGCGGCGGCGACTTTCCCGGTGGGCAAAGTCACTCCGCAAGCTCAGAAGTTGCTCGAAGTTACCCACAAAGCAACCTTGATTGGGATTGACCAGATGCGGATAGGTAATCACCTGTACGACATTTCTTCGGCCATTCACGAATACGTGGAGCGGCAGGGTTTTAGTGTGGTGACGCAATATGTCGGGCATGGGATCGGGCGCAAAGTGCATGAAGACCCGCAGGTACCTAACTTCCGCCAGAACAATCGCGGCATGTCGCTGCGGAAGGGAATGTGCCTGGCTATCGAGCCGATGGTGAATGTCGGCACTTACGAAACAGAGTTGCGGCCGGACAAGTGGACGGTCGTGACGAAAGACGGCGCACTCTCGTGTCACTTCGAGCATTCCGCCGCAGTCACGGATGGCGAACCCCTGATCCTGACGGCCGCCTAGCTCAAACCTAAAAATCAATTTAAGGTGAAGTTTCGGTATTGACTCAGTTGCCTGATGGCTATATAATAGCCCCATCAAGCGGCTTGCCAGATGTCAGGGGACATTCTAAAACTTAGAAGTTTTGGCTAGTCTAACTTAATGCTCACAGGAGGGTGCCTATGTACGAAGCACCAATTTCATTCCAGGTAGCATTAAAACCGAACAGAACGCAATCAGTATTAGTTAGGGCTGTTCCGAGTCGCCATACGCCGTCGGTGCGCGGGTGTGTGGTGGCGGAAGATACCACTCGGAAGAAGTAGGCGACACAGGCCGGTCAAAAGACCGCCTGTGTCGTTTTTGTTTACGCTCTTTTCAAGATTTTAATTAAGGAGGCGCGGAAAGCAGGGGTTTCGAGGTTTAATAGTAAGACGGCCTTTCACCCGGCCCACCAGGTTGGTCAGGAGTGAGGTCGAGTGTTTAGGCGGGCAAAGTAGCCTGCAAACACGCAATAAGCATCGAAGGAGGCTTTTTATGAACAGCAGTCTGTATGGGAAGATCGAGAAGGCTATTCGCTATCAGCAAGAGCCAGGACGCATTCATTTCCAGCAAGCTCAGGTCGAATTTCGGGGCACCCACGACAACTATACGGTCGCACTGGCCGATTCCACCTGGAGTTGTACTTGCCACACCTTCGCTAC
>JBBRBE010000125.1:0-18477 GCA_038206175.1 Chloroflexia bacterium
AGCCTTGATAGTAATAGACGTTCAGAACGAGTATTTTACGGGCAAGTTGCCGGTAAGCTACCCGCCGGGAAGCCTGGAGCATATTCTAAAGGCGATGGACGGAGCCTCGGCGGTTGAAATGCCGGTCGTGGTGGTGCAGCACAGCGCACCCCAAGCCGATAGTGCCACTTTCCGAAAAGGTAGCCCGGCCTGGGAATTGCACCCTGAGGTGGCCCGGCGACGCCATACGAGCTTGATCGAGAAAGCCTTGCCGGGCAGCTTTACCGGCACCCCGCTGGAAGAAGAATTGCGCGAGATGGCCGTGGACACGGTGGTAATTGCCGGGTACATGACCCAGATGTGTTGCGATACAACCGCCCGGCAAGCTATGCACCTGGGTTTCAAAGTTGAATTCCTATCCGACGCGACCGGCACACTGGCAATCAAGAATAACGCCGGGCAAGTTACAGACGAAGAATTGCACCGGGCCATCCTGGTGACACAGGCCATGCGCTTTAGCCGGGTGCTGACGACCGACGAATGGCTCAAGGAGATCGAAACTAGCGAGGGGGGCCAGGATGAGCGATAACGAGAAACGGCCTTTGACCCCGGAAGACCTGGCTAGCATAAATTTTCTGGGCGAAGTGCAGCTTGCGCCGGATGGCAAAACGGTTTACTACGACGTGGCCTATATAAACCGGGAGAAAAATACTTACCAGGGCCAAATCTGGCGGGCCGACCTTTCCGAGGCGCAGGAGCAAAACGGGACGGCCAGTTTTACGAACTGGATCGTCGGCTACACGAAGCTGACCAGCGGGCCACGCCGGGATAGCACCCCGCGTCTTTCGCCGGACGGCTCGCGGTTGGCTTTCCTGTCCGACCGGGCCGACGACGGCAAAAAGCAGATTTTCTTGCTGGATTTACAGGGGCCAGGGGAAGCCCGCCAACTGACTACTTTCCAGAGCGGCGTAAACAGCCTGGTCTGGTCGAGCGATAGCCGCTACATGGTGGCCCTGGTGGAGACGCCGGACGACGCCAGTAAAGCCGCTCTGCACGCCCGGCCCGAAACGCCGGACGCCCGGCGCGAGCGCGAAGCCCGCGAAGCCGAAGCTGTGCGGGTGAGCGGCAATCCGATCAAGTTCGAGCAAATGCAGATGCGGGCGGATGGGCGGCGCAGCCTGATTCCCGGCGATGCGCACGTCCAACTCTGGCTCGTAGATACCCGCTCGGCCCAGGTTCAGCCGCGCCAGATTACGAATGGCCCGTACAACGTGCAGCAACCGGCTTTTTCGCCGGACGGTCGGCAGTTGGTTTTTAGCTCTACCCGCGATCAGCAGCAGGCTGATCTTAGCTGCATCAGCGACCTGTGGCTGCTCGACCCGTTTGCCGAGGAAGCCGGAACCAGCCCGGTCAAGCTTACCGATAGTCGCGGGCCAGCCACTTCTGCGGCCTGGTCGCCCGATGGCCGACGGCTGGCTTTTGTCGGCCACACCAACCCACGGGACGGTTCGTTCCTGGAGCTAAACCGGGTCTGGTTGCTGGATTTGGACGACCGAGGCAAAGTTGGCCCGGCCCGTTGCCTGACGGCTGATTTCGACCGCCCGGTAGCAAATCTGCTCAACACCGACCTGCGCGTTTTTGGCGAGTCACCACTGGCCTGGAGCAGCGACGGCAGCCAGGTGTATTTTACAGCCAGCAGCGAGGCCAGCGTGCGCCTTTTCCGGGTGCTGGTCGAAGGGGAAGCCCTCCCCGAACCGATTACGGCTCCCGACCGGCACATCTATTCTTACAGCTTCGCGCCCGACACCGGGCAGGTGGCCTGGGCCAGTGCCGCCCCGCACAATCCGGGCGACATTTTCTTGCAACGCCTGGACGCTAACCCAGACGACGAGCCGCGCCAGCTAACCCAGCTTAACCGGGAATGGCTGAAGGGCGTACTGATTACGCCGCCCGAAACAATTCGGGTGCCGAGCCAGGACGGGACAACCGAGATCGAAGGCTGGCTGATCAAACCGCCCGGCTTCGACCCGGCCAAAAAGTACCCGCTTGTGTTAGAAATTCACGGCGGGCCGCACACTTCTTACGGCCACAGTTTTAATTTCGAGTTTCAGATGCTGGCCGGGCAAGGCCAGGTCGTGTTGTACACCAATCCGCGTGGTTCGATTGGCTACGGCTACGATTTCGCGGCGGCAATCTACAACGACTGGGGCCACCACGATTACGACGATGTAATGACAGTAGTAGCTTGGGTAATCGAGCAGGGATATGTTGACCCGACCCGGCTAGGCGTGACGGGTGGCTCTTACGGCGGCTACTTGACCAACTGGATTATCACCCACACCGACCGCTTCCGGGCCGCGCTGACCCAACGCTGCGTCAGCAATCTCGTCAGCATGTACACGCTATCGGACATCGGGCCGAGCTTTGTCGAATCAGAGTTCGAGGGGGACATCTGGACGAACCCGCGGATCTGGGAACGGTCGCCTATGGCCCATGCCAACAAAGCCACCACTCCCACGCTGATCTTGCATAGCGAAGCTGATTACCGTTGCCCTATCGAACAGGCCGAGGAATTCTACTTTGCCCTCAAGCGAAGCGGTTGCCCGGTCGAAATGGTGCGAACGCCCAACGAAGACCACAACCTATCGCGGAACGGCACTCCCGACCATCGGATCGGGCGGCTGGGCCGGATTGCCGACTGGTTCGCCCGGCACCTGGCAAACGACTAATCTTTGTTTTTATCTCAAAAAGTCCGGCCAGAACCTGTTGACGGCCCTTTGCAAAAGCTCGAACTGGGCTTGCTGGCGCGAAAGCATCCCTAGAGGTTGGGCTGCCGCCTGGAAGATTGACCAACCTGGGCGGGCGCGAAAGTTTTGATCCAGCAGCCCGGTTTGCAGGGTCGGGCCTACATCGGCGAAGTTAAACCAGAAGAAAGCCCCAACGTTGAGGTCGGGCCGGGCGTTCAGACCGGCCAGCCCATCCTGCAAGAGCGCAGCAATGTTGCCTTCGCAACCGGACGGCGTGGTGGCGCGGACAGGATAGCGACAGGGCGGAGGCTGATTGGTGTTGCTGGCGAGGTCGTAGCTCCACTCGGTAATCCAGATCGGGTAACTGGCGTCCACAAAGCGGCGCACGTAGCGGCTTATATCACGGGTTAGATAGGTCGAAGGCGGTACGTACCCCCGATCCCAGGCCGCAGGCTGATAGGGGTGTAACCCCAGAATGTCGAAGGGCCACCGCCCGTTTTCGCGCCGGAATTTCTGGACGGGCGGAGCGTTGACCAGGAGGTTTACGCCCGCGTCGCAACCGTATTTTTCCCAGGGAGTCAGGGCGTAACAGTCTGCCGGGCCGGAAGTGTCGCACGAACCGTACTGCTCGGAGCAATTATAGGCGTTAAGAATTCCACCCGTTACGAGTTTGACCTCTTTGTGGCGGCGTTCGGCGTAGACCGTCGCCAGCAGTGTCCCAAACTTTTGCATTCCCCAGCGCAGTCCGGCCCGTTCGCCGCCCACGCCATTTTTACGCCACAGGCCGTAACCGCATAAGCCGGGATCGGTGGGCATAAAACCGCACACGTTCGGCTCGTTCCAGAGTTGCCAGTGGGTGATAAAAGGGTAGCGGTCGGTCAGTTCATCGAAACCCAGCCGATGAACCCTGCCCGGCCCTTTTTCGTCGCAGCCTTTGAGGTAGACCTGGCGGACCCATTGGGCAAATACGGCCAGGTCTTGCTCCCGTGGGTCAGGTCGGCAGGTAACGAACGGGTCAATCAGGACTGGCATGATTTTCAGGCCGCGCACCCGTAGCCGAATAATCGCCCGGTCGTACCGCTCCAAACTGGCCGGGTCGGTGACGAAAAACTCGAAGCGCACCCAGCTTACCCCTAGCTCGACCAGTTTATCGGCTAAGCCTTCGCCTTCCGGCTCGGCCAACCGGGGTACGATGCCCGATATGTCCACGCCCATCGGGAAATTAGCCCTGGCTTCGACCGGGACGGCAGCCTGCACCGCCCCAGACCCGGCCCATCCACCGAGCGTTCCCAGCGAGGCGAGTAGCCAGCTTAACAAAAGCAGGTTCAGTCGCGCAACTTGTGGGTTACTTTTTTTGGTTGTGTTACTCAAGTTCATTCTTTTATAACGAGCGGCAACTGACTTTGGTGCTACCTGTTGGGGTTCTTTTCGTTCTAGGGCTGTCCAATCCTTTCTAAAGTTCAATTTTGACCGCGTTCAGAAGCCGGTATTCAGTTAGAAGTGGCCTGGGTTCTGGTGTTAGTGCATAGATTACAACTTAAGGCATTACCTACAAGTTAAGGTTGTGCAGAAAATTTCAAATTTACTAGACGTTCGACCGCCCTGGAATGCAGCTAGTGGCCCTCTTGGGCAATTCCGGGCTGAGCTATAAATGTCGGTTTAAAACCGATTGCCCAAGCGGGCCACTAGCTGCATTCCAGGGCGGTCTTGGCCGCACACAGGTTTCGGGCGTCAAGGCCAGGGTCTACAACCGACACCAGGCTTAAATCCGCCGTTCTGGTACTTGACCAGCTCATCAAAACCTTAACTTGTAGCCTGTGGTGTTAGTGGAGTATTACATTGAGGTCTGAGGCCCGGCTGACCTCGAAAACCGTCAGGCCGAGGTCGCGCAACTGGGCCGGGTGGTATTGCCGGGTCGCCCGGTACATGGCCGACTGGCCGGTGAAAATCCCGACCGGGCTGTAACCGCCCTTCCGTAGTCGCAACATTTCACCTACAATGCCCTGAGTTGGTTCCAGAGCCACAATCACGACGGTCGCACCCCAGGCCAGCCCGCTTGTCCAGTGGCTGATCAGGCTTTCGAGCGGGGGGGCTTCCTGGCGAGCTTGTAGTCCGGCCAGCTTATCGAGAATGTGAGTCAGGTGGGCGTCGCCCTGGCGAGGGCCGATAGCCGGGCCGGGTTCGGTGGCAATTATTTGGAGCAATTCCTGATAAGAGCGAAAAAACGGGTCGAAGCCGTTAGAGTAAAGGCCAAAAGGCTGGCGCAACTGGTTAGCCCGGTTCGCCAGCGACGCCGCCACTACAATCGAAACCTCGCTATCTATGCGACGGGCGTACTGGTAATCCAGCAGTTTCATATCCAGCAGAATTGCCAGAGGCATCTGGCGGCTGCGCTCGAATTGCTTGATTTGCAGAGTATTAAGCCGGGCCGAACTACGCCAATCAATATGGCGGGGATCGTCGCCGGGCTGGTAATCGCGGATACCGGCAATCCGGCTAGGGTCGGACAGGAGAGGCTGGCGCGTTTTGAGGTTGCCTAGCGGCAAACGGCTCGGCAGTCCAAGTTGTTCCAGGGGTACGATCTGAGGATAAACTGTCAGATGATTGAGTTCGGGCCAGCTAAGCCGTTCGCCTACCGGGTCGTTGCCCGGCTCCAAAATCACACCTGCCGCGCCTTCGGCTGGCCCTACGGTGTAACGCCCACGGGTTTTACACCAGAGCGTATAGCTAAAATGCGATTGCTCCCGGCTGCGCAAATTTAGAAGCCAGTTCGGGCGCGACGAATCTGGAGCCAGCGGCAGGTCGGCGGGGATGGCCTCGCGCAGGGTTAGCCAGGGCAAGGGCAGGCGACTACTATTGCTGACGGTTAGCTTCACCGGCACGAGATCGTCCAGGAAAGCGTGGTCGGCCATCTCGCGCCGCACCTTGATTGCCCGCAGCACTCGCCACTGCCATAACAGGCTTAAAAGGCAGGCAGCCAGCAGCACCCAGCCCAGTCCAACCGCCAGTTCTTGCTTGAAAAACAGCCCGATCACGACTAAAAACAGGCCAAGAAAAATGAAGTTTCGCATAGCTGAAATCTTTGAGAGTAATCAGAAATAGACTGAGAAAAGCGGCCTTCTGGCTAATCTTAGGCTCAAGCGGTTTTTAACCGAGGGCCGCTTCGACCGGCACTGGCACCGAATTAAGCAGGTCGGCTACGATATTTTCGGCTTGCCGCCCGCGCAAAATGCTTTCGCTGCGAACGATCAGCCGGTGCGAGATTACCGACACGGCCAGAGCTTTAACGTCATCAGGTAATACAAAGTCCCGGCCTGCTAAAATGGCGCGGGCCTGAGCGCAACGAGTCAGAGCGAGCGTACTACGCGGGCTGGCCCCTAACGCCAAATCTGGATGGCGACGGGTGGCTCCGACCAGACTGATGATATAGTCGAGCAGACTATCTTCGATGTGTACCCGGCCCACCATATTCTGAAAGCTGATCAACTCGGCGGGCGACGAAACAATTTCAAGGCTTTCAATCGGGTGACGAGCTTGCTGGCTGCGGATCATCTGCCGCTCGTCCTGTGGGCCGGGGTAGCCCATCTGAATTTTAAGCATGAAACGGTCTAGCTGGGCTTCCGGCAAAGGAAAAGTCCCTTCGTACTCGACCGGGTTCTGGGTCGCCATTACCATAAAAGGCCGGGTCAAGCGGCGGGCGTTGCCATCCACCGAAACCTGCCCCTCGGCCATCGCTTCCAGCAAGGCCGACTGGGTGCGCGGGGTAGCCCGGTTGATTTCGTCGGCCAGCAAAATGTTGCTAAAGACCGGGCCGGGGTGGAACTCGAATTCGGTATTGCGCTGGTTGTAGATCGAAATGCCGATCACATCGTTGGGCAACAGGTCGGGCGTAAACTGCACCCGGTGAAACTCTCCGCCAATCGAACGAGCTAACGCCCGTGCCAGCATGGTTTTGCCCACACCCGGTACATCCTGCAACAGCACATGCCCTTCGGCCAGGAGTGCCACCAGCATCATTGCGATCACCGGGCGTTTGCCTACAATCACTCGCTCGACGTTGGCCGTTACGCGTCCACCCCACTCACCGACCGCCCGCGTGTTAACGCTGGGAGCCTGTTCAGGCACAGTGCCCTCGGAAGACATCGCTAGTTCTAACCTTTCATCCTTCCAGAATTTGCTCGATAGTGCGGGCCGATACTTCTTCCAGAGTGCTGACTACCCGGTTAGCTCCGGCCTCTTTCAAGCTGGCGACAGGATGATGACCGACAAAAGTGACCGCGATGCACTTCATGCCGCCCGCCTTTGCCGCTTGCACTCCGGCCACAGCGTCTTCCAGAACCAGGCACCGGGCAGGTGTCAGGCCCAACCGCTCGGCGGCAACCTGAAAGACCTGCGGATCGGGCTTACCGCGCTGAGTGTCTTCCATTGCGACAACTGTCTCGAAGAAAGAAGCTACGTCGGTCAAATCCAGCAGCAAATCGAGGTTCTGCCGGGGCGCACTCGACCCGACGGCCTGCCGGTAGCCTTCCGCCTTTAATTCTTCCAGAAGCGTCTTCACTCCCGGCAAAAGCTGCACCCCCTGCCGCGCCGCCGCTCGATAGAACTCTTCCTTGCGAAAGCCCATGTCGGCTACTTCCTGATCGGAATAGGCCATTCCGAAAAGTTCCCGGATAATCTCCGGGTTGCGTCGTCCAAAGGTGGCCGTGAAATCGGCGCGGGTGAAAGGCTTCTCAAGCTCCTTTGCCAGTGCGACCCAGGCTTCGTAGTGCATCTGAGCCGAGTCCAAAAGCGTCCCATCCACATCCCAGATCACCCCGTAGCCGTTTGTCTGCCCCTGCACTAGCATTACTCCTTTTCTACCACTCCTCTTGCCATTCCAGGTCAACCCGCCCAAACTGCACCATATCGCCGCCTTTAACGCCAACCTGCTCTAAAGCCCGGCTAACTCCGGTGCGGTCGAAAGTGGTTTGGAGGCGTTCGAGGGCTTCTTCGTTTTCCAGGTCGGTCATAGCCACCACGCGTTCGATCCGCCGACCGCGTACCCGGAAACTGCCGTCTTCTTTCTTAAAGACCTGGAAAGCGTCGTCGTCCAGGGTCGCCGGTTTCAGGACTGGCGTTTCGTCTGCCGCGATCCCGACCAGAGGGCTGGGCGGAGGAAGTTCGGCTAGTTTTGCCGCTACCCGCTTCATCAACGCGTCTGTACCGAGCATACCAATGGCTGAGATTTCAAATATTTCGAGGTCTTTGGCCTTAAAATATTTTCTCAGACGGGCCAGGTTCTCCTGCGTTTCGGGCATATCAATCTTATTGATCACGATCATCTGAGGCTTATCGGCCAGTTCAGGCCGGTATTCGGCCAGTTCGTGGTTGATTTGCTCGTAATCTTTGATTGGGTCGCGGGTGGATTGACCACTACCGTCCAGCACGTGCAGCAACAAACGGGTGCGCTCGACATGCCGCAAAAACTCGTGGCCCAACCCGACGCCCTGCGAGGCTCCCTCGATCAGCCCTGGAATATCGGCCAGCACGAAAGCGGTATCGAGGTCTATTTTTACCACGCCCAGGTTCGGTTCCAGGGTCGTGAAAGGATAATCGGCAATCTTTGGGGTTGCCGCCGTCACCGCCGTCAGCAAACTGCTCTTGCCCGCATTAGGAAAACCGATCAAGCCAACATCTGCAATTAGCTTGAGTTCGAGGCGCAACCAGCGTTCTTCGCCCGGTTCGCCTTTCTGGGCAAACTTAGGAGCCTGGTGAGTGCTGGTTTTAAAGTGAGTATTGCCCAGGCCACCTCGCCCGGCGCGGGCAATCATAATTGACTGGCCTGGTTCGGTCAGGTCGCCTTGCAGAGGCGGCTCGTCGGGGTTATCCGGGTTTGGTTCGGTATAAAAAACTGTGCCAGGCGGCACTTTGATAAAAAGGTCTTCCCCGGCGGCTCCGTGCATCTGCTGTTTGCGCCCTGGGCCACCGGACTCGCCGTTGAAACGGGTCTTAAACTTAAAAGGCAACAGGGTGTTGAGGCCAGGGTCTACCTGAAGGTAAACCGATCCTCCACGCCCGCCATCGCCACCGTCTGGCCCGCCAAAAGGAATAAACTTCTCGCGGCGGAACGAGGCCGATCCATTGCCGCCATCGCCCGCTTTTACAAAAATCTTAGCTCGATCATACAACATACCAGGTTCAAAAACTCCTTTTTTCTTTTGTTTCCGGCTCCTATTATACTACAAAGCGCAGGTCAGGGTCGGATCGAACTTTATTGCTTCGTTCAGGGCGTAATTTTTAGCCTTCCAGTCGCGTTTTATCTTTAGTACAAGGGCAAAAACCGAAGCTGTTTTACCGAAGCTGTTTACCGAAAGAAAGGTAGTCTTATGCGGACAAGGAAAAAGTCCTGGGGGTGGCTCCGGCTAGGGGTAAGCTTTACAATATTGGCCTTGACCCTGGCGGCTTGCGGAGACACTAACAAACCTGTACCTGCCGCTGTTGGGACAGCACCAACGCTCAATCAGCCCACCGCCACTAATCCGGGCATTGTCACCTATGTTGTCCCGACGGCGGCCCCTGGTACGGCCGAGGTTGGAACGCTCTTTACTATTCCGGGGCGGACTCCGGTTCCCGGTAACAATTTACCCACTGTCTTGCCACCCGCCGTTTTAAGTCAGACGCAAACTGCTTCTGCCAGGATTACCTATGTCGCTCCGCAAATGTATATTACCGTTTCCGGGCCAACCCCAACCTCAAATTATGCCGCCACAGTTGAGATTAAAGGCCGGTTGTTGCAGGTAAGTCCAACCGGCGTTCTGGTCGAAGAGGACAAGCCGTACAAAATAGTCGACCGCATAAGTGTAAATTTCACTGCCCGGACGCGCTTGCTGGAGGAGAAAGACGGCAGCCGCCTGCCGGTTCCCAGCAGCTTCTTAAAAATTGGGCAGAAAGTGCAACTCATTTTGGAACCTCAAATCGCTACCTCCTACCCGCCCCAGGTTCAGGCGTTAGAGCTGATTGTGCAGAGCCAGAGCTAACTGAAAGGGGTTCCGTTTAGCCTGATTTAGCCTCAAAAGCAGCTTGACAGGAGAGGCTACAGGCTGCTAAGATGTGACCCAGGCTCCTAACTTTTTAGAAAAATACGTGCTAAAATGCAGCTACAAACTCGTCGGGAGACAGAAGAAACCGAACAAGCGAAGGCTGGGGGCGTCTGGCTGCCTCACCTGCCTGCCCTGGACGGATTGCGGGCTATCGCAGTTCTGGCGGTTTTGCTTTACCACGCCGAAGTGAGCCTGTTGCCAGGCGGCTTTCTAGGGGTCGAAGTTTTCTTTGTAATCAGTGGCTACCTGATTACCGCTCTCTTGATCGTCGAATGGTGTCAAAAAGGACGGCTTGACTTAAAGGCTTTCTGGTTGAGACGCGCCCGCCGGTTGCTGCCCGCCTTATTTGGGCTGCTAATATTTACGCTGGTTTTTTCGGTAGTGTTCCTGCCGGAAGAAGTAGCCGGGTTGCGGGGCGACGTGCTGGCCGCATTGGGGTACGTCACCAACTGGTTTTTGATCTTCGACCAGAAATCTTACTTCGAGACGGTCGGGCGACCGCCCCTGCTGCAACATTTGTGGTCGCTTTCGGTCGAGGAACAGTTCTACCTGCTCTGGCCGCTTCTTTTCGTGGCCGGGGTGAGGCTCTGGCGATACCGGGTATTACTGGCAGTTCTGGCCGGAATCGTCGCTTCGACCGCCCTGATGATCGGCCTCTACCGCCCGGACAGCGACCCATCCCGGATTTATTACGGTACAGATACGCGAGCCGCCGGGCTTCTAATCGGGGCGGCCCTGGCTTTTTGCTGGATGCCCTGGTTGCGCCCGCGCAGGTCAGGCCGGTACGCAGCGCACACGCTAACACTGGCCGGGTTCGGGGCCTTTGGCCTCCTGCTCTGGGCTTTTAGCCAGCTCGACCAGTTCCAACCTCTGCTCTACCGGGGTGGCCTGACGGGGGTTTCCCTGGCGACTGCCGCAATGATTGCCGTCGCGGTGCATCCACGGCCAAATCTTTTTGCGAAAATGCTGGCTCTGCCGCCTGTACGCTGGGTTGGACTACGCTCGTATGGGCTTTATCTGTGGCACTGGCCGATCTTTCAGCTTACCCGGCCCGAACTCGATCTGGCCCTGGACGGTCTGCCGCTACTGGCCTTGCGGCTGGGCCTGACCGGGCTACTGGCCGAACTTTCTTACCGCCTGATCGAAATGCCGGTGCGCCGAGGTGCGCTCGGTCGGCTGTGGACGCGAGTGCGAACGGCGCAGGGTAGCGAACGGCAACGACTGGCCCTGCTCGGCGGTGGGCTGGCCGTGCTGCTAGGCGGAGCGGGGATCGTGCTGGGCCTGGCCGTAGTGACGGCTCCGCTACCCGCCGCCCCGTCGTTCGCCGATAACCCGGCTAACCCTCTAGCTGCCCGCTCGACCGGGCAAACCAACTCCACCGATAATTCGCTCCTGGCTTCTCCCGCCGCGGTTGCCCTCAATACGCCCGACCTGTCGCCGACGCCTGCGGTTGCGCCGAATGAACCCGTCGAAACGGCTGCGCCGAATGAACCCGCCGAAACGGTTGCCCTGGCTCCAACTGCCCTGCCCACTCCGGCCCCGGCCCCAACCGCGACGCCTCCACCCACCCCGATCCGCGTCCTCGCTATCGGCGACTCGGTGATGCTCCGGGCCGCCCCGCAGCTTAAAGAAGCCCTTCCAGACATCGAGGTAGACGCCGAAGTAGGGCGTCACCTATCGCTGGGGGCCGCCGTGATTCAATCTTACAAGGATAAAGGCAGGTTGGGCGATAGCGTGATAATCCACCTCGGCAGTAACGGTGGTATCAACGACGAACAGTTCGACTCACTCCTCAAACCTTTGAAAAGCGTGCGACGAGTCGAGATTATAAACTTGCGAGTTCCGCGCCAGTGGGAACGCTACAATAACGAGGTTCTGGCGAGAGGGGTCAAGCGTTATCCAAACGCAATGCTGATAGATTGGCGTTCGTCCAGCAACAAGCATCCTGAATTCTTCCTCAACGACGGCTTTCACCCTTCGCCGGACGGAGCTAAACTCTATGCCCGAATGATCGCGGACGGTCTCAAAAGCTAAAATACCCTCTTAGATTTCAAAGTCTGGCCCGTTCAGCCGGGCTATCCTGACAAGGGCGATTGCAAAGTCCGGTTCTGGCCTGTCCTTTCTCGCCCGGTCTCGCCATGTCACGCCCTACGGGTGTGAGCGTAGCGAAGAATCTTCTTGACTAAGCAAGATCGAGGTAGCTCAAGAAGATTCTTCGCTACGCTCAGAATGACACTTCAAGAGAGGGCATAAGCGGGCAAGGACAGGGCATGACAAGGACAGGACGTGACAGAGGCCAGAACCCGACTTTGCAATCGTCCGGGCTATCCTGATCCATAAATTGACAATCCAGCCTCACAATGTTATAACTTGCCAGCTATATTAATGTGTGG
Organism: Chloroflexia bacterium; assembly: GCA_038206175.1. GTDB lineage: Bacteria > Chloroflexota > Chloroflexia > Chloroheliales > Chloroheliaceae > 54-19. The sequence continues at coordinate 12,199 of JBBRBE010000125.1, forward strand.
TGAGTGTAATTTGTGGTAGATTTTTGGTCGAGCAGGAACGAGGAAACAACTTTTGTACCGAGAATATGTGAAATGGTACGCTCCCTCGCTGGGGCGCGATATGGAGCTACTGGTTTACGGACATAGTGGCGCACCCGTCTTGATGTTCCCTACTTCGCAGGGTCGCTTCTACGAAGCCGAGGGCATGGGCATGGTCAACGCGCTGAGCGACAAACTGGACGCCGGTACAATCCAGCTTTATTGCGTGGATAGCGTAGATTCGGAAAGCTGGTACAACTGGGGCGCGTCTCCGCAGTGGCGGATCGGACGACACATGGCCTACGACCGCTATCTGCACGACGAAGTACGGCCTTTTATGGGCAGTCGCAATTCCAACGGCTACATTATTAGCACCGGATGTAGCTTCGGAGCTTATCAGGCGGCCAACTTTGCTTTGCGCCATCCTGCCAGCGTCCACAAACTGGTCGCTATGAGTGGCCGCTATAACATGCACAACTACCTGGGCGGCTACTTCGACGAGAATGTTTACTACAACTCACCGATGGATTTTATCGGCGGAATTCAAGAAGGCGAATACCTGTGGCAGCTTCGGCAACAGCAAATCTATCTCCTGACCGGCCAGGGCGACCTGGGGACTTGCCGCACCGAAACCCAGCAGTTGCACGACCTGCTCAACTCGAAAGGCATCGGCAACACAATCGAAGTCTGGGAGGATTTTACCCACGACTGGCCGGATTGGTTCCGGCAGATTCGTAAGTTCGTGTAGAAATATAACACTCGGCAGAGAAGAAACGAAAGAAACGAGCAAATATTCAAGGAGAATGAGCGAGAATGTCCGAAATTGTGGAAAAAATGGTCAATGCCGTGCGGGGCGTCACCAAATCCTCCGGCCCTAAAGAAACGGTGAAAGTCGGCCTGCTCGTCGGGCGGGAAGGCACTTTCCCTCAGACTTTTATAGACCGGGTGAACGAGCGCGACGCCGGAGTAGTAGCCGAATTTGTGAAGCTGGGCGGCTCGAAAATGGACGAGCCATGCGAATACAAGGTGATCATAGACCGCATTTCACACGAAATCCCTTACTACCGCAGTTATCTTAAAAACGCCGTAGTGCAAGGTGCGATTGTAATCAACAACCCCTTCTGGTGGACGGCAGACGACAAGTACATCGAGGCCACGATTGCCCATCGGCTGGGAGTTGCCCACCCAAAGACGGTTGTACTGCCCAACCATTCCTACATTCAGGGCGTCGTGAGCGAATCGCTGCGTAACCTGCAAGAGCCTTTGCCCTGGGACGACCTGCTGGCCTATACCGGCCTACCGGCTTTCCTCAAACCGGCAGTTGGCGGGGGCTGGAAGAACGTTTTCAAGGTTAACTCTAAAGAAGAGTTGTGGGAAGCTTATAATCAGACGGGCGAACTGACAATGGTGCTGCAAGAAGGCATCGAGTTCGATCAGTACGTGCGCTGCTTTTGCTTTGGCCGCAAAGACGTGCTGATTATGCGCTACGATCCAGGTGAACGCCGCTATCACGAAGATTCAACCTACCTCACGCCGGAACTTGCCAAACGCGTCGAGGGAGACTGCATCAAGCTATGCGAAGCCCTCAGTTACGACATGAACACGCTTGAATTTGCCATGCGGGACGGTATTCCTTACGCGATTGATTTCCTGAACCCGGCCCCCGACTTTGATTTCTGGAGCCTCGGTCAGTATCATTTCGACTGGGTGCTTGACCACATGAGCGACCTGGTGATCGAGTACGCCACCGGCAAGACCAAACCGCAGAAGGTAGACTATCGCTGGGACGCCCTGATGAAAGGTAACAAGTAAATTTTATTTCAGGTTCTGGATTAAGCCAAAACAGGTGAGCAATGGTAAAAAATTGCTCACCTGTTTTTGCAGAACAGACCAGAGTGAGTTTGTTAGAAAGAGCGGGCCGGGTTATAATGCTGATTGGGAGGCTTAATATTAGCTTGAAATCAAAATTTAGGTTGCTAAGTGGGCTGAGTTTGCTGCTGGTGGGCTTGCTGGCCGCCTGTGGCGATGCGGCGACGGCGACTCCTGGCTCAATCAGCCCGACCGCCCCTGTCGCCACCTCTGCCGCAACCGCCAGCGTTACGGCCCAGCCGACCGGCGGGACGGTTCCAACTGCGGTTGGCCCGACCTCTCCAACCAACACAACCGTACCTTCCACGACGGCGACAGTGGGAGCAGGCGGCCTCACCATGAAAAAAGCCTTCGCGCAGTTAGAGCCGCAAGTTAAAACCTGGCAAGCCGATGCCGTCTATATTTCGATCTCGAACCCGCCGGATAGCCCGATAGGGATTGACCCGGAAGGCCGGTCGCAGGGCTGGTTTTTCGAGACGCTTTCACCTTCGACCACCAAACACGCCTTCTGGCTCGTTTCCAGCGATGCGACCGGCAAGGCCACCGTCGCTAAATCAATCGAGGATAGCCTGCCCAAAGACCGCACGGTTCTTCTGGGAGGCCGTAAGTTACCTGAAATCGGTAGCCTGATTGATACGGATCAGCTTATGCAGGTGGCCCGGCAAAACGGCGGCACCGCCAGCGACCGCCCGGTTGGAACTCGCCTGGCACGTTCGGCTAAAGAAGGCGAACCACTGGCCTTCGACTTGCTCTTTTACAAAGGTGAAGATGTTGTGCGCTTGCGGATTGACGCGCAAAGCGGCAAGCCGGTCGAGAATGAAAAAGGCTAAATTCTTTCAATTTGAATTTGGATTTTAATTTCAAGGAGAGGAAGCAAGAGAATGGCAAAGTCGGGTGGTGGAATAAACCTGGGGCTGTTGATCGAAGTCGGCGGCGTGGTAGCGAACAGCTTGCGTAGCCGGGAAGAAGGCAAGCCAGGCGGAATTGGGGTCGGAAATTACGTCGTAGACCTGCAAAAGTTGGGCCTGGGAGTTGCCGGGTTGGGCGGGCAGCAAGTCTTTCGGGCCTTGCGCGGTCGGCGCGAAAAACGCGAATTGGAGCAAGAACTCCAGGCTGGTATGATCACGCCGGAAGATTTTGAGGAAGGCCGTCACGCCGCCAAACCCAGGAAAGAGCGACGATTTGGGACAGGTCTCGTGCTAGGAGCAATCTCCGGCGGTACGATTTACATCCTGTCGCTTTCGGCAGAAGAGCGCGAAAAGCTTTTCAAGGGTATTGATGGGGCGATCAATAGCGCGGTCGGGTTGGTCAACGAATTACAGGGCAAACCCTACAGCCCGGATTTCGAGCCAAAAAAAGACTAAATAGCGGCTTAAAAGTCCTGAAAACGCCAAAACCCGGCTCAAAGGTGCATCTGAGCCGGGTTTTAGCGTTCTAACGGTTTTGCGATTCCAGCTTTACTAGCTCAGCGTCATGCGTTCCTGCCCACCTACGAAAAGTCGCTGAACCCGCGGCAGGTGAGGTTGGGGCAAATCTACGATCACCAGATCGGCCTGTTTGCCTACTTCCAGCGACCCAAATTCGTCATCCAGCCCGACGGCTCTGGCCGGATTGAGCGTGACCATGCGGACAGCCTGGGGCAGGCTCAGACCATGCATGCTTGCCAGCCTGAAGGTAGCCGTCAGCATGGACGAAGGGTAGTAGTCGGCACACAGCACGTCGCACAGCCCGGCCTGAATCGAAGCCAGCGCACTCAGATTGCCGCCACTGGATTTACCCCGCAAGACGTTTGGCGCACCCATACAGACGGCCAGGCCCAGGTCGTGAGCGCGTTGGGCGGCGGGCAGGGTGGTGGGAAATTCAATCACCGTTACACCCAGGCGCGGCCAGGCGGACACCTTATCCGCGCTGTCGTCGTCGTGAGTCGCCAGAGCTAACCCGGCCTCGCGCACCTGCCGCGAGACTTCCTCGATTCGGGCCGGGACTCCGGCCTGCTGCCTTCGCTTGAGTTCCAGCAAAGCGTCAATATCGGCGTCGCTCATACTGGCGGTGCGCTTGACGTAGTTGCGGTAAGCTTCTTCGCTGGCGTACTGGCCCTGACCGGGGCTATGATCCATCAGCGAAACCAGGCGCATCTCGCGCCCGGCGATCATCTCCTGGACGGTACGAAACCCTCGTTCGCTGGTAACTTCGTAGCGGGCGTGAATCTGGTGGCGGATCAAGCTGTCGGGGTGGGCCTGAATTGCCATTGCCAGATCACGGGCAAACTCGACCGAGCGCACGCCAAATTCGTGGTCGTCCAGCGAAATGGCGTGAAATTCAGTCGTAATACCACACCCGGCCAGGCGGCGATCCACTTCGGCCAGGGCGAGGCCAATTTCAAAGCTCACATTCGGGCGGGGTTCCACCAACCGCTCGATGCTATCGCAATGCAGGTCAATCAGGCCGGGCAGAACAAAACTGCCGCCCGCATCCACCCAGCGTACCAGGCCGGGGGCCGGTTCAGAGGACGAATCGCCCAGCCCGGCGATTCGTCCATCCTCGATTAAAAGCCAACCTGCCTCTATCAAGCGGTCGGGCAATACCAGGGTTGCGTCCGTGATCAAAGTTTGCATTAAATCGTCACCTTCTTCTCTATCCTAAATATCAGATCAGGCCAGGGTCAGGGAGCAGACTTGCAGCAAAGGCAAAAAATGATCCAGGCCCGGCGTCGGCAGGTGGGCTACTTTCGCCCGGTCATCCCAGCGTCGCACCTGCACTGCTTCCGGCGCATAAGGTTGAGCAATAAATTCCGCCGCTTCCTGAGCGGAGAAAATACCACCCTGCAATTCCAGGCTGCGCTTCGAGGCGGGCGAAAGGCTCTCCCAGTAACCCGCCTCGGCCCGGCACAGGTATCGCTTGGCCGGAACGTGCAGGCGGATCGGTTCGGTTACGCCAGGGCCAAACCGACCCTGCAAGAACTGCCAGCCGCGCACCTCGTGGCGGTAGTCTACCGCTACCTCTGGCCCGGCCAGAGCCTCGTCGCCGATCAGGTGGCCCAGGTCGTGCAACAGCGCGGCCAGGATCAGCTCGGACGGCTGACCCTCGTTTTGGGCGAGGGTGGCGCATTGCAGGGCGTGTTCAAGCTGGCTGACTGCTTCCTGATCGTAATCGAGAGCCTGGCCTCGTTCTAATAACACGGCAATCTCTTCGTTTGTCGGCTGCATATTTTGGACTCCTTTGGAAAGGCAAAGATCGTTAGAGTGTACTTTCTTAACGATAAAAGCGGCTTATTCTTAAAACGAATAGGTCTGGTCGGTCAGCCCTTTAAGGCTTGCTGCATCGTGCGAAACGGTGATGATGGCGACGCCTTTGGTCTTGGCCTGGGCGATCATTTCCAGCACAATCTCTTTCGAGCGTAGATCGAGGCTGGCCGTCGGTTCGTCCAGGAGCAGGAGACGGGGCGCGGCAATAAAGGCGCGGGCGACGTTGAGGCGTTGCTGTTCGCCGCCGCTAAAAGTGACCGGGTAGGCCCGCCAGCGACTTTCTTCAATGCCCAGGCGGGCCAGCCACCGGGCCGCCTCCGCGTGGGCCGCTTCCGACGGCACACCCTGCCGCAAAAGCGGTTCCGCCGCCACCGACAGGGCCGGAACACGCGGCAGCACCTTCAAGAATTGAGAGCAATAGCCAATCTCCCGTTCGCGCAACTGCAAGATAGTTTCCTCGCTGGCCTTTGCCAGGTCGAGCGGGCCGAAAGAGGCCGAGTCGTACATGATTTCGCCGCCACTGGCAAGATAGGTGCGGTACACACACTTCAGTACGGTTGTTTTGCCCGCCCCGCTTTTGCCGCCGATCATCAAGAGTTGACCGCTATAAGCCTCGAAAGAAATCCGGTCGAAAGGCTCGATTATGCGGCCATCCAGCAAGTGCAGGTGAAACTGCTTTTTCAGGTCAGTTACCCGCAGCAGAGGTGAACTGGAATTCGTCTGGGTCATTTTTAGCGTTTCCTTAAATAAAAGCTTGAGATAAAACCCTGATAAATTACAAAAGTCTGGATTTCTCTTCCAAACTTAGCCTTGCTCGATTTCTAGTTTTTACAGGGCCGAAGATACCAGCAATTGGGTATAACTGTGCTGCGGGTCTTCTAAAATCTGGTCGGTCAGGCCGCTTTCGACGATCCGCCCGTTTTTCATTACCAGCGTGCGACTGGCAAGCTGCTTGATTACTCCCAGGTCGTGCGAAACTAGCAGCATCGTGATTTTTAGCTCCCATTGCAGCCGTTTGATCAAATCCAGCACGCGAGCCTGCACCGAAACGTCCAGCCCGCTGGTTACTTCGTCCAGCAGTAGCAGGGCCGGGCGGCTGGAAAGAGCCTTTGAGATTTGAACCCGTTGCAACATTCCACCGCTAAAG
>JBBRBE010000126.1:0-18408 GCA_038206175.1 Chloroflexia bacterium
GCCTTTACCCTTATTTGTTGGATGGGGTGACGGCCAGCTACCCGAACCACATCTGGGGAACCGACCTAACCTACATCCGACTGCGCGGCGGCTGGATGTACCTGGTCGCGATTATAGATTGGCGGGTACCCTCTGGGTGTCGCTACATTGTAGGCTGGGAATTAGACCAGAGTTTGGAAATTGGCTTTGTGCTGCGAACGGTGGAGCAAGCCTTGGCGAAAGCTTGTCCGCTAATTTTCAACAGCGACCAGGGGAGTCACACCCCAAAGGGGCGTACCAGCCCCCAATATACCGAGTTAGTCTTAGCCGCCGGAGCGCAGGTGAGTATGGATGGGAAAGGGCGTGCGCTAGACAACATCTTTACCGAACGGTTTTGGCGAAGTTTAAAGTGGGAGAATGTATATTTACGTGATTACGAAAGCCCAAAAGCGGCAAGAGCAGGCATAGCGGAATACATCGAATTTTACAATTCAACCCGCTTGCACCAGTCGCTAGAGTATCACACTCCGGCTCAATTTTATCAGGGCGAGGTGCGCTTGAGTAATTAAAGTTGCTGGTAGTCCTTCACCTCGTCAAGATTATTTTAAGTGTTTAGGGCAAAGCAAAAAAATCACTTAAAATAAAGGGTCAGTTGTGTTGAAGCAATGGGTCCACCCTGGTGGCAACACTATTGTCATAAAAAGTGGTAATTATAAAGAAAGGATTATTACTTAAAAATTGGTGGCCCAAAAGTATTGACAACTGGGTCCTTCATATATGCTGGTTATGTTCTAAAACGCTGGCAAGACGGCATCCACGATGGACATAAGTTATGGGAGGAAATAATGGCCCAGGGTTTTAAGGGTAGTGAACGAATGGTGCAGCGGTTTTTGCAACACTTACGAGATAACCAAGGGCAACCAATTGATTTGCCACCGGCCTCGCCACTCTCTAGGCTAAAGGCCCGAAAAGCAGTGTGGTGGTTCATACGAAAGGCCACCAAGTTGAGCGAGGAAGAAGCTGAGAAGTTGCGGTTATTGCGGGAAGCCAGCGTAGAAGTAAATAAGGTCTATGAAGTAGTCCAGAGATTTATGGAGATGGTGTGGCAGCGTAAGGGGGAGGAATTAGAAGGATGGATGGCCGAGGTAAAGGAAAGTTTGTTTGAGGAATTGCATAGCTTTGTACGAGGCATACAAAGAGATAAGGCAGCGGTAGTGGCTGGTTTGACTTTAGCCCTCTCGAATGGTCCAACTGAGGGACACAATAACCGGTTGAAGTTAATAAAAAGGAGTATGTACGGTCGTGCAAAGCTAACTTTATTGAAACAGCGCGTATTGGCTAGCGCTTAAAAGGTATAATTTTTATGGGTAGGTACAGCGAAGTTGGGGAAGAGCCTTTCTTATTATCGCTTAACACCGTGAATTGGTCGCTGGTGAAATTGTAATAGGTAACACCCCGCCCGACCCCAAAATATGTAAACCCGGCAAGTGGCAAAGATCGGCCCGGTGCGGTAAAATAGCTTTAGTGCTTTTTGTAACAAGGACAAAACGATCAGCCTAAAGAAAGGAAACTGACAGGATGAACAAGACAGCGCGACAGCTAAGCGACGTAGCGGCGGGCCTGTTTACTACGGCCTGGGTGAGCGGCCCACTTTTCGAGGAATATGGGATCAAACCGGCTCAGGCTAAAGCGACCAGCCAGGAGCAAAAAGAAGCTATCGGCTCGGCCTACAAAGCTTACAGCAATGTCGTACACGTTGGGCTGGCTGGTCTGGCCCTCACCAATATTTTCAAGTTCTTTGCCGACGACTTGCGTCGCAAAGGGACTGACGGTTACAAACGTTGGGCGCGGATTGGCGATTTGCTGGTGCTGCTGATTATTTCGGCGGGCGCGGCCACCCGCATCATGAGCAAACGGCTCAAAACAGCCCCGGCAGGTAGTGCCGAAGCTCAGCAAGCTTCACAGGTGCTGGGCACTACTAGCCCGCTCTCTATCGGCCTTTCGGTAGCTCTGCTGTGGACAAGTGCGCGGCAGTACCGGGAACGGGTCAAGTCCGGCCAGATTTAACCTCCCTGGCTAAGTTCGTCTAATCTGGGGAAACTTTGAACTATCCCGTCGTGTCATAGATGCGACGGGATTTTCTATAGATGCAATTTTTAACTTTTACTACAATTCAGCCTTTACAACTATTGACAGTTCTTACTAACAATGTTAGCATATATTGCATCTGTTAGTAGCAGATAGATGGCTAAGTGATCGAATAACGAAAAGTCTTACCATCTTTATGGCCTGAGCTAATCAGCAACTAGAAGCTTTATAAAACAGATGAAGGTGAAAAAAACACCTTTAGCTTTGCTATTGCTTTTTTTGGCAGGGAGAAAATTATGCTAAATTTTGAAGTCCTCCAACCGAATAACACCTCTCCGCAGGTGCAAACGGGCGAAACCACTAAACGACAGACTTTGATTAAAACGGCGAGCGGCTTGCTACCCGCACTGGCAGTTGTGGCCGCTCTAGCTTATTTTGTTTTGCAGTCGGTGTTCGATTATCCCCGCATTTGGAACGAAGGCGGAGCGATTGCTTTACCGTTGTTTAATCAAAACAGTCTATTGATCAGCCTGACATTTGGCCTGCTGGCTTTGACAGGACTGCTGTTGATGGTGTTTTCGCTTCTATACTATAAGGCTTTCGCCAGCCCAAAGCGACATCGGGTTTTAATAGGGCTAACCGGATTGGGTCTTCTGGCCGGTCTGACGCGGCTGGTAAGTTTAGGAGCCTGGTCTTTGGTTGGGCCGAGTATAGCCGAAACCTTTAGCCGTGGCGGTAACGCTGCTGCCGGGGCCAACCAGAACTACGATGTTCTTAACACTTTCACTCTGATTACAGGTGAGCTTGTTGGAACGCTGCTTTTGGCCGCCTGGACTGTAGGAATGGCTTTGCAAAATTCAGGTAAACCGGGCTTCCCAAAATGGCTGAGTTGGTTTGGTTTTTTGGCAGCCTTTGGCTTAGAAATAAGCACTCTTAAACCGTTAGCGAAAGTTCTAGGGTTGAACCTGGCTCCACTTGAAGCCACCGATTTCAATTGGGAAGCTCTGCTAGGCAGTTTTTATGGGATCAGTGATGCCCTCTGGCTCATCTGGCTGGTCTGGGTCGGACTGAAACTTGCGCGGTCAGTTACTCCGCCATCAACCAAAGCTTCTGCTAAATAATAAAAAGGACCTTTATAAAATAGGGAGAAAATAATTATGAAAATATTGAGCCGCCGCCGATTCGTGGGAATGTCTTCGATAGCTCTAGGCGGAGCATTTGTAGGGTCGCGTGTGTTTGGGCCGTTTAATCTTTTAGCCAATACTACGGGGCAAGCTTTACCGAGGCTACCAGAACTGGCTCTGGAACGACCCGAAACGAACCTGGTAAAAGCCAGGTTGACTGCGACCGAAGCAGTCGCGTCGGTCGGTGGTGTAATGACAAAGATGTTGACTTACAACGGTAGCTTTCCCGGCCCGCTTTTGCGGCTGCGTGAAGGCGAACGAATACAACTGCAATTCACCAATGGTCTAAATCAACATACCAGTCTACATTTGCACGGTCTGCGTGTCCCGCCTGCAGTGGATGACCCTTTCCGGCACGGGCATCCTGGCGATGTGGCCGAGTATAATTTTGAGGTAAAAGCCGGTAGTGCCGGGACATACTGGTATCATCCGCACGTCCACGGCCAGGTTAGTCAGCAACTCTTTAGCGGCCTGGCAGGAGCTATCGTGATAGAAGGGCCGCTAGACAACCTGCCCGAACTGAGGGCTGCCGAAGAACATGTGCTGGTACTAAAAGATATGAGCCTGACCGGGGTCGAAGTAGCTCCTCACTTGCCCTGGGAAATAGGCGGCAAACAAGGTAATTTGACGCTGGTGAACGGAGCTTTAGGGCCAGTTTTACGAGCCGGTAAAGGAACTTTGCGCTTGCGCCTCCTGAACGCCAGCACTGCCCGTTTCTTTCGTCTCAGTCTCGAAGGACACACGATGCACCTGATTGCTAGCGATGGCGGTTTTATCGAAAGGCCCCAGCCTCTAAGCGAGATTAGACTCGCTCCTGGTGAACGAGCCGAAGTGCTGGTTCAGCTAGAAACAGGAAGCTTTAAGCTGCTGGACGGCCTCAATCCCTTGTTGACAGTAGAAGCACCTGCCAGATTGCTCAAAACGCCGCTACCTTCCGAACTGGCAAAGATCGAACGGCTCGACCTGGCCTCGGTCAGAGTGCGACGTCAGGTAGTATTTGATACAGCCGGTCTCGGTAAGTTCCAGCTTAACAACCGGGCTTTCGACATGAGCCGGGTGGATTTTGAAGCAAGGTTTGGTGATCTTGAAATCTGGGAGTTGCACAACGAACATAGCATCGAACATCCCTTTCACTTGCATTCTTATCCTTTTCAGGTACTCAGTCGGGATGGAAAAGCCGAGCCTTTTATGGCCTGGCACGACACCGTAAATCTTCTACCCGGCCAACGTGTCCAAATCGCTATTCCATTGCGTGATTACGCCGGGCGTACCGTTTTCCACTGTCATATTGCCGAACACGAAGATGCCGGTATGATGGCTGTACTGGAAGTAAAGCGTGACGGATAAGTCTACGTTACTCGAATTGCCTATTGACAGGCTACCTACTAGATGGTAGACTAAGGCTATGGACAGGCAAGTTGATACTGTTACACGAATTGTTGAGGAAGCCCAGAAGCTGATGCAAGAGCGGGGGTACAACGCTTTTAGTTATGCCGATATTTCCGAGAAAGTCGGCATTCGTAAAGCTAGTATACATTACCACTTCCCCAGCAAAAGCGATTTGGCTAAAGAAGCACTGGTGCGGTATCGCGCCAGGGTTCGTGAGTTAACCAGGCACGTAGACCAGCAAACAACTGACCCCCGGCAAAAGCTGGAATGGCTTGTGAATGGTTATAGTATGATGCTTCGTGAACAAAACCTGATTTGCCTGTGTGGGGTGTTAGGAGCGGAACTACCGACTCTCCCGGAAGGGGTACGTAACGAAGTGCTAGGTTTCTTTAGCGAAGTAGAAACCTGGTTGTCCGGTGTCTTGGAACAAGGTGTGAAAATCGGGATGATGCAGGTGGAACAGCCACTGGAATTGGAAGCCCGTCTACTTCTATCTACCATTCAAGGAGCTTTAATGGTAGCGCGGGCTTTCAACGACGCTGCCCGCTTCGAGCAGGCCTGCGAACGCTTGATCTCACATGTTATCAAAAAGACATAATTTTTTAGGCTTTACCTACCTTCTAGTAGATAGAGAAATTTCTCTGTTACAAAACCAGGTACTGAAAAAGGCTGAAGTTAAAGTTTAGTACATTGTTGTTTCAAACATACTTATTTCAAGAGAGGCCGTGCTGCCTCAGAAAGGAGTTGCCAGAATGAGTGCTACAATAGAAGTCGTCCAGGAGGGCGAAGTCGCGCCTCAGTTCGAGTTGGAGTCGAGCAAAGGTCTGGTCAAGGTGGCGAGTTACCGAGGCCAGAAGAACGTCTTGCTTTATTTCATGCGCGAATTCAACTGCATGGTTTGCCGTAACCACGTCAAGGAGCTTGCTCGCTTATATCCTGAACTTCAGGCGCAGGGAGTTGAGGTGATTGTAATTGGCGGTGGAGAGCAAAAGGTGGCCGAACGTTTGGTCGAAACTTTCAAGTTGCCCTTCGCAGTAGCCGGGGATAAAGATCGGGCGGTTTACCATCGCTACGGCCTGGAGAAGGCTATGGGGGTTTTGCAGCGCAGTGGTTCGATCCTGCTGGATAGGCAGGGGGTAGTGCGTTACATGCAACGGGCTACTTTGCCAACCGGCAGCCTGGATAAAGCTGAATTGCAGACGGCTATCGCCAGGCTCAACAAACAGGGTTGATTCAGGTAAAGCAGTTTTGCGCCTGAATAGCACGAGATGCCATGTGAGTCCAGGAGGGTCGCTTACCCGCAGTTCTGATCGACAGGATTGGCGGGGTAAGCGGCCTTCCTGGACTTTTTCCCCTGGGCAGAAGGGTTCTGGGAAGGCTTTCGAGGTTGGTTCATGTTATAATCAAGCTAGAAAAAAATTTTTTACGGGGAGTAGACCGAAGGAGCTTAAGAAGGAGTTAAACGGTGGCAGGAATAAGCCTGAGCATGAAAGAGCCGATTTTGAAGCTGTCGCAAAGCCAACGCATGCGTGGTTTCGTGACCAAAAATGGGTTGGGACGCAAAATGGCCCACCGCTTCGTAGCCGGTGAAAGTGTTCAGGAAGCGGTAGAGGCCAGCCGCGATATGAATAAGCTTGGTATTCACGCCAGCCTCGACCACCTGGGCGAAAATACCAGTAACCCCGCAGAAGCCCAGGCCGCTACCCAGGCGGCCCTCGATATTTTAGAAGCTATCGAACGCGAGAAACTGGATGCCAATATTTCGGTCAAGCTTAGTTCGCTCGGCCAGGATATTGACCACGATCTGTGCCTGCAAAATATTTGCCAGATTATCCACAAAGCTCAGGCCCAGAACAACCTTTTTATCCGCCTCGATATGGAAGGCTCGGACTATACTCAGCGCACTCTGGACATTTTTCGGGAACTGTGGGCCGATGGTCATCATAACGTCGGGGTCGTGTTGCAAAGCTACCTCCTTCGCACCGGGCAGGATGTCGAGGATATGATCAAGTTAGGGGCGCGAGTGCGGTTGTGCAAAGGGGCTTACCTCGAACCGGCTACAGTCGCCTATCAGGATAAAGCCGCCGTGGATAAAAATTACCTCGATTGCATGGAACGCCTTTTGAGCGAGGGTAATTATCCCGGCCTGGCGACTCACGACGAGAAAATCATCCAGCACGCCATAGAGTACACCACCAGAGAGGGCATCGGCTCGGAGCGTTTCGAGTTCCAGATGCTTTACGGCATCCGCCGTGACCTTCAAAAGAAGCTTGTCGGGCAGGGCTACAACGTGCGGGCTTATATCCCTTACGGCTCACAGTGGTATCCCTATTTGATGCGGCGGATGGCCGAGCGACCGGCGAACTTGTTCTTTATCGCTTCGCAATTCTGGAAGGGCTAATGGATAAAGTCAGGGTGAAATTGTTTGCGGCCTTTCGGGAAATAGTCGGGCAGGGCGAACTGGATTGGCCGCTTGGCTCCGGCCAGAGTGCCGCCGGGTTGCTGCAAGAACTGATCGTTGAATATCCCGCCCTGGCTGCCGGGGCCGGGACTGCCCTGGTGATGGTCAACCGGCGTTACGCCGACCGGAATACGGCCCTGGCTTCCGGCGATGAAGTGGCTTTTTTGCCGCCGGTAGGAGGAGGTTAAGAAGATGATCCGTAGTCCAAAACGGCGTCCGCCTGCGCCGATTCCTTCTTACGGTGTCCTGATAGGACGTATGATTTTCGTGGGCGGCACGGTCCTGGCTTTTCTAGGGCTGGGCTTTTTGATCATGCTAGGGGTCGTCACCGGCTCACTTCCGGCGATGCTTTTTTTCGGCACACTTTTAGGGGCAGGCGCGACGGTCAGCTTTATGGCACTGCGCGACCTGACCGGCCCGGCCCAGGAACTGCGCGGATTGGTCGTGGCCCGCAACCAGCACCGGCAAGGCGGCAACCCCAACTACGAACTGCGTTTCCTGACCGTTAACCCGGCCTTAAAGGATGCTCGTAAAGAAATCAGCTATAATGTAACCCAGCAGGATTGGGAGCGGCTTGGCCTGGGCGACCAGGTGGTGATTCGCTACTCGCCGCGCTTTCGGCTCCTGATTGATATTCGGCTTGTCGCCAAAGGTTCTTAACCGAGGTTCTTATACCATGATCATAAGCATATCCGACCAACCGCTTGACCTGCAAGAAATGATCGCCCATGTCACGACGCCGGAAAACGGCGGGATAGTGGCTTTTTTAGGTGTGGTGCGCCGCCACAACGCCGGGCCGGACGGTCAGGCGCGTGAGGTACACTGGCTCGAATACGAGTCCTACCGCGAAGCCGCCCTCGAAGAGATGCGCCTTATCGCCCAGGAGATCGAAACGCGCTGGGGCCTCAAGGATATAGCGATGGTTCACCGGGTCGGGCGGTTGGCCGTGGGCGAACCGGCGGTCGGGGTAGCCGTCGGTGCACCGCACCGGGGCGAAGCTTTCGACGCTTGCGAATACGCCATTGATACTCTCAAAGCCAGGGTGCCGATCTGGAAGAAAGAGTCCTGGGAAGCGGGGGCGGCGGCGGGTCAAAGCTGGGTAGTTAATCAGGAAGTTGGCAATTAACTTTACATAACATGCTGCCGTAAAAATTCTGTTGAGAAGGAGCCTCGCTTAATGGCAACCAAAGAAGAGAAAGAATTGCTCAAAGCCGAACGCAAAGCCACACAGGAAATTAGTAAAGCCCAGGTTAAGGAGCAAAAAGAGGTTCGGAAGGCGCGGGATAAATCCCAGAAGCGGCGGGCCAAAGAAGAAACAAAATTTATTAAAATCGCCCGCAAACAGACGGGCAAAGAGCAAAACCGGCGTCAGGCTTTTGCTGAAATCCGCAAAACTCAGCGACAGTTCGAGGGGATGCCTCCGGCCCTGTGGCCGATGGTGGCTCTGGTAGTCTTTATCTGGGCGCGTAATTACTGGGAAAAAGAGAGTCGCGAACGCGACCTTCGTGAGGCCAAACGTTTCTTGCGCGAATCGCGTGGCACCCGCATTTAGCGGTTTATAAAACTTGATGTAGTAAAGGACAGATTACAAGCAATGGCGTCTAACTCCAAGAAACCTTCCCGGCCTGCCGGTAGCCGTCCGAACAATGGTACGGCCAAACCCGGTCAAAACCGTCCCATTGTTCCAAAACCAGAGGAAAAGCTTTCGGCTACTCCGGGGGTTTCGGCTAAGCCCGAACTTGGAAGTGTCAAGCTGGTTAGTTTTGGCGATTCAAAAGCTACTTCCGCAGAACGGCAAAAAGCCGACCTGGAAGCTGATGCGGCTACTATTCCTGTCGCTACAGAGGCGAAAACATCGGTACGTCCGGCTTCCAGACCGGCCACTCGGCCAACTCCGCCGCGACCGGCCACTCGCCCCGGTTCTGCTTCGATCAGAGCGGGCAAATCGGCTCCACCGCCTCCGCCCCAGTCTAACGGTCTACTGATTATGGCTGTGGTCGGCGTTATGCTGCTGGCTCTCGGCGCGTTTGTGGCTTTTCTAATTATTGGCGGCGGCAACTCTACAACGAATAGCAATCCTGCGCCAGGAGCCAGCGAAATCCCGGTCGGGGCCGATGCCGCCGCCCAGGTGCAGACCTTCCCCAATCAGGGCCGCGACCACCTGACGCCGGGCCAGACTGTCCAGCAAATCCTTAACGGTCAATACTACAACTCCGACCCGCCGACCAGTGGCCCGCATTTGCCAACCTGGTCGGATTGGGGTGTTTTCACTCAGCCGGTTCAGAATGAGTTGCAGGTACACAATCTCGAACACGGCGGGATCGTAATCCAGTACGATTGTTCGCAAGGTTGTGCCCAGGCGGTCAACAATCTATCGGCTTATGCCCGGCGGTATTCCGCGCAACAGTTTACCGGCATCCTCTTAGCTCCTCGCTCGAACCTGCCGGAAGGTTCCCGCATCGCCGTGACTGCCTGGACGCACCGCCTCCTGCTTAAATCGTTCGACCGTACCAAAATCGAGCAGTTCATTACCGCCTACATCGGCAAGGGGCCGGAAAGCGACGGCCAGTTCCGGCCTTAGTAGTACAAAATGCTATAAAACGGTAACGAAAGGTAACGGAGAAGGTAAGTTATGACCGTTTATATAAAGCCGCCTCCCCTGGAGCGAACCTATACCGTTGAAGAATTTGAGCTTTTGCACCAGTTTGCCGGACATTACGAACTGTTGCATGGAAAGCTGGTCGAGAAGATGTCGCCCGAATATGATCACGGCAGACTGGCTAAAACTATTATCCGAAAATTAGCTTTTTTCGACCCCGACGAGGTATTGGGCGAGATGCTGCCGGAAGTTAGCCTCAAACTCAGGTCGGACTACAGCCCTTTGCTGGATTTAGCTTTTTGGACGACCGCCCGCAAACCTGCCCGTGGTACCAGAGGCGCAGTTAAGGTGTTGCCCGACCTGGCTGTCGAAATATGGTTGCGCAGCAGTGATCTCGATACGAAGAAACATCGTAAAGAAGCTCAGCAAAAGATCGCAGATTATTTGCAGGCTGGTATACCGCTCGTTTGGGCGATCAACGCGGACGACCAAACGGTCGAGGTGCATCGTCTCAATGCTTCGCCTAAAACGCTAGTTCTGGGGGATGAACTGGACGGTGAAGAGATAATTCCCGGTTTTAAGCTGGCTCTGCGAGTTTTATTCGAGTAGTGCTAAAAGGGCGGTCAGGAAATTATAGCTTTTCGCCTTTGCTTTTTTGATATTTGTGCCACTCAAAGTCAGGACTAGAACGGAGAGTTCAAATGTCCGAGCCGAACGGCCACGGTAACGGAGCCAGCGACGGCGGAAACGGCGATCAACCGCCTCGCCGTCCGATCAATATCGAAATCAATATGCAGCCTTACCCTGCGGCACCCCCGCCCGACTCTGGCCCCGCCGAACCGGAAGAGGCGGACGAGCGGCCTTCCAAAAGGCTCGAACTGGTCGAGGCGATCAGTGCTTATGTGCCGTCGGGCCTGGACAGCCTGGCGATTGGCGGGATGCACATGCACAATGTGCCAATGGCTTTTGTGCGCGAGATCGTGCGGCAAAAGCGGCGGATACGGCGGCTCATTACCAGCCCTGCCGCCAGCCTGGGAGCCGACCTTTTGATCGGGGCCGGTCTGGTGGACGAAATCGTAACGCCTTACGTTGGCTTCGAGTATCTCGGCCTCGCGCCTTGCTTCCGCCGGGCGGCTCAGGAAGGTTCGCTCAAGGTCTACGAGGTGGACGAGCTTACGCTGGTTTTGGGGCTGCGGGCGGGTGGAGCAAATCAGCCTTTCGCCGCTTTGCCGCCCGGTCTCGAACTGAGCGACGTGGCCCAGGCCAACCCGGATTTTTACCGCCCCTCGACCGACCCTTTCACGGGGCGGGAAGTCTTAGTTACCCCGGCCTTGCGACCTCAATTAGCTCTCGTCCACGCCCAACAATCCGATAGCCTGGGCAATTTACTTTTTAAGGGTAGCACCTTTACCGACCGCGAGATGATCGGAGCGGCCCGAAATGCCCTGGTGCAAGTCGAGCAAGTTATCTCGAATGTGCAGGCAACCCGCAATCCTCTCGGTGTGGGGATGCCGGGTTACTATCTCAAAGGCATTGTCGAGGCTCCCTTCAGTTGTCATCCCACTTCAAGCCACCGCTTCTACCACTACGACGAGGCCCACCTCAAGGAATACTTACAACTGGCTGCGACACCCGCCGGTTTCCAGGAATACCTCGAAAAATATATTTACGCGGCCAGCGAAACCGAGTACCTGAGCAAAACAGCCATTGCGACGGGGTAGCAGGCGGGAATTTTAGGAGATTTATGCGAATAACTTTTGAGGAAATTGGCGGGCGCGGAAGCGGTAAGCCCTACGATACTCAGGAATTAATAGCGGTCGTGCTGGCGCGGACACTCCGTAACGGTGAGATGGTGGGGACGGGTGCGGGTAGTGCTGTGGCGCGGGCGGCCTGTCGGGTGGCCCAATTGTTACAGGCTCCGGCCCTGAATTTTGTAGCCGGGGGAAGTGGAGCGATCAATCCTTTTCTGGAACCGCTCGTACCGTCCAGTTGCGATTACGCCAACCTCGATTGCGAGGCGGTGCTACCTCTGGCCGACCTGATCACGAGCATTGCGGCGGGCAGGCTGGATACTTTTCTCATCGGCGGGCTGGAAGTTGACCAATTCGGCAACGTTAATTTGAGCGTACTAGGCGACCCGGCCCGGCCTAAACTGCGTGGCCCCGGTGGAGCAGCCTTGCCAATACTTACTTCGGTCGAGCGCACTATTATCTTTATGACCGATCATAGCCCGCGCTCTTTCGTTCCCAAAGTTTCTTTTATCACCGCACCGGGCTTCCTGACGGGCGGCGAAGCCTGGCGCAAAGCCCGCGCTGAAGGACGCATCCAGGGCCACGGCCCGCACCTGGTCGTTTCGCCGCTAGGAGTTTTTGATTTCGAGGAAGAGTCGAAAAGGATGCGCCTTGTTTCGCTACATCCTGGCGTGACGGTGGAGGCGGTCAAAGCCGCGACTGGTTTCGAGTTGGTTGGCCCTGACGAAGTGCCGATCACCCCACCGCCGACCCAGATCGAGCTTGCTACCCTGCGCGAACTCGACCAGCAACGAATTTTGCGGGTCTAAAACGGCTGAATTTTTCTCAAAGTGTTCATAAATAAGCGTAAAAAGAGGCCGTCCGATTTCTAGGAAAAATCGGACGGCCTTGTTGCTGATGTGAGGTAAGGAGTAGGTCGTTTAAAGCTTGATGGTCACGCCGTTCACGGTCACGCTGTCCGGGCGAGTAACCGACCCGTTGCTCGAATTAAATTGAACACCGAAGGAAGTTTTACCGCCGTTTGTGCCCAATTTGCTATTGTAATCCAGCCCCGTACAGGTTACTTTACCCGCCGTGAGAGTACAGTTAGCATTCCAGAAGTTTTGAAACGTTTCGCCGTTAGCGAGTTGCCAGCTAATCGTCCAGCCGCTAACCGGCGTGTTACCCTTGTTGATGATGTCTACTGCGATAGTGTAGCCGCTATTCCACTGGCTGCCCACTGTGTAGACTACCCCGTACTGTCCACCTGCTACCACCGTCGTGGTGGGGGCTGCCGTCGTGGTCGGCGGTGCCGTGGTTGGAGCGGGCGTTGTCGGCTTAGGCGTGGGCGGGGTTGGGGTTGGAACGGCGGTCGTCGGGGCGGCCGTAGTCGGAGCGGGAGTAGGTGTTCCGCCTCCTAAGGCAACCGTCTTGCCGTTAACCGTCAAGCTCGTCGGGATAGTAATATTGGTCCCAGCCGTGCCAAGTTGCGCTCCGAACTTGATCGAACCACCCACCGGAATAGTAGCGTTGTAGTTCTGGTTGGTACAGCTAGCCTTTCCAGTCGCCGCACTACATTTGGCATCCCAGCTACTGGCAAAGGTTTCGCCGTAGTTCAGGTTCCAGCCGACCGTCCAGTTGTTAATTGGTGCGCTCGTGCCGTTGATTACTTCCACCGCTACGATGTAATTACCGTTCCATTTGCTGGTGACGTTAAATTTGGCACTCAGCCCACTACCGGGTACCGGCGACGGCGTGGCGGTTGGCGGTGTGGTGGGAGCTGCCGTAGTTGTCGGGGCTGCCGTAGTCGTCGGCGGCGTGGTGGGGGCAGCCGTAGTCGTCACCGGAGCGGCGGTGGTCGTAGCCGGAGCGGTGGTCGTCGTCGGAGGCGGCGGTGTGCCACCCGTGTTAGCGTCCAGAGCAAAAAGCAACGGCTTGAGCGGATTGTACTTGTTGGTGTTGACGGTGCGCCAATCGTCCGCCAGGATGCCGCCAGTATCGCCAGAGTTAGGGTTCCACGACCAATAGGTGAAGTTGACCCCGTTCACGCCCGTTCCAAAATAGCTCACCAGAGCCTGAAACCATTTTTGGTCGGCGGTGGACTCAAGGCGCGTGCCGAATTCACCCAGTAGCACGGGCGCAGTGTTATTTTTGATCAAGTAGCCCCAGTAAGAGTCCCACACCCCCGGCAAGTTGGCCGGAAAGTTCCCGGCACTGAGCCAGGGTTGGCCCGAAATCGAGGCCGGGTAGTCGTGCGCGGAGTAAACCAGGCGGCCAGGCACATCCAGAACGACCGGCTTTGCCCCGGCCCCCTTGAGGTTGCCACCCCACCAGTAGGAAGCGTCGCCCGGATAACTTTCGATGCCTTCGACAATGATCAGCCAGTTTGGGTTGGCCGAAAGGATAGCGTTTCCGGCTCTCTGGGCCGCCTGTCGCCAGTCAGTCGAAGCGTTGCCATCGCCCCAGGTGGCCGGGTTGTGCGGCTCGTTATGGAGGTCGGCCCCGATGATGGTTGGGTTGCCCGCATAGTGCGCGGCCAGCATTTTCCAGTCTGAAATCCAGCGAGCTTCCGAATAATTGCCATCGTACCACAAAGGCGATTGGCTACCGGACGAGGGGCGGTGCCGGTCGAGGATGATTCGCAGGCCCAGTTGCCCGGCATAAGCCACTACTTTGTCCATAATCTGAAAACCGTTCAAACCCACCAGGTCAGGATTGAGGCCCGCGTCCACTCCATTTGGGGTGGTGCCTCCGTCGAAAAGTTGATTGGAATAAGGTAAGCGGATCGTGTTGAAGCCGAGACTCTTGATCTGGTTCATCATATCCTTGTAGCCACGTGTCCAGAGGCCGTGCGGCGCATAGTTGCCCGTTTCGAGGCCGAACCAGTTCACCCCGGTGATGCGTACCTGCTGGTTATTAGAGTCTAAAATCTTCGAGCCGTTGGTGTGCCAGTAACCGGCCCCGGCCGCTTCGGCACTGCTGGGGGAAGCGAAAAGCCCGGCTCCAACCGTAAAGGCGATCACACCTGCCAGAACAAAAGTAAATAAGACCGATAAAAATTTGCGAATAGGATTGCGGTGGGCAGGACGATTCTTACTTCGAGCCACAGAAAACCTCCACTATAACAGTAGTCTAAAAGAGAGCGCGAGAAACTCAGCCAGGCTAAATTGCACCTTCCTGGCGAGGGTTGAAATCAAGGCTCGCTATATTAGAATTGTAAATCTACTGTTTGATCATCTCAACATTCAACAAACCAGACAATGGTGTTGTAAGCAGTTGATGTAACCCTTTTGGTATAACCTGATGATATAAGTGTACCTAAAAAAAAGCCTTTTGCCTAGACGGTAATTAGTCCCGAACTCAAAAAGCTTTTTACCAGGGTAAGGTACTAGGACTACTGGCTCTACCCGAAAATCAGATTAATATATTTTAATCTTAGTAATTTTAGCTCTAGCCTGAAAACTAAGAAATTTTTACTTTTTGCACCCAAATCAAAAGGAGTATCGGCAATCTATTTGAGCCTGATACTCCTTTTTTAATAACTCAATAAGGGTACTCACATGGTATGGTACTTCAGGTAGGACTTTCAGAGGTGCAATCTAGTACCAGGTAAAGGCAGCGGATAAAACAGCTTCTTTCCTACGACCCGTAGCGGAACTGGTTCATCAGGTCAATCGCTTTCATCGCCCCTTCAGGGGTAATTTCAAGGCCCCAGTAGCGGGTAATGCGCGAGGTGCCGTCGCTAGCGAAATCGTCTACATCCTCGAAAGCGCGCAGGTAGCCCCTTTCTTTAAGGTGGCCCAACCCTTCCAACACTTCTGCTTCCGAGAGTGGGTAGCCTTGCTGTTCCAGGGCCAGCGTAATATCGGCACTATCCAGGTCGTAGCCTGCCCGCTTACGAATGCGCTTGTGTACCATTACCAGCACCGTTTCGTCGGTGTCCATCAAAGCGTCATCATTTTGCATCATCGGATTAGTTCCCCTTTCGCGTCCGTCCGGCCAGGGCCGGGCAATCTTAGCTTTGAGCCTTACTAAAGCGAATTGTACCCCTTTCTATCCCTGAGAATCAAACTCCGCCCGAACAGCGTTTTCCTTCGAGGCACCGTTGGCACCCTTCTTGCATTACAAATGGGTAGAAAAGAATATAAGCCAGAACGGAATGTTAAAGCACCGAACTGGACAAGATAACAAACACAAAAGGACGAGAAAACAAAAGGAGGAATTTGAAATGGGCTTGTTTAGTGGAAACAAAAATGGCGGCAGTAATAAGGGTGGTTTCTTAAATCGGATAGCGAACCCGAATCCGAACGGCAAAGGCTTTCTGGATTTCTTAACCGCGCCGATCAAAGACAAAAACGGCGGATTGTTCGACCGGCTAATGGGCCGCAAACCGGCTTCCAGCCAACCGACGCCCAGCCAGCCGACCTCAACCCCCGCTCCGGTTGACCCGACCCAGAATAATACACCTGGCGGCTCTTCCTGGTAACCAGCTAGAAGGTAAAAACAAAACGAGAGAGCTTGCAATAGTTCTCTCGTTTTATTTTTACCTTTTTCTTCTTCCCATCAATCCTTTTCCTCTTTCGATCCTCATTCCCACCAAAATATGCTAAACTGTTAAAAATCTAGCTTCTCTTTAACTTAAATATACTTTGGGAGGTTGGTTATGCCTTTTTTTGGACGCAAAAAGAACGAGCTAAGCCTGTACGACCAGGAGAAAATCGAGCAGGAACGGGCGTTGCTCTCGAACTTGCAACGTGGTACGCGGCTAGGCGAGTTTGTAGCGATCTGCCGAACCGATTACGTACAGAGTTTCTCGGACGCCTGGATTGCCCGCTTTGATTATCGCTGGACGGAGTATCTTTTCTTGATCCAAAACCTGTTGCAAAAGCCGGACGATCTTTCGGCTCTGGTCTTCTTGCCCGGCGATCTCTCCGAAGTTTACTACGTGGTTGTGCCGCCTCAAAGTCCTAATTATAACCATCTTTCGGCCCAGGGCCGCACCGACTACGAGCTTTACCCTGGCTATGAAGCCCAGGTGGATGCGGCCCTCTACAAAGACTATGCCTCTCTACCCAAACGCAGTGTCTTCCATTCCATAGACCCACAAGGGACAAGCTGGGACCAGGTAGTGGATGATGTGCTAAGCGGGCGCAAGACTAGCGTGGTAGTTGACTACAACGGTAGCCGCTACACCTATAGCCTGCCCAAAGACCCTAAAGAAGCCGAAGCCGCTGCATTTACAGCCCTGGCGACCCGGCGCGGAGCTTACCCGATGGAAGAAAGTTTGCGGCAGGATCGCAAATTTGATATTGTCCCGGCAATCCCGGACGGCGTAACAGGACGCGTAAGTGTCCGCGAGTTCGTGGCCGAGCCAAAACAAAACCCGCCGTTCGAGCGATTGTCCTTCCAGCGCACCGAAGTACAGCCCGGTTCTGTTCCTGCCGATCAGCCCCTGGTGATGAACCATCTGAGCCTGGGAGACGACCTGGAGCAGAACGAAAGTCTGATCAAACATTTGCAAACAAAATACGTTCAGCTTGATGTAAAAAACCCCTCGGTCAAGATCGTTGGTTATTACTAAAATCTTGCCGCCCAAGCTGTGACGGCCAGGACGAAACCTTCAGACGAGGAAAATAAGCAATGAGTAGCGAGGTTCAAGTGGACGCTAATAGCGCGAATAATAAACCCGTTCGGCAACCCCGCCCGGTCTATCTGGATGACCCGCGCCTGGATCGCATGTTTAACGCTCTGGTTGAACTGACCGCCCAGCTTTACATCGCCAAAGATCGGGTGCGGGCTTTAGAGAGTTTGCTGGTCGAGAGAGGCGTACTTGCGGCAGGCGAACTGGATGCCTACCGGGGCGATGAAGCTCTGGAAAATCTTTTAACTAAAGAGCGCGAAGCATTGGTTTCGGCGGTTATCACCCGAAATTTCTTCGAGGATTAGGCCAACAAATGCCAAAAACAATCCTGGTGACAGGTGCAACCGGCAATGTAGGGGCCGACGGTTACAAGAACGCCTGGCAGTAGTGTCGCAAGTCGAAGTGTTTTGCAGCTTTGTCTCGGTTTTGTTAAACTAAACTCACCAGCAGACCTGATCAATTTACTCGCTCAAATATTTCGCTTTTAACTTAGTCCTATAGGGAGTTGACCCATGACTGCCAGCCTCGAAAAGGTGGACGATACCACCCAACCTCCGCCTATAGACCGGGCAAAACTTGTGCGCGATATGGCTGCAATCGTCGGGCCGGACGGCGTATTGCATAAATCTTACGACCTGAAATTATACGAATACGATGGTTCGGTAGATAAACATTTGCCGGAAGTAGTCGTTTTCCCGCGCACAACCGAGCAGGTCGCCCGCATCGTGCGCTATTGCAACGCGGAACGGCTGTACTACACCGCCCGTGGAGCGGGTACTGGCCTGAGCGGTGGCTCGATCCCGCTCCGGGGTGGCGTCCTCATTACCTTCACTCGGATGAACCGTATTCTGGAAATAGATGCTGAAAATTTGCGGGCGGTGGTTGAACCGGGGGTGGTAAACCTGCATCTGTCGCAGAGCCTGGCTCCCCACGGACTTTACTACGTTCCCGATCCTTCCAGCCAGAAAGCTTGCACGATTGGCGGCAACGTAGGCGAAAATAGCGGTGGCCCGCACACGCTGGTTTACGGCGTGACTACCAACCATACGTTAGGGCTGGAAGTAGTCACGCCCGATGGCGAAATCCGCCACCTGGGCGGCAAAGCCCCGGATGGCCCTGGCTACGACCTGACCGGCCTTTTCGTCGGTAGTGAAGGCACCATTGGCCTGGTGACAAAGATTATTGTCAAGCTGACCCCTCTGCCACCGGGAGTCAAGACTTTCCTGGCGATTTTCGATGACGTCGAGAAGTGTTCTAACGCCGTGTCGGGCATCATCCGCAACGGGGTAATTCCTGCCGCCCTGGAAATGATGGACAACCTGATGATCGGAGCGGTG
>JBBRBE010000127.1:0-18361 GCA_038206175.1 Chloroflexia bacterium
AAACCCTGCAGAGGCCGATATTGGCTTGACTTCTGTAGGGCGGGCCGTTATAATTACTTGAGTATTTATAGATGGGGGTGTAGCTCAGTTGGGAGAGCGCTACAATCGCACTGTAGAGGTCAGGAGTTCGAGCCTCCTCACCTCCACCATCTTGAATTAGATCAATCTAAAAATTTTCCAAACTGGCACTTGCCGCGAAAGCAGCAGGTGTTTTTTGTTTTATTTGACACTGGCAGGGATTGTCTTTATAATACCGAAAAATAAAATTTCTTTAAGCTTGTATTACCAGCTACTTCCGCAAGGTCAATAAATTTAACAAATCTATTGACTCTTGCGCTATACAACCGAAATTTAAGGGGAAGAGATAATTTAATATCGAGCTAATATTCTAGCTCGACTCGCTATTGACTTTTCTTGGAGGAGAAAAGTTTTTTGTGTGCCTGGAAAAAAGTAAGCTGTCCAGCAAAACCCTTGAAATTCACGGTGGTGAGTTTTGTTTATTTGACTGGCCGAACCCTTAAATGCAGAAAGGACTCTTGTTAGAAATGCTTAAAAAGCAATTTCGCCGAAAAGCAACCGGGAAGAATCGGCTACCTCTAGCGGATGCCCGGTTGTCGTCCAGACTGATCCATTTAGCCGTTGTATTAGCCCTTTTATTCAGCCTGGTAGCGCAGTTTGTAGGCGGCCCACTCTCGGCCCAGGCTGCTGGTTTTACAGGCGGTGATTTAGTAGTATTGCGAATTGGAGATGGAACCGCTCCGCTTTCCAGCGTAGCCACGCCGGTTTTCCTGGATGAATTTGCAACCACGGGCGGTGCAGCAAAGCAAACAATTGCGCTTCCTATCGCAGTCAATGGCGCGAATCGAATTCTTACGAACAGTGGTTCGGCTACTTCTGAAGGAGCCTTGACCCTTTCTGCCGATGGTCAGTATCTAGCCCTGGCCGGTTATGATGCCGCCCCTGGTACGACCGGGGTTGCTGCGACTGCCAGTGCTACGGTCAACCGCATCGTCGCCAGAGTAGATGCGGACGGTAACGTTGATACTTCTACCCGCATCGCGGATGGCTACACCGCCAACAATATTCGGGGCGCGGTCAGCGACGACGGAACTCGCTTCTGGACTAGCGGCACGGCTTCCGGTTCTGCCGGAGGAGTACGTTTTGTACCTTTTGGGAATACTGCGGCTACTACGACTTTAGTAAGTAGTACGCCGACCAATGTTCGAGTACCCGGCATTTTTAACGGTCAGCTTTATGCTACCTCCGGTTCAACTCCCAATGTCGGGGTTAACCAGGTGGGTACTGGTCTTCCTACCACCGCCGGGCAAACTACCAGCCTGCTGCCAGGCTTCTCCGCCGTTACTTCTAGCCCCTATGCCTTTGTTTTACTCGATCTTAACTCTGGCGTTTCGGGAGTGGATGCTGCTTATGTAGCAGACGACCGCGCCACTGCTTCGGGTGGCGGTATCCAGCGTTGGGATTTTAATGGCACGAACTGGTTACTAACGTATACTTTGAATGCGGGCCTTACCACGGGTGTACGCGGTCTTACTGCCACTAACAATGGCGGGAGCGTAGTGCTTTGTGCGACTACTACGGAAACAGCTGCTAACAAGCTGGTAACGGTTACAGATAGCGGTGCGGCTTCCAGCTTCACAACTGTTGCCACCGCCGGGGCTAATACGGTCTTTCGGGGCTTAGCCTTTGCGCCCCAGAAAACCAGCAGTGCTACCGCCCCGTCAATTACTACCCAGCCCACCAGCCAGACCATTAATAGCGGTTCCACTGCTACATTGACTGTTGCGGCTAACGGCACGGCTCCTTTGAGCTACCAGTGGTACCAGGGCAATTCGGGAGATACCGCTAATTCAACGCTGATCGCAGGGGCTACAGCCAGTAGTTACACTACTCCGGCCCTAAGTGCTACTACCAGTTATTGGGTGCGGGTTAGCAATTCAGTTGGTACGGCGGATAGTGCTACCGCTATAATTACCGTCAATACTGCACCCGTAGCTCCATCAATTACTACCCAGCCAGCCAGCCAGACGATCCCTACCAATGCTTCAGCTACCCTCAATGTAGTAGCTACCGGCACGGCTCCGCTTTCTTACCAGTGGTATCAGGGTAATTCGGGCGATACGGTTAACTCGACCCTGATTGCTGGAGAGACTGCTAGTAGCTATACCACTCCCGCTCTCACCGCTACTACGAGCTATTGGGTGCGGGTTAGCAATGCCGCCGGAACGATAGATAGCACGACGGCTACGATTACGGTTACTCCTCAGGTCTTTATTCACGACATCCAGGGAAAAGCCCATATCTCCCCGTTTGTCACGACTGTCAATGACAACCGAACCTCGTATGGCGCGGCGGTTTCAAACGTACCGGGTATCGTGACAGGAGTTGGTTCAAACGGTTTCTTCATGCAAGACCCCAACCCGGATAACGATCCGGCCACTTCCGAAGGTATCTTTGTTTTCACCGGCACAACCGGTAGTAAACCAAATGTAGGCGACTCGATTCTGGTTAGTGCTGCTGTAGCCGAATTCCGCGCAAGCTGTACCAGCGCAAGCTGTACTGCTACGAGCAGTGGCTGGAACAACCTGACCACCACCGAACTTTCAGCCAATTCTGCCGGGGGCGTCTCTTTATCCTTTAGCCTGGTTTCGTCCGGTAATCCCCTCCCCGCGCCGCAAGTGGTCGGGATTGGTGGAAGGGTGCCGCCGACGCAGGTGATCGAGGATGATACCAATGGTAGCATCGAAACTAGCCCGAATACCTTCGACCCGGCTACCGATGGAATTGATTTCTGGGAAAGCCTTGAAGGTATGCGTCTCCAGCTTAATAATGCGGTAGCGGTTGGCCCTACCTCGTTATTTGGTAGTGCCACACCTCAACTTTGCACTACTCCCTTCAACAACTGTGAAATTCCGGTTCTTGCCGACAACGGGGCCGGGGCCTCGCTGCGTACCGCCAGGGGTGGAGTGCTGATCTCTTCCACCAATTTCAATCCACAGCGCATTACGCTTAACAATATACTTAACGCGTCTAAACCTTCGGACCTGCCTACCGTCGCAGTCGGAGACAAATTCCCCGGCGCAATCGTCGGCTTGCTCGATTATAATTTTGGCAATTACAAGTTGCTACCCAGCGCATCCTTGCCCGCCGTAGTTTCGGGTGGTTTGCCCCGCGAAACTCTCTCGTTTCCCACTCGCGGCTCTACCCAACTCGATATTGCTACTTTCAACGTCGAGAACCTTGCACCATCCGATCCGCAATCCAAGTTCGATACTCTGGCAAGTACAGTGGTCAATAGCCTTAAATCTCCTGATATTATTTCAGTCGAAGAAATTCAGGATAATACCGGCGCAACCAACAACGGAGTGGTGGATGCCGACCAGACCTACGCCAAACTGATCACCGCGATCACCACTGCGGGCGGCCCTACCTATATCTACCGCCAGATTAACCCGGTAAACGACCAGGACGGCGGGCAACCGGGCGGCAATATTCGCCAGGGTTTCTTGTTCCGCACCGACCGGGGTCTGACTTTCGTAGACCGCCCCGATGGCGACTCGACTACCCCTAATGCGGTTCTAAATGCTAACGGTGTGCCGCAATTGCAGTACAGCCCTGGCCGAATTGACCCGACTAATCCGACCGCCTTTACCAGCAGTCGCAAACCTTTAGCGGGCGAATTCACCTTCAACGGACGCACCCTGTTTGTAATTGCGAACCACTTCAATTCAAAGGGCGGCGACAAACCACTGTTCGGACGCTTTCAGCCGCCGGAACTTTCCAGCGAAGCCCAGCGGGTGCAGCAGGCTACCGTGGTTGCCAATTTCGTGGGTCAGATTCTGGCAATCAATCCAAATGCCGACATTGTAGTAGCGGGCGACCTCAACGATTTCGAGTTTTCCAATCCCCTGAATATTTTGAAAAATGTCGGCCTGAAAGCCATGATCGAAACGCTCCCGGCGAATGAGCGTTATAGTTATGTCTTTGGAGGTAACTCGCAGGTGATTGACCACATTCTGGTCAGCAACCATCTGCTTGGTAATGCCGGAGCGCAGTACGATGTGGTTCACGTCAACTCGGAATACTCGACCCTCGACCCTTTACGTACCAGCGACCACGAACCGGGCGTAGTACGCCTGACCCTCGTCAGTGGGCCGCAAGCCAACCCCGACTCGTATAACGCCAATAGCGGTGCGCCTCTAAATGTAGATGCTTCAAAAGGCATCCTGGCAAACGATACGGGCGCACCTCTGCAAATCATCGCCAACACCAGTCCGGCCCACGGCAGCTTGACCCTGAATCCTGATGGCTCTTTCTCGTATACGCCTCAATCGGGCTATACCGGAACAGACAGCTTTAACTACACCATCGGTAACGCTGCTCAGCTTTACAGCACCAACCTGCCGCCATTGGCAACGATTGGGGGCGTGCCTATAACTGCGGGTGGCTTTGGTTCGTCACTCTATCCTGTCCCAGGCTCTAGCGACGAATACTATGGCCTGACCGACCGTGGCCCGAATGTAGACGGGCCAAACGGTAGCAAGGTCGAGCCGCTGCCAGATTTTGTTCC
The DNA here is from genome assembly GCA_038206175.1 of Chloroflexia bacterium. Taxonomy (GTDB): domain Bacteria; phylum Chloroflexota; class Chloroflexia; order Chloroheliales; family Chloroheliaceae; genus 54-19. The sequence continues at coordinate 4,589 of JBBRBE010000127.1, forward strand.
GGCCATCGGCAAATTCAAGCTGGTTAATGGACAGGCCATCCTGGAACAGACTATAACCTTGAAGGCCGCCGACGGAACACCGTATTCAGGCCGGGTCAATACCCAGGCCACTACTGGAGAAACCATTACTGACCTGAACGGTAACGTGCTACCCGCCGACCCCAACGGTTACGATCCCGAAGGGCTGGTAGCTCTGCCCGACGGTACTTTCTGGGTATCGGATGAGTATGGCCCTTTCATTACTCATTTTGATGCTACAGGTAAGCAAATCGCACGCCTATCACCCTTCGATGCTTCTCTGCCGGTCGAGTTGGCGAAACGTATCGCCAACCGGGGCATGGAAGGTCTGACGGTTACACCGGACGGTTCTACCCTGGTCGGTATAATGCAGTCGGCTTTGCAGCAAAGTGATCTTGCCGGGTACGATGCCAAGAAAATTTCTATTTCGCGGATCGTAACCTACAAGATCGCTACCGGCGAAGTTCACGAATATCTTTATCTGCTTGACAATCCGCTCACTAACAAGACAGCGGTCAGCGAAATTACGGCTCTTTCTAATACCACCTTCCTGGTGATTGAGCGTGATGGTAACTTGCCGCCCGCGTCCTACAAAAAGCTCTGGAAGATTGACATTTCGGGCGCGACTGACGTAGGGCCGACCAGCACAGTTAACGGCGCAATCTATGACGGTGCAAAAGGCGGGTTGCAAATCGGTGGCAAAACTCTGGAACTCCTGGTCAAAGGACTGGACACCATTCCGGCGGCGACCGCCCTGCAAAACAACGGTGTTACGCCCGCTTCGAGGAGTTTGTACCTCGATGTTACAAACTTGCTGACTTCGCTCGATCCGCAAGCCCGGTTCTTCTCGCATGACAAAATCGAAGGTATCGCGGTTTTGAACGGCGGTACTAAGCTTGTACTGGCGAACGATAGCGACTTTGGCATTGATGGGTTGTCCAACAGTACGGTTACGCCTTACCAGCTTCACGCCAAAACTACGGCCAGTGGTAAGCAGGACGATGGCGAGTTCCTGGTCATTGACCTGGCTCAACTACCGGCGGTAACTTCGACGGCTACGGTAACTTTCAATGTGCTACCGGCCCAGGTGACTACCCTGAAGCTGACTACTGTCCCGACTTCGACCACCGCCGGGGCTGCTTTCGATGTCACCGTTACGGCTTACGATAGCTTTGGTAACATTGCTACTAACTCCAAAGTTAGCATCCAGTTTTCCAGTAGCGATAACCAGGCGATCCTACCAGGCGGTAGTATCGAGCCGACTGATAACGGGGTGCATACCTTCTCCGGGCTGATTTTGAAGACTGCCGGTAATCAGTCTCTAACTGCTACCGGACTGTTGGAGGATGGCTCTCAGGTTCAAAGTGACCCCGTTTCGATCACGGTCAACCCGGCCGCACCCGCTACGCTGCAACTGGTTACATCTGCTAGTGCGTCAGTGGACGGCCCGGCGGATGTAAGCGTTACGGTGAAGGATGCTTTTGGAAATACTGTAACCGGGTACACCGGAACGCTTCATTTTACCAGTTCTGACTCCAAAGCTCTTTTGCCGTCCGATTACACTTTTGTCGCCGGGGATAGCGGTACTCACACTTTTAGCGGTGGCGTAACCTTTAAGACTGCGGGCGTCCAAAGTATTACCGTCAGTGATACCCAGGTTACGAGCCTGACTGCAACTCAAAATGGTATTCAAGTCAACCCTGGTGTGGCTACTATTACGCTATCCAACCTCAGTGCAGTTTACGATGGTACTCCTAAATTTGCTACAGCTACGACCAAACCGGATGGCCTGAAAGTCAACCTTAGCTACAAACAGGGTACTACCCCGGTGGTTGCGCCGACCGAAGCCGGAAGCTATGACGTAACCGCTACAATTGATGACCCGAACTATACCGGCACCCAGACCGGTACGCTGGTGATTGATAAGGCTGCAACCTCGACGCAACTTACTTCTTCGGTCAACCCTTCTCTGGTTGGGCAAGCTCTGACTTTCTTTGCTCAAACTACCATTACTCCGCCAGGGGGAGGTTCCCTCACCGGAACGCTTACTTTCTCTGTTGATGGTGTAGCGCAGTCGCCGGTTAAGTTAGACGCGAATGGCAACGCCAGTTTCTCGCCCGCCAGCCTGAGCGTCGGCAACCACAACATCTTGGCTGTATATGATGGAAATGGTAATTTCCGTTCCAGCACCGACACGCTTACCCAGACAGTTAGCAATACTGCACCTGCTACCAAACTAAGCGTGCAAGCTGTCAAGGCGATCTACGGCGGAAAGGTAAGCCTGAAGGCCACCTTTATAGCCACTGGCAAGCCGGTAAGCGGTAAAACGATCAGTTTCAGCCTGAACGGAAATCCCGTTTGTGGTGGGACTGGTTTGCCCGCCTGCCCGGTTACTGACGCTAAAGGCGTAGCCCTGCTCCAGGATGTAAGTTTGCCAGCTTTCCTTTACCCCGGAATCTATTCGGCAGGGGTCGGGGCCAGGGTGGTGGATGATAATATCAGTGGTAGTGCTAGTCTGACGATTACGCAGGCGGTCGCGTCTATCAGTCTGGGTAATCTAATCCAGACCTACGACGGTACCCCTAAATATGCCACTGCTACTACCACGCCGGAAGGGTTAAAGGTTGTTATAAGTTATACTCAAGGCGTTAAGGCTTTCACCAGTCCTACCAACGCCGGAAAATATAATGTGACGGCAACTATTGACGACCTGCGCTATAGTGGTAAGGCAACCGGCACTCTGGTTATTACTAAGGCGGCAGCGACTATCGCTCTGGACAATCTTACTCAGACCTACGACGGCAAGCCTAAGCTGGCGACGGCTACCACAAACCCTGCCGGATTGAAGGTTATTTTCAAATACTCTCAGAACGGTACGGTTGTTAGCACACCGATCAAGGCGGGTAGCTATGATGTATTCGCTACGATTAGTGATATTAACTTCACCGGCACGCAGACTGGCGTTCTGGTCGTACAGCCCGGTACGCCAAAGGTGACAACGCGAGGAGTTACAAACCTGAAGGCCACTTCTGCTACCTTAAACGGGACGATCAACGCTAACTTTGCAGACATTACGGCGATTTACTTTGAATGGGGTATTCCATTCAACAGCCAGGTCAACACTTTGTCTGTAAGTAAGCAGGTGACAGGAAATAGCAGTACTTCGGTCAGTGCCGACCTGACAGGATTGCAGCCTGACACCACCTATTACTATCGGTTGGTAATAACTTACGGCACTGGCAATCAGTTACGTAGCGAGGTTGTTACCAGCATTCACACGCCGAAAAGGTAACTTAAAGTTAGATTTAAGGCCGACCAGATAGTTTGGTCGGCCTTAAATCTAACCTTTGCCCGAAAGAGCGGTGGCTGTCAGTTTACCAACAATCCAGGTATAAAGTTATATAAGGAGAATAAGGTGGCAGAACCTGAATTTTTGGAAACCCGCTATGATAGTATGCTGTACCGGCGCAGTGGCGCGTCGGGCCTGGTGTTGCCCGCTATATCGCTGGGAGCCTGGGAAACTTTTGGCGGATACCGGGGCGAAGAAGTAGCTCAGGCTTGCCTATTCCGAGCCTTCGACCTGGGTATAACTCACTTCGACCTGGCAAACAATTATGGCCGCCCGCCGGGTAACGCCGAACGAGTTGTTGGCAGAATTTTGCGCCAGATGCCGCGTGATGAATTGATTATCTCCACCAAAGCCGGATACCGCATGTGGCCCGGCCCCTATGGAGATGGTCTTTCAAAAAAATACCTGGTTGCCAGCCTGGATCAGTCTTTGCAACGGTTGGGCCTGGATTATGCCGATATTTTCTACGCTCACCGGCCCGACCCGAACACTCCGCTAGAAGAAACTATGAGTGCCTTAGATTTGATAGTTCGGCAGGGCAAAGCCCTCTATGTAGGGGTGAGTAATTTCTCCGGGGTGCAGTTCGAGGAAGCGGTGGCAGTTGGCAAAAAGATGGGGTTAGCTCCGATTACGATTCACCAACCCTATTACAATCTGCTGGGCCGCCAACCCGAAACGGATTTGTTCCCTCATACAGTCCGGCAGGGAACCGGCGTAATTGCTTTTAGCCCTCTGGCTCAGGGAAAGCTGAGCGACAAATACCTGGGGCAGGTTATGCCTAGCGATTCGCGGGCGGCCCTCTGGTGGGGCAAGCAAGAAAGTGGCGAAGTGCTGGACGAAACGACCCTGACCCAGCTCAAAGCCCTCAATCAGCTTGCCTCGCAGCGCGGCCAAACCCTGGCTCAGATGGCTCTGGCCTGGATTTTGCGGCTCCCGGCAGTCACCAGTGTCCTTATCGGAGCTTCTAAAGTGGTGCAGATCGAGGAAAACGTGGCCGCGCTGCAAAACCTGACTTTTAGCCAGGAAGAGTTGCACACCATTGACCAGATTACCGGCTTTCCGGTCAGCCCGGCTTAAGCAAAGAAGGGCCTAAAATAAGAGGAGAGCTAGACCAACCCGGTCTAGCTCTCCTCTTATTTTAGGCCCTTAGCACAGGTACTCAGGCGGTGCGGACGCTGATGGTGTGGTGGCCGGACGACCCGGAAGGAGCGGGATCGGCTTTGGCGGCGGTCTGGACCGTCCCATCTACTTCGGTAGCTCGTACCTTCAAAATGTAGTTCTTACCGGCCTCGGTGGGTGGAGTCCAATCGAGCCGCCAGAGCGTCCAGGCATTCGCTCCCAGGCGCGGCTTGGTTTTGGCTTCGATCCAGGTCTGGCCGTTGTCGGTGCTCACCTCGACCTTTGCAATGTCACGGCTTCCAGCGAAAGCAAAACCTTTGATCGTGACTGGTTGTCCGGCATTGACTGACCCGCCATCCGGCGGCGAAACGATAGTAGATTCGGTGTGGATGGTGGCGGTGTTGTCCCAGCCCTGTTTCTGCCAGAAACCCTCGAACTCGGTATCAATCAAAGTCATCGAAGTAACCCACTTGGCGTTCTTCATGCCGTAGATATTAGGTATTAGCATCCGACCGGGAAAGCCGTGGTCGTCGGTCAGGGGTGCGCCGTTCATTTCCAGGGCAAAAACCGTATTGGCTTCGAGGGCTTTTTCGATGGTGATGCTGTCTTTGTAGCCGTCAGCACAGGTGAAGACTACTTTTTTGACCCCTGGCTTAACTCCGGTCTGATCCAGCAGGGTACGCAGTGGAATACCGCTCCACTCGGCACTGCCGATGTAGTCGCCCCCCACCGGATTGCTGATACAGGTGAGGGTGTGATAGACCTTTTGCCGGTCGAATTTTTTGAGGCTGTTCAGGTCAAAAGTAAGCGGTTGGTTGACCAGACCGTTGATTTCCAACTTCCAGGTTCCGCCGTCCACTTTCGGGTTAAAAGCGTTTTTGGAGACCTGATAGAAGCTAGAAGTCGGCGTTATCTCGCCTTCGAGCGTTCCGTCGGGGCGCAGGTTGCCCAGGGTGGCCCGGTATTCGCTGAGGGCCGGGCCGAACGCTTTCGTGCCGATAGCCGCGCCCACCGCCAGAACGAATACTCCGCTTATGATAGCTACAAATCTCCGGCGGCTTCGGGTCAGTTCAGGGTTGACCGTCGGGGTGGGTATAAAAGCCTGTTGCAGCAGCAGACTCTCGGCAGCGTCCGGTTCCCCAATTGGGGCAGAGGCGATTTCGTTCGCTCCGTCGTCCTCGTCGGCGTTCGGGTTGGCTCCTTCGTTCGGCACCAGGAACAGGTAGGCGTAACCCAGCACCAGGCCGAAAAGCTGGAAAAGCATAAACGAAATTATCAGGGTCGAGATTTGGTCAGGGCCGAGGCCGCTACCCAGAAAGCCCAGGTCGAGCAGAGGCAAGCCTACCAGCACGAAGATAATCCAGAAACTTACGCTCAGGACGAAGGAGTTGCGCCAGATGTTCTGCCGCTCGTGCGTGCGGCCTGTAATCCGGGCCAGGCCAATCCCTAGCAAACCGGCCACAACTACCTGGCCCAGCAAGACCGACAGGAAGAGTAAATCTTTGCCCAGACTGCCGATACTCTGGATGAAAAATTCCGTAACGCCCGGCCCTGAGAGCGCAGCGATTTTGTCGGCCACGAGGTTGCTCAGACTGCGGGGCGTTACGCCCAACAGCAGCAGCAGCAACATTGTGATCGTCATGCTCATACCGGCCACTGCTCCGGCGACAAAGGCCGTACCGAGGTGAAGGCGTCCATCCCAGGTGTTAGCGGGTGGGATTGGTAGGGCCACGGGTTTTTTCTTGCTAACCTGACTTGCCATTTTACTCTTTCCGTTCTATTGCCTTACGGCTGGGGCCAACCTTGTGAGCGGTCTGGCTCTTTCTATCTCTCTCAATCTCAATTCCTTTTAATTGTAGCTCAGAATTATTACGAAGTCCTTAACACATTGGATGCAATGTATAAAGAAAGGTGTCTGGTTTTAGTCATCTGAGGTCATGTTGGGGTGTTAGATTTTTAATTTAGATTTAGATTTTTCAAAGGGTTAGGTAAGGTTTTCCAATCCGGTCATTTGCCAGATGGCCCTTTCGAGACTTTCGCGTTCGGTTTCGGTGAGGGTGCGGGCGGAGGTCGGGTCGGTTCCGGCCTCAAGTTTGCGCCCGGCGTCCATTTTCTCGATGATGCTGTGCAAAAGGCGGCGAGTGCGGGCGAACTTCTGACGCTGCATCTGGCCTAGTTCCTGGATGGCGGTTCCTTCCAGGCGTAAAACCGCTCCCCGGTAGTGGCTCAGGCACAACCCGGCGGCTCCTTCCCCGGCATAGGCTTGCCGAAAGCGCGGCTGGTCGGCAAAACCTTCGGCAAAATCGTCCAGAATACGTTCTTCCGCCTCAGCCTGACGCTGGCAAAGCGGACAAGGAGCGAAAACGCCCTCGGCTGCTACGATTGGCCCCCGCCCCCAGCGGCCCGTGCGCCGGGGCGCAAAATCACCACGCTCGATCCGCCGTTCGGCTTCGCGCAACAGGTCTTCGTAGAGAATAGCCGTACCAAGCGCATCGTGCAGCCGCGCCCAGGCCCAGGAGTGCCGGTTGCAAAACCCGCCCGCCCCCCGCAACGCCGCCCGCGTATCGAAGTCGTTGACGTTTTCCAGGCTTAACTGCTCCAGCCAACTCTGGACTGCCGCCAGAGCCAGGGCGCAGACCGGGCAAATGTGCCGGGCGCGGGGATGAGTGGCTTCGCGCTCGAAAGCTTCTAAAAGCTCAAAATAAGTTTGGGTAGGCATTGCTTATTCATACTGGATAAAGCCCTTCAAGGCTACGTCAATCGCCGCCAGCACATTTTCATCGAGCGTAATTCCACTGGCTCCCACATTTTCTTCGACCTGTTCGATCCTGGTAGCCCCGGTGATCGCGCTGGCAACGTTAGGCTGGCGCAAAATCCAGGCCAGAGCCAGTTGCGGCAGGGTCAGCTTTAGCCCTTCGGCAATAGGTCGCAAGCGGTCAATCGCTTCGAGCATGGGAGTTTGCAGAAGTTGGGGCATGAACTGGTTTGATTTAGGGTCGAGCGCACGACTTCCGGCGGGCGGTTCGGTTCCCGGTCGGTATTTGCCGCTCAACACGCCCTGCGCCAGGGGCGACCAGACGATCTGGCCGACGCCTTCGCGCAGACTGATCGGGATCACTTCTTTCTCGATCCGGCGCACGAGCATATTATATTGAGGTTGGTTCGAGGCCAGTGAGTCGAGGTTGTGCTGCCGGGCGACCTGGGCGGCGGCGGCAATCTGTTCGGCACTCCATTCGCTCACCCCGGCGTAAAGTATTTTACCCTGCGTCACAAGGTCGTCCAACGCCCGCAAAGTCTCGTCCAGCGGTGTTTCAGAGTCGTAGCGATGGCACTGGTAGAGGTCAATGTAGTCAGTTTGGAGGCGTTTAAGGCTGGCGTGGCACTCTTCAAAAATATGCTTGCGCGACAGCCCCTTGTCGTTCGGGCCAGGGCCGACCGGGAAGAAGACTTTGGTCGCCAGCACGTAAGATGAGCGCGGAAATTCCTGCAAAATCTCACCCAGCACGCGCTCGGCCTCACCCCGGTAGTAAGCATCCGAGGTATCGAACAGGTTGACCCCTAGTTCGTAAGCCCGCACGATGCAATCGCGGGCGGTACTCGACCCGATGCTGCCGCCGTAGGTTAGCCAGCTACCCAGGCTAATCTCACTCACTTTCACTCCAGCCCGCCCCAGATTACGGTACTCCATCCTTGCCATCCCTTCGTCTTGTATTGGTTCGGATCACTTCATTTAGTGCAGTAATCCGTTCACACTTACCTCTATTCTAACAGAATTGCTTCTCTCAAAGGAAATAGAGGCCGAGTAGCGGCAGGGCGAATGCAAAGTCCGGGTGTTATACCCGCCAGGCCTGTCACCAGAGGAGAGACTAAAAACTAATTTTTTGCGACTTTTTGCCCGCCTGTCACGTATCTAAAAGCGGAGGGTTTTATAAGATGCGAATTGGTGCGTTGATTTTAGCTCTGGTCGCCGGGATAATCGGTGTAGGGCTGGCTCTAGTTGTGATTTTAGGTGGTAGTTTTGTAGCAATCCTGGGTGGAGTAGTAGCTGGCAGTGCGCTGCTTGACCGGGGTGGCTTGCTGTTTGTGCTATCGCTAGTTGGCATGCTCGGCGGTGGCATAGCTTTGCGTAATCCCGTGCCGGGGACCATCATGCTAGGTCTGGTAGGACTAATTGGTTTCACGGTTGGTAGCTGGCTGTGGTTCCTGCCTGGCTTGCTGTTCCTGGTCGCGGCGGGTCTGGCTTACGGTAGTCGCAATATTCAGCCGGTTTTTCAAGTTAACGAAACGAACTTCGGGCCGGTTCGTTTCTACCGAGCGGGTAGAGCCGATTTCGGGCAACCGAACCCCCCGAACGAATATATTATCGAGCAAGAAGGCGGCTTCGGCCCGCCCCCGGTTGGCCCTTCGCAGTGGCCTACGCCGCCCGACCCTTCCCGGCCAGATTAAACCTTTTTTACAGCCCTTAATTTTGTTCGTTACAGATCTTGCCTTCTTGTCGAATGTGCTATAATACTTTTAGACAATTTTTGCGCCAGTCCACGCTATGATGGCAGACCTGACGGGGATATTTGGGACGTTGAGCGGGAAGCGTCAGTGGTTTTGAGCCTCGTGACGTGGCAAGTAGTGATTTTGTTCGGGCCAGGAATGCGCCTGGGTCAATCAGCAAGGGTGTTCAAGGAGAATTGGTAAGATGGCTAATACGAGGGGCAACCGGGTACAGTACCGCTGCTCGTTTTGTGGTAAGGGGCAGGAAGATGTACGCCGGTTGATTGCCGGGCCAGGTGCAGTTTATATCTGCGACGAGTGCGTGGATTTGTGCCGCGAGATTATTGACGAAGAAATGAGCGGCCCGAAAACCGATCTCAACCTGGGCCGTGTGCCGACTCCCAAGCGAATGGTTGAAATGCTCAACCAGTACGTCATCGGGCAGGAACGGGCCAAGAAAGTCCTTTCGGTAGCCGTTTACAACCACTACAAACGCATCAGCATGAATCTTCAAAACGAAGAAGTGGAGTTGCAAAAAAGCAATATCCTGCTGATCGGCCCAACCGGAAGCGGTAAGACCCTCCTGGCACAGACCCTGGCGAAAATTCTGGATGTTCCTTTCTCGATTGCCGATGCGACCGCCCTGACCGAGGCCGGTTATGTCGGCGAAGATGTCGAGAATATCCTGTTGCGCCTGATCCAGGCCGCCGACCACGACATCGCCCGCGCCGAAAAGGGTATTATCTATATTGATGAAATTGACAAAATCGCCCGCAAGAGCGATAACCCTTCGATCACCCGCGACGTGAGCGGTGAAGGGGTACAACAAGCCCTCCTCAAAATTATCGAGGGGACAATGGCGAACGTGCCGCCCCAGGGTGGCCGCAAGCATCCTCACCAGGATTTTGTCCAGATTGATACCACGAACATTTTGTTTATCTGCGGCGGTGCTTTCGAGGGTCTCGAACAGGTGATCGGCCAGCGCGTCGGCACTCGCTCGATTGGTTTCAAGCAAGACCAGCGTTACGACGAGCATAAGGCCCAGAAGGACAAAGATAACCTGATGGCGAAGGTGACGCCAGACGACTTACTCAAATACGGCCTGATCCCGGAGTTTATCGGGCGGTTGCCGATTACGGTCAGCCTGGACGCCCTCGACAAACCTGCCCTGATGCGGATTCTGACCGAGCCGAAGAACGCTATTATCAAGCAGTACCAGAAATTCTTGATGGCCGATAAAGTCGAGTTGGTTTTCACCGATGACGCTCTGGAGTCTACCGCCGATAAAGCTCTTTCGCACAAGACTGGCGCACGCGGGTTGCGGACTACTATCGAAGAGTCGCTGCTGGAAGTGATGTACGAAATTCCTTCGATGGAAAACGTTCGCAAGTGTATTGTAAACGCCGACGTGATCGAAGGGCGAGGCCGTCCAATCCTGCAAGGCCCGAACCGGGGTGAAATTGCTTTCAACGACCAGAAAGAGCAAACCCTGGAAGAAAGCGCGTAACTCCTCCGGTTCAGCCCGGCAATATAGACTTAATCTAACAATTGTTACCTGACAATAGCCCGCCCTATAGCGGGCTATTTTTGTAGTGAATAAGAATATGCCCAAGCTAAACCATAAAAATTACGCTCGGTTAAGCACAAATATTTTGCTCGTATTTATCGGTGGTATGTTACTGGGAGGTTGTGGAGACGCAGCGAATTCTACCTCGTCTTCTCAGGCTTCACCTCCAACATTAGCAGATGTTGGAGGTTGGGAAAGCCGCTGGCTAAATAGCCTTCCTTGTAGCCCTCCATGTTGGGAAGGAATAATACCAGGCAAAACAACTGTAAGGGAGGCGCAAAACCTGCTTAAGAGCAATAGCTTTGTCACGAGTGTTAAAATTAGGAACGGTATTTCTGGTTCAATTTATTGGGAAAGCAATAATGTAGGTTTTGGTCTTGGTGATGCACTTTTTGATAGTAGTGAGCAGATTATTAAGGCTATTCGTCCGGGTTTCCGCCCAAATAAGTTAACACTAGGCGACGTGATCAGTCACTTTGGAGAACCGGGTCACGTATCGGTAGGAACTACGTGGGGTGGCAACTCTGTTTTTTACAGTACAATATTCTATTATTTAGACAAAGGTTTTTCTATATATTACAGTTTAGCAGACTCAAAGCCTGGCGTCTATGACAAAAACATTGTAATAAACTGGGTGACTTTCTTCGGGCCTGATATTAAAGCATTAGAACTTGATGGCGTGAAGAATCCCACGCTTATTCCCTGGCAATCTTCTAAAGGGTTTGATTACTACTGCAAAATTGCAACTTGCTTTGATTATGGTGAGTTAAACAAGAAATAAGTTAGAGCGTTCTTATACCTCGGCTCTATCTAACGGCCTTTGCTTTCCTTCGGCTAGAATTAGAGCAACATTTCGTTTAAGGGTTATATTAAGCCGCTACCGAGGCCGGACGGCGGCAGACCGCTACGACTGACAGCCCAAAAGGAATGTAGCTTTTAGCACTTAACCAGGCTTCCACCCGGTAGAGCGCGATCAAAAAGCGGTTCAAGGCGGGTGGAACCTGGATAAAATCGGTATCCTCAGATGTTTCCTCGCTGACGGCGGAGCCTTCCGGGTTGACGCGGCGCAGTCGTTTGAGCAGAGCTTTTAGGCTTCGCACGGCCACGGCGGGCGGCAGGATCGCCATATTGGTGTAGGTACGCTTCTCAAGCTCTAGCCCCGCCTCGCGCACGACTCGGCCCAGCGAACGGGCGGTGTAGCGGCGTTTGTGGCCGAGCGCGATGTCCCAATAGCTGAAAAGTAGCTGGTAGGCTGGCACACTCACTATCAGCACCCCGCCCGGTTTTAGAAGCTGACCGAGATTGATCAAGCCCTGGCGGTCGTTATCGAGGTGTTCCACCACGTCCAGAGCGGTTATGACATCAAAAGAGGCTGGCTCGAAGTCTAGCCCGGCCAGAATGTCCTGATTGCTGACGTTCTCGAAGCCGCGCATCCGGCAAAAATCGAGAGCGTGCGGCGAACTATCGAGACCCCAGACCTGACCGTACTTTTGCAATAGATTCAAAATTCTCCCGGTGCCGCAGCCGACATCCAGCAGGCGGGCCGCGCTATTGGCCGCTATTGGTCGTCCCCAATAGCGGTTGATCAGCTTCTCTACAATCATGTATTTACCGACGTGCCACCAGTAAGTATCTTCTTTAACATACAGGTCTTTGTAGAGATCGGTTCGCATCATAAACTGGCATACCTTCCCGGCTACTAAATTTTATCCTAAACTTGTAAGGGCGATTGTAACTCAAAGCAACCCCTGGCGTAAAGTGACCTGACCGCAACTTCTAGCCGGAATATGCGTTTAGAATCCAGACCCGTTTCGACAAGGACAGGCTACGATGCTATAATAGCCCGCGCTACCGAGACTGTAGGAGCAGGGATGAAAGGTAAGTGGGTGCGGGAGGTCGGAAACGAGACCGGCCCGCAGAACCCGGAATTTAGCCCGCACGAAAAACGAAAGGAGCGCACAAGTCCAATTGTTCCACCTCTTAAAGGATGGCCCAACCGCCCAGCCCCAACCCCAGCCACATCTGGTCGAAGAGAACCCCTCGCCGGTATTTCTCTCTATTATCATTCCGGTTTACAACGAGGAAAAAAGGATCGGGGCATCCCTGGATAAACTCCTGGCCTACCTCTCCCGCCAGAATTGGAGCCGCGAGATTGTGCTGGTGGACGACGGTAGCCGGGACGGAGGCATCGAACTGGCCCGCACCCGGCTTGGAGGAAATGAGGAATTTCAGGTCGTCTCCTATGGTGGCAACCGCGGCAAAGGCTACGCCCTCAAACAGGGAATGTTAGCCAGCCGAGGCCGTTACGTTCTCTTCACCGACGCCGACCTTTCGACCCCGGTGGAGGAACTGGACAAGATGCTGCCCTGGTTCGAGCAGGGCTTTGACATCGTGCAGGGGTCGCGCAAAATGCCGGGAGCCAGCGTCGAACGGCATCAACCCTGGTTGCGCGAGAACATGGGCAAAGTTTTTACCGCGCTTTCTAACCTGATCGTGGGGGTGAAGGTCTACGATGTAACCTGCGGTTTCAAGTGTTACCGGGGCGTGGTAGCCCGCGACCTGTACGCCCGCCAGCGCATTTTCGATTGGAGTTTCGATGCCGAAATCATCTTCCTGGCCCGCCGTGCCGGGTATAGCCTCAAAGAAGTGCCGGTGCATTGGTACGACGAGAGCGGAACTAAAGTCAATCTCTTGCGCGATAGCGTTCACTCCTTTCTGGGTCTGCTGAAAATCCGGCGCAACGGTTGGCGGGGACTTTATGACCGGCAGTAGTGTGGAATGCCAGGATTATAGCAGTTCACTTGCCTGGGCCTTTTGAGCCAACCCATTGACCGCCCAGCCCTACCCATAAGTGGGTACCCGCCGACGGTTATAAGTGTCGAGTAAAGTAGCCAGATAACCAGGTATTGAGCGGATTTTGCTTGATCATGCTTAATTTGTGGTCTGGTAAAACCGAAGCTTTCCAGATTCATCCCTGGCGACAAATGAAGGTTCGTCGGGCTAACGCAGCTTTTATTAATCCAGAGAAATCGGCCCGGAATCAGCCTTGACAAGGCTTGGCCCACGTGGTATTATCCTCAGGCACCAAACGGACAGGCTTCCACAGCCTCGATACACAGTAGAGTGGGTTGGATAAACCTTCTTCTCTTAATCGAAGCTGCCATCGGCTTCTCCGCAAGGCGGCAGTCAGGTCTCTTGGCTGGCTCTAGCTTTGATAAAAGGCTAGTGTAGCATC
>JBBRBE010000128.1:0-17946 GCA_038206175.1 Chloroflexia bacterium
GTAACTACACAGGGGGTAAAGCCGGTAACAAAGGTTGACCAGTGAAAGCTTGTTTCAAAGCATAATAGGCACTTTGACCTTGCTTGCGTAAGGTCGAATTGTAAGTGCGGATACGACAAAACCAGGTCGCTCCACCCTCACTGCGAAAGCCACCGGACACCTTTTGGTGAACCTTGATCATTCTTAGGTCGCGTTCAGCCTGGTTGTTATCAAACGGCACCCTAAAATCATAGCCAAAAGCTAAGACATCTCGCCACCGAACTTGTAAACGGTCTATTAAGTTCTTGGCCTTAGTCTGTTTAGGCCGACCGCGCTTGTTGCGGGGCCAGCCGCCCCCCTGTGGCGGAGGGTTAGCCGCTAAACCTTGCGCGATTAAGTTGGTGTAGCGCTTAGGCCACTCGCTCAAAGTGCCTACACTCAAACTACTTTGACCTTGAGCAAGTGTAGTTTCGACCCCGGCTTTGTTTAAGCTCTAACATTAACTTGATCAACTCTGCGGCCCACTCCTGACGCAACTGTTCCGCTATAAAGGTCAGTTCTCGCAGCAGAGGGGCCTTGCACAGCCCGTGCTGACACTGGAGGTAGCCCCTATAAGGCGACCAGCTATCGTGAATACTGGTGCCTTTGAAAACTGGTTCATTTTAGGGCAGTGAGGACACTCTTTAAGACCAGAGCGGTGGTGGGTGGTGATAAGTTTGAGCTCAAGCGGTAGGTCTAGGTCTTGATGGCTTTGCCAACCCGTCACTTTTACCTCGGCCAACGCAGCCTGACACTCGCTACAGTGTTGGGGGAGATGCTCTACAATTTGGTCGAGGGTTTCATTCCAACTTAGAGTATGACCTGCGTGACCGGGTTGGGCACCGGGCTTTTTACCACTGGCTTTACGCAGACTACGTTTTTTAGAAGGTCGCACGAAAACATCTGAGGAAGGTGGTTTAGAAGAATTATGACTATTCAAGTTTAATTGAGCTTCAAGCTGGGCCATTCGCTCCAAAGCTTGAGTGAGTTGGCCCTTGAGGGCGGTATTTTCAATCTTGAGTTGTTCGTTCTCTTCTTGTAAGGTCATAATCTTAATTTAGCAGCTTCGTCAAGGGCCTGTGTAGTTACGCTACCAGAACGATAATTACACCGAGTCGCACTCTACAGGCCCGCAGGCTATTTTATTTAGACCTTTCGACCTCTAAGCGTCGGCGATAGAAGAAGAAGTCGAGACCGGCGACGCGCCGCTCTTTTCGGCTCCGGCCCCGGCAGGCGCATTGGTCGGCCAGTCGGTAGCCGGGGTTTGCTCCAATTGCTGAGGAGCAGCGGCTTTGCGTTTCAGGTCGTTCTTGACCCGGATTGCCGGAATAGTAAAGACGGCTACAAGCGTTATGGCAGCCGCGACCAGCGCGACCAGATAACCGCCGTGAACGGCAGAGGCCAACGATTGATGCACCGCGTTGACAGCCTCGCCCGGCAAACTGGCCGCCACGCCCGGCTTGATCAAGTTTTGCGGCTCCTGAATCGTTTCGAGCAACTGTCCTGGCAAACCACGCACGCCCGGAGCCGCATTGACGCCCGAAACGTAATTGTTTGTCACCACCGTACCGACAATAGCCACCCCGACCGTGCTACCGATGGAGCGGAAAAACTGCACGCTGGAAATACCCGATCCCAGGTCGCGCCGTTCGACCGATTCCTGCACCGCGATAGTCATGCTGGGCATAATCTGGCCCAACCCGGCCCCTAACACGATCAGGAAAAGGGTTACTTCCCAGAAAGGCGAACTGGCATCCAGCAATGTCAGGAGGCCCACGCCGACCAGCGTTACTATCGCGCCACTGATCAGGGGAAGCCTGAGCAAGCCGACCCGCCCGATGAATTGGCCGGTCAGGATGTTGGCAAACACGAGGGCGAGAGCCAGGGGCGTCGTAATTGCACCGGAACTAGAGGCCGACTGACCTTGCACCACCTGCACAAAGAGCGGCACGAAAGCCATCGCGCCCAGCATCACCGCACCCAGCATAAAGCTGACGACTGCAATCGAACGAACCATCGGGATGGCGAACAGGTGCAACGGCACAATGGGTTCGGACACGCGGCTTTCGATAAAGACAAACAGCGCGGTCAGGCCCACCGCCACCGCGAACAACCCGATAATTTGAGGGCTAGCCCAATCGTAGCCTCGCGGAGCTTTTTGACCGCCCCAGCTAAGAGCCAGCAGCAGCGAAACTACCGCCCCGGTAATCGTCGCCGCGCCCCACCAGTCAATCTTACGTTTGCCGGTAGCGTGGGTGGCCGGAAGATTGAAAATCAAAGCCAGCACCGCCAGTCCACCGACCGGAATATTAACATAAAAGACCCATCGCCAGTTTAGATTGTCAGTGATAAAGCCGCCCAGAGCCGGGCCGATCACCGAAGACATGCCAAAGGCGGCGGCGATAAAACCCTGCCAGCGAGCGCGTTTGGCCGAATCGGGGAAAAGTTCGGCAATCATGGCAAAAGCGTTCGATTGCAAAGCTCCCGCGCCGATGCCCTGGAAGCCCCGGAAAACCACCAGCCAGAACATGCTCGGCGCGGCTCCACTCAGGGCCGAACCCAGCAAAAAGATCAATACGCCGCCCAGCAGCACCCACTTGCGCCCGAACATATCGCCCAGCTTACCGGCAATCGGGATCGTCGCGGTCGAAGTCAGCAGGTAAGCCGTCGTGACCCAGGCGAACAGCGAAAAGCCTTGCAATTCTTCCACGATGCGCGGTAAGGCCGGATTTACAATCGTCTGGTCGAGCGCGGCCAGCAAAATACTCAGGATGATGCCGGAAAGGGCCAGCATCAAAGTTTTGTTTTCCGAAACGTTCCCGCCCTTCCCGGTCGCAGGTGATTCTTCGTTATAAACAGGTTTTTCTATATCCATAAATCGGTTCGTAACCTCCCGGTCTTAATTCAAGTTCTTATCCAAATTTTTTAATATAAACTATCGGTTTTAGTAACCAATTTTGTTTAGCTGTCTTTGTTGGCCGTTTCAGCCGTATGCAGACGGGTTTCGAGATGTTCCAGCACCGTGTGCAACTGCAAAATCTGTGCGTCGCTCAAACCTTCTACCAGGTGCCGCTCGAATTCGGCAATCTGGGCGGGCAGTTTCAGGGTCAGAGCGCGGCCCGCTTTGGTGATGTAAACCCGCATCAAACGGTTGTCGGCCTGGTCTGCACGGCGGGTAATCAGGCCGTCCCGCTCCATCGCCTGCACTGTGCGGGTAATCGAAGCCGGGTCTATCTTGTAACTTTTATGTAAAGCCGACTGGCTAACTCCGTCTGGTTCGAGAGCTTCAAACAAGATGCGTACTTGCGGCAAACTCAGCCCCAGAGCGTCTTCTAATTGCTGCGAGACAAGCCGGTAAACGCGGCCTAGCCTGACCATTACGGGCAGGTCGGCTCCTGCCGCCCATTCTTGCTGACTGTTCAGGCGTTCCCAGGCTACCAACTTTCGCCTGGCCGGGACTTCTTCGGGCAACGCAACGCTCATAACACCTCACGTTCTTTGCTCAATAGTAACCATCGTTCTTTGCTCTATCAATCATTGACCTATCAATGGTACAACAAAATCGTTGATGTGTCAATGGTTCAGGGTGAAGGCTGCGTTAAGCCTCTATATAATTTGATCACCAAACCTGATCAGGGCGATTGCAAAGGCGAGATGTCATTCTGAGCGACGCGAAGAATCTTCTTCAATAAGCACAGTTTTGCTCTTTCAACAAGATTCTTCGCGTCGCTCACACCCGCAGGGCGAGACCGGGCGAGGAAGAAAAGGGCAGAGTCCGACTTTGCAACAGGTCTGCAAAATTAAACTTTCAGTCTTGACAGAAAGAACTGTTACAACTATAATAACTGTGATAGCTTACAGTAAACGGATAAAGAGGGATAATTGACCGAAGAAGAACGGAACGGCGAGACGACGGGCGAGGCCAGCTTGAGTGCAGGGGTGAGCCAGTTTGTCGAAAGCATGGGGCTTTTGATGGAAAAATACGGTCTGCCGCGAATTGGCGGACGGATTTTAGGGCTGTTGATGCTGCAAAACGAGCCGCAATCGCTGGACGACCTGACCCGCCTGCTAGGGGTTAGCCGGGCTTCGATCAGCACCAACGTGCGTATGTCCGAAGCAAGCGGTCTGGTCGAGCGCGTCACCAGGCCGGGCGACCGGCGCGATTATTACCAGGGCGTAGACGATATGGGGATACGCTCTTTGCAGGTCCACCTCCAGGAGCTTTTGCAGATGGACGAAGCGGCCCATAAAGCTTTGCCAAATATCCCCGACGACGACACCGTAGCCCTGGCCCGCCTGCACGAATTAATTGATTTTTGCGAATTTTGGCGAGAGCGGATGGAGCAGATCATTGATGAGTGGCAGACTTACAAAGTTCGTCAATACGGAACAAATCCCTAAATAAACCTGAAGCGTAGTTCCAGGACAACCAAATCAGCCTGAAGGAGAACCAGGTATGTCTACAAGAAGCGATCTTTCTAACCAACCTCAAAATTTGGCGGGCGTATCCAAAGAAGCCGTAGTGAGTTCAACCGGGCTAAAACCGGCTATTTTAATCGAAAACCTGACCAAGAAATATGGCACTAGCCGTGGTGTCACCGATCTTAATCTGGCGGTGGGTGTGGGCGAGGTTTTTGGCTTTCTTGGCCCTAATGGAGCCGGTAAAACCACCACGATCCGGCTGTTGTTGGACTTGATCAAGCCAACGGCGGGACGGGCGACCCTGCTGGGCCTGGATAGCCAGCGCGATAGCGTGGCAATTAAAGCTCAGGTAGGCTATCTGCCGGGCGAGTTTACGCTTTATCCGGGCCTGACCGGGGCCGAAACGCTCGAATATTTCGCTAACCTGCGCGGCCAACCGCCCCGCGAGGCTCGTCAGTTTGTGGAACAACTCGCCCGGCGTTTCGACCTCGACCTATCCAAGAAATTTCGCCAGTATTCCCGTGGCAACAAGCAAAAAGTCGGCATTATCCAGGCTTTTTTGCATCACCCGCAGCTTTTGATTCTGGACGAGCCAACCGGCGGCCTCGATCCGCTCAACCAGCAAGAGTTTTACCGTCTGCTAGAAGAAGCCCGCCACGCCGGTAGCACGATCTTCTTTTCCTCCCACATTATCAGCGAGGTGGAGAAGAATTGCAGCCAGGTCGGGATCATTCGGGATGGCAAGCTGATCCAGGTGGGCGAACTTTCGGCTCTGACCGACCTTAAAAACCACCTGCTGGAACTGACTTTCGAGGGTCAGGCTCCCCTGGCCGAATTCCAACGGCTACCCGGCGTAGACAAAATAGAACTGGTCGAAACTGGCCCCCGCCCGGCCCTGCACCTGACCGTCCGGGCCGAAAACCTGGGCGAAGTGATTCGCCTGGCTGCCCGCTACCCGCTGGTCAACCTGGTCAGCCGCGAACCTTCGCTCGAAGAATCCTTCTTGAACTACTACCGCGAGGATACCCAGGCTCAAAATTAGCCTTTGGCGTGAAGTTTTAGCGGGCCTATCAGGAATACGCGGGTCTTTAAGAGTTAACCAAAGGAAAACCTATGCTACGCAATACCTTCTTCCGCACCTTACGCGAATATCGGCTGGCGATTATCCTGTGGGGCCTGGGCCTGTTCCTCCTGACTTATTCGACGGCTCCGACCTACTCCGCTCTGCTAAACGGGCCGGACCGCGAAAAGCAGCTTGCGGATTTGCAAAAGCTGACCGAGACTTTCGCGTTTATAACCGGCAAAGCTTACGACCTCAATACTTACGGCGGCTTCATAACCTACCGTGTGATTGGGTTGCTCCCGGCAATGCTAAGTATTTTCACCCTCCTGGCCGGAAGCAACCTGATCCGGGGCGAAGAAGAACGCGGTGCGCTGGACGTACTGCTCAGCACGCCTCACTCGCGCCGGTCGGTCATCGTCCAGAAGTGGGCCGGGCTGAGCCTGGGAGTGCTGGTAATCATGGTTTTTTGCTGGGCGGGAACGCTGGCGGGGGTCGCCTCCTCAACAGGGGTCAGCCTGGATGTGGGAGCGGCAGTCCTGGCTTACCTCAATGCCGGAGTGGTAGCCCTGTTCTTCGGTACGCTCGCCCTGGCTCTCGGCCAGCTAACCACCCGCCGCCAGGCTGCCGGAATTACCGGGGGCATCCTGGCCGCGACTTACCTGATCAACACCTCGGCGGACAAAGTACCCTGGCTGGAATGGCTGCGCTACTTCTCGCCTTTCTACTACGAAAGCCTCTCTAAACCACTGGCTCCGAGTGTCGGCACGAACTGGCTCGCTCTGGCCGGGCTAGGGGTGGCGGTGCTGGTGCTGCTGGTCGGGGCGGTTGGGATGTATGTGCAGCGAGACCACGGCGGGGTCTTCCGCCTCTTCCCGGCCCGCGCCAGCAAGGTAGAGGTGGCCGCGAAAGTGGGGCCGGGACAGGACGGGAGCGGTTCGCTCCGCTTTACCAACGATTTCTGGTTTAGCCTGGGGCCGACCCTGCGAAATTCAGCCATCTGGGGCGGTGGAATTTCGCTTTACATCCTGATAATTGTCGGCGCGGTGAACTCGATCCGCGACCAACTGCTAAATCTGCTCAATAGCTCGATCTACAAAGACCTGGGCCTGGCAATCGGGCCGAGCAACGAAAACCTGCTGGGCGTGGTGTTGTTCGTCAGCATCCCAATTATTTACGCGGCCTACGCCGTGTTGCAGGTGGCATCCTGGGCCGGAGAGGAAAATAGCGGGCGGCTGGAACTCCTGCTAAGCACGCCGGTTCCGCGCTGGCGGTTCTTGCTGGATCGCTTCGGAGTGGCCGTGCTGGGCGCAGGGGCAATGGTGGGCCTGAGCGGGCTAGTTTTCGCCCTGGCAACGTTGCTCTTTAACGTGCCGGTGGAGTTGGGCAAAGGGGTGGGCGCATTTGTGGGCCTGTGGATTATGCAACTCGTAATCCTGGCCGCCGGGTTCGGCCTCAGCGCAGTCGGGGCCAGGCAAGCCGCGGCCGTCACGGGTGTGCTGGTGGGCTTGAGCTACCTGGCCGACCTGCTGGCAAGCCTGTTCAAACTGCCGGATTGGGTTCCGCAGCTATCGGTCTTTCGTCAGTACGGCAGGCCAATCGTAGAGGGGTTTAAAACCGGGCCGCAACTGTTCCTGGTGGCCCTCAGTCTGGTCTTTATCGCCCTGGCCGTCCTGCGCTTCCGCCAGCGCGACATCGCCCGGTAGAAGCTATTAGAACGATCTGAATTTGTAAAAAGCCAAACTAAAGGTTTGAAAGGGTGGGGCAGGTTATTATTACGAAGTGCGCGACAGATTTAATAATAATCCCAGGTCTTTAGCTTTCTTGTTCCTTAAGGCTTGAAGCTGTTTGCAGAGCCGTCGCACTGGCGACAGCACAGGCTTTTGGCAATAAGGTACCCACCTCCTGCCAGCCTAATAATAACAAATATCCTTTCGGATCGCTTGAAACAAGTTACGGCTTGCGTGTTATAATTGAGATTGATAAACGGCTCTTACCCGGCTAAGGGTTTAGAAATAACCGTGAGTTGTAGGTCAGGTAATAATTATGAACACAGTTCTTTCGATGGTGTATGACGGTGAAGTGTTCCGACCTGAGACACCCCTCGACTTGGCTCCGTACACTCGTTATGAGGTAACACTACGACCTATCATTGAGGATGTTGCAGAGGCAAACACGGAAACCCTTGCTGTAGCAAAAGGTTGGGTGGGCGAACTATACATCCTTACTGACCCTTCCAGGATAAAGGAGTACCTCGAAAATAATCCAGCTTTTGTTGAGTTTCTAAAACAAGCCCATTCCCAACTTAAAACCTGCTTTCCTACCGCCACTTATCTGCTTCGGTTAGCTTTTCCTCACCTTGATACGTCTCAGCAGCAATTAGTGCTGGCGGTTCTAACTGAACAAAATCGAGCCGAAGTAGCTCCCCTTTTTGATGGGTTTAAGAACGCCTGGTGGTTACAGGCCCATCCAGCTACACCTAACGGTAATCCAATCGCTCTTATTTTGGAAGCTCAACTGGCTCCGTTCGGTTCTTTGTACGATTTACTCGAAGAACTAGCTGGCACTTACGAAGGCCCTGAGGAATGGTCAGTCGAACCTGACCGTTATCTCTACGGTACTACTAAAAGGGAAGTTAAACCATAGAACTTAAACCAGCTAAGCCAATGCTCAATCGTATATTTTTGGATACTTCTTTCGTGCAAGCTCTGCTAGACCGGCGTGATCAGTTGCACCAAAAAGCTTTGAGTTTAGCTTCGCTGGTTCAAGCCGCAGATGAAGTCTGGATTACCGAAGCCGTCTGCATTGAGATTGCGGACGCACTGAGCGCGGTAAATCGTAGTGCGGCAGTTGCTTTTATTGACCGTTGCCAGGCCGATGACAAAACCAAAGTCGTCCACGTGACTTTGGAAATATTTGAAAGGGCCAAAGAACTCTACCGTACTCGAAGTGATAAAACCTGGGGCTTGACTGATTGCATCTCTTTTATAGTGATGCAAGAGCAAGGTCTCTCCATCGCCCTTACCGCTGACCGCCATTTTGTTCAAGCTGGTTTTCGGGCTTTGCTGGCGGAAACTACTTAAATGATAGCCTGCAAATGGTTCTTACCAGCGTCAACACCGTTTATTGGACGCGAAGAAGCCTCAGAAAATACACCTGAATTTTAAGAGTTAGTAGTTCTGGAAAATAGGGTGGTTTTGGCAGTATCAGTAGTTTTACGTATCATTTTGCACCCTTTCTGGAAAGGGCGGCGGGGCATTTAGTACATTGAAATGGGGGATAAGATGACCGAGCCGGGATTCGAACCCGGGACCCACTGATTAAAAGTCAGTTGCTCTACCAACTGAGCTACTCGGTCAAAAGAAGGGTGGTTGTCTACCAGGGGTGGTTTTCAACTACCGGCAGATTATACACTACGAAGGGTTAAAACTCAAGGAATTTAAGCTTAACTTGGTTGTATTTATCAAAACTAACCTGTAAATACCCCTTTTATTCTCGTTTCGCGCTTTTTTAGCCAGGAAGGGGCCTTACTCTTGAGCGCAGTCGGGCTTTGTTGGAAAGTTTACAAGCAAAGATCGAGCGGTGGCTTATTTCGAGCTTGTAACGCTAATCTCGAAGTCGGTCGAAACCTGATTCTGGCCCGGTCGGGTAACAAAGACCGCCATGTTGTATTTGCCGTACATGCTCGTAAGATAGCCCTGGCCCGAATATAATCCTGGTGCATCTGAGCCTACAGGCATGAGGACGAGTTTGGCAATTCCCATATCCATCTCCAGATGGGTACACTCGACCCGTACCAGGCTGGCATCGGTAATAGCCTGGCCGTCTTTCGTACTGAGGCGGGCCAGGAAAGTGTTGTTCCCGATTTTGCCGGGCGTTACAGCCATGTCAAGCTGGAAATCATCGAAAGTTTTGCTTTCTTTAATCGCCGGGCCATCGGGCAGAAGGGCCGCTTTAAGCGCGACAGTTGCGGATGCGGTTGGGCTAAGAGCAGGGTTGCTGGTAGAAGTAGAAGGGATCGTGGCTGGAGTAGCCGCAATCGAAATCGAAGAAGGACTGAGCGAAACAGCCGTAGTCTGTATTGGAGTCGCCGGAACCGCCGCCCCGGTAAGAGTGGTCGCCGGGGTGTTGTTCGCCGCCGCCCCGGTAAGCTGAGCTGGAACAGTGGCATCCCCACAGGCGGTTAACAACCCGCCCAGCCAAAGCCCGGTTAAGACCAGGACTGACAGGGCTTTTAACGTGTTTCGTTTTTGGTTTCTCATGGTTTCTTTTCTTAGTTCTACGCGGAACTTACAGTATGATCCCAAAGGCTCGTCGTAGAGGCTGGAAACCGTGTTTACGCCAGAAAGGGCCACTCAGCGTATTGCGCAGATCATAGCTAAGACTGACGCTGGTGCTTCCCTGCCGGGCGAACCAGGCCAGCAGATGTGCCAGCAAAGCCCAGCCTACTCCCTGCCCACGGGCCGCCTGCGTTACACTAGCTACCTGTAGCACGCCCCGTCTATACGGCATGAACAACGAATTAGGGTTGTCCGGCACCGACGGCGCGACTGTCGCACTCATGTAACCCAGCACCTGACCCTCTCGTTCGGCCAGCATATAGATAAAATCCGCCCCGCTACCCAGGAACGACTCGATCTCACGCCGGGCCAGGCGCGGAGTATCGGCTCCAATAGGCATCCAATAACCTCCTGGCAGGTTGGCGTGAATCTCTAATTCTTCGATTAAAAGAGGCAAAAGCCGCTCAAGATCACGTCCCGTGGCAGTACGGACGCGCAACCCAGGAAAATCCGGCAAAGGCATCGGTTTGATCACGGGAAGTATAGCGTTTTCCATCAACTCCTCGAAACCCAGGCTTTCCCAGGTCGCCATTGCTTCCCCATTAACCCGATTGACCCAGGCCTGAGGATGCGTCACACCCTGGCGGCTTAGCCAGGGAACAATTCGCTCCCACAAAGCGGGTAGCACCTCGGCCCAGCGGCCCACATCGACGCCCATCGTCACGACCGGCAGCAAACCGTAGTGCGGAGGTAAATAACTGCGGCGGACATCGTTTGGCCCCAAACTTTTAGCCCGTGCGCCCAGCACTCCCACCAACCGACCGCCCTCGCCCCCCTCACGGGCCAACCAGACCACCTCATCGGGTTCGCCACTTAGCAAACCTAGCCATTGCTCGATCCGCCGTTCCAGGTCGCCGGGCAGCCACAGGTCCGGTTCAAGGCTGGCCTCGGCTCGACGTTGAGCCGCTAGAAACCGGGCCGTTTCAGGCAGAAAAGCCGGATTGTAAGACTGAATAAGCATCTTTGCTTCACTTTACGAGAGTTAATTCGTCGTAGCTACCAGGTATCCAGGACGCGTAAAATGTCTTCGAGGTTCGCGCTTACTGTAGTAGGCCGGTTCGCGTCCGGGGCGGGACTATCGGCGTCAAAGTGGTAATGTACAATACTATCGGCGTCTTTGAGGATGTGGCCGGTCAGAACGCCAACAACGCCCTCCCCCGGTTTGATCACCCCTGCCGCCGTCAGCTTGCGAATACCGGCCAGAGTTGCCGCCGCCGCCGGTTCGCCGCCGATACCAGTGCGGTCGAGCAAACTTTTCGCGCTCATAATCTCGCCGTCCGATACCCGCTCCACCAAACCATCTGTCCAGCGCATCGCCCGCACCGCTTTAGGTAGATTGACCGGGTTGCCGATCCGAATAGCCGTCGCAACCGTTTCGGGCGCAACCGCCTGAAAATCTTCCCAGCCGTTCTTGTAATAGGTGTAAAACGGGCTACTGCCCTCGGCCTGGATCGTCGCCAGACGCGGCAATTTCGGCCCGATCAGGCCCAACTCGCGCAACTCGTAAAGAGCTTTGCCAAAAGCACTGGTATTACCTAGATTGCCGCCCGGCACCACAATCCAGTCCGGCATCTGCCAGTTTAATTGATCGAGAGCCTCGAAGATGATCGTTTTCTGCCCTTCCAGCCGGAAAGGATTAATCGAGTTGACCAGGTAAACCCCGCGAGCCTTCGAGACCTGCCGCACCATTTCAAGCGCGTCGTCGAAGCTGCCCGCGCTAATCTGGAGCGTTTTAGCCCCGTAAGCGACCGTCTGGGCCAGTTTGCCGACAGCAACTTTACCGGCAGGTACAAAAGTTAGAGCTTGCAAACCCACCCGCGCCGCGTAACCCGCCAGCGAGGAGGAAGTGTTGCCGCTAGAGGCACAGGCGACCGACTTCGCTCCGATCCAGTTGGCGTGGCTGACCCCGACCGTCATGCCGCGGTCTTTGAAAGAGCCAGTCGGGTTTTCGCCTTCGTGCTTGAGCCATAGGTTATCTACTCCGGCGTAACGAGCCAGCCGAGCGTCTTCATATAGATTCGTGTTGCCCTCGCGCCGGGAGACGATTGCCGCATCTGGAAAAGGAGCAACCAGTTCGCGCCACCGCCAGACCCCGCTCTGATAGGGAAAAGCTCGGTCGGTGCGTCGCTCTTCGATCCACTGGCGGGTAATTATCCCTTTAAGGCTTTCGAGCGGGTGCTGCACCTCCAAAAGGCCGCCGCAGTCGAGGCAGGCATCGTTGGCCTGGGCCAGTGGATGCTCCCGTCCGCAAGCGATGCAGCGCACCACCGCCACCGCTGCTTGGGTCGAAGGATTTTCTTGGGTTAACACTTATTTGCTCTCCTAAAACTCGGTTGCGCTATTGAAAGTAAAGCGTTTGCAATGAATCGCCGGGACGAGTGAACCGCCGCCAAAACCCGGTAGCAAAAGCCGCTCTCGGCCTACCGCGACCGTTTCGTTCAAGGCTTCGACCGCGCTCTGGGTAAAGCGGAAATTTTTGACCGGCCCGACAATCTCGCCGTCCTCGATCAAAAACGTACCATCACGGGTCATCCCGGTCAGGACGGCTTTATCCGGCACGAGCGGATTGACATAGTGAAACCTTGTCACCCACAACCCGCGCTTGATCGTTTTAAGCATTTCGTCTTTGGAAGATGTACCCGCAGCCATAAAAAGATTGAGCGGGATTGGCCCAACCTCACCTTGCGCTCCAATTGAGTGACCGGTATTAGCCCGCCCACCCTCTTTATTGGCGGTATAGCTGTCATATACGACCGCCTTTGCCACTCCTTCGACGATCATATCTACTCGCTGGCGGCGCACCCCTTCCAGGTCGAAGGGTAGTATCAGCCCGTGCGGGTCGTGGCCGTCGTCGTAAATAGTCACGAGCGGACTCATAATTTGTTTGCCCAACTGCATGAAGCTGCGCCCTTCCTGCACCGATAACGCTCCCATGCCCAGGTAGCTCATATAGTTAAGCATTTCGGCGACAGCGTATTCCTCCAGAATCACTTCGTAATCGCCCGGTTCGAGCGCACGCGGGTCGCGGCTCCGCACGGCTTTGCCGACGGCTTCATCCGCCATCGCTTCGTAATCAATCTCGCTCACTTTGCGGCTTACCCTGTCGGCCCAACCACTGCTGGTATCGCCCATCACGACGGTATTGAGATGACTACTCGTTCCCTGGTAATAGCTGGCGATACCCAGCGAATTAACGATAGCCATTTCGTCGCCGTTGGTCTCGAAGGCTCCGGCGGCTACCAGGCCAGCCTCTTTCGATTTACGGCAAATTGTCCCGGCTCCATCCGCCCGCAGTTGGGGATCTGAATAAAAGGTTGCCATGTCTGGCTCCGGGTAGTCGGTCGAGCCTGTGCCGCCATCCGGCGCGGGCAACGACTTGAAATCAGGGTCGTCTACCTGCAAGCGTGCTAACCGCTCGGCCATCTCGACCGTTTCGCGCAGTCGGGCCGGAGCGAGGCTGTTGGTGCTGGCCGTCCCGATTTTCTGACCAAAAATCGAGCGCACCTTGACGCCTGTATTGGTCTCGTTGACATTTTGATGGATGTAGTTGTTAGCAAAGCGGGTCAGGCTCTTGCGTGACCCTCCAAAAGTTATTTCGGTCTGGTCGGCGGTCGCATAGCCCAGCACGTCCTGCAACAGCCCTAGCACCTTCTCGCGCCCCATCACGTCGGACATCTTTATAAAAATCCTTTCCGAATGGTTAAAATCTTTTCTCTTACCCCTCAGCCCCAAAGACCTTGATGTTGCGGAAGCGGGCCGGAGCCGCGCCGTGACCGACATGCATTGCTTGCATGGGTTCGCCCTTGCCGCAGTTTGGCACGCCCCAGACCGTCCAGTGGGCGCGGTCTCCCACGGCATCACAACTGCCCCAGAATTTGGGCGTGATGCCGGTATAGGCTCCGTTACGGTACATCTGGCCGAGCTTGCCGTCCTTGATCTCCCAGGCGGCTTCCAGCCCAAACTGAAAGTTTAACCGCTTGTCGTCAATGCTCCAGCTTTTGTTCGTCTCCATGTAAACGCCCTCGTCCACCTCTGCGATCAGTTCTTCGACGCCTCCCGCTTCGCCTGGTTCCAGGCTGATATTGGTCATGCGGATGATCGGGATGCGGTTCCAGCCGTCGGCCCGGCTTGTGCCGTTGGATTGCTGGCCGAGGGTGGCGGCGGTTTCGCGGTCGGTGATATAATCCTTGAAGATGCCTTCGACCACAATCGGTGTGCGCTGGGCCGGAACGCCTTCGTCGTCGTAACCGAAAGTACCCAGGCCCTGCGGCACGGTCGCGTCGGCGTAAATACTCACCTTATCCGAGCCGTAGCGGAAGTTACCCTGCTTTTCGGTCGTCAAAAAGCTTGTTCCGGCAAAGCTGGCTTCCATTCCCATCACCCGGTCAAGCTCAATCGGGTGGCCGCAGCTTTCGTGAACTTGCAAAGCTACCTGGCTGCTGTCCAATACGAGCGTCGTGACTTTCGTGGGGCAGACCGGCGCAGTTAAAAGCTGGACAGCTTGCTCGGCAATCCGCCCGGCGTTGCCTACCAGGTCAATATGAGAAAGATACTCGTAGCCGCCAGTCTCCCAGCCGCCACCGACCGAGTTTGGATAGCTCCGTCGCTGAAAGCCGCCCTCACCGATAGCGTAAGCTTCGATACCGGCCCCGCACTCGCTCAACTCCTGCTCGATGTAACTGCCTTCGCTGCTGGCGAAGACTTTGCTCGTTTGGAGGGTGGTAATAAAGCCACTGGCAACCCGAATACCGTCCACCCGGCGCATTTCGGCGTCGGCTTCCAACAGTAGCTTGATCTGGTCGTCCAGCGACACGCTAAACACGTCTAGCTCAACCGGCGTAACGTAGCGATCCTGAATCGAAAGCGGCTGACCGAGTTCGACCGGCTTACGAAAGACCGAAGCCGAAGCCTTCGCAATGAGGACGGCCTCGGCGGTGACGCGCTCGATCTCGGCCCGCGTCACGATGCTGCTGGACGAAAACCCCCACGCGCCGTTCACAATCACGCGCACCCCAAAGCCCTGGCTCTCGTTATTCGAGAGCGACTCGACCTTGCCGTTCTTGACGTTTACGTTACGGTTGCGGTCGGTTACAAACCGAATATCGGCGTAAGTGGCCCCTTTTTGCCGGGCGGTCTCCAGTGCTACATTCGCTAAATCGCGCATCTCAACCCTTTCCGTTGTATTCAATCTTTCTAACATCTTCTAAAGCTTGCCCTTGATCTAGCATCCGGCGGCAAGTTGGTAACATTGAGTTAAGTCTAGCCTGCTGGTCATTCACTAACTGGTCCTCCACCTCTGGCCGGAAATTCTACTCGTCGGTAAATCTGCTCAAGAGGCAGCGAGACAGCGAGAGCAGGTAAGTATAGACTTTCCGAAGGATCGTTGTAAGAAACTTGAAGCCAGCCCCGGTCTTCCCAACGCTGAAAGCAGCGCACGTAAGTTTTATCTTGAGACATTAAAACATAATTTTGCAAGGAAGCTAAGGTTTTGTAGTAGTCAAATTTGGTAGTTTCGTCAAAATCGCGGGTAGAAGTCGACAAAACTTCTACTACAAGCACTGGATTTACAATCGTATCAGTGCGCCCAGAAGCAAATTCTAGCGCACCACACACAACTATAACGTCGGGGTAAGTATACAAAATATCACCCTTAAACCGCATTTGCACCCTTATATCCGCGATGAACGCTTCGCACGGTCCATCGCGCAGTAACTGGCTTAAAAGGTTATAGACATTCCCACTGATCCGGTTATGATCAGGTGTGCCGCCGAACATTGCGAAAATCTCGCCCCGGTAATACTCGCTCTTGTACTCGGCCCGGTCTTCCAGGGCCAGGTACTCTTCGACGGTATAATGCTTTTTGGCGGATTGCTCCATTTTTAATTCCAGGCTCCTACTCCGGTGCTAACGTCTCATCTTCTGCCAATCGCACAACCGTTTTGGTTAGTTCCACTCTCTCGTATATCGCTTCAAGTGGTAGAGATAGATTCAGAGCGGCTATATCCAGGCTTTGGGACAACTCATCATAATCCATAAAACCCCAGCCCTGATTTTCCCAACGCTGATAATTTTGGACGTAAACCGAATCTTGCTCGATCATCACGTAGTTCTGAACCGATTTTAGCTTTTTGTAGTAACGAAGTTTGAGGGTTTTGTCTACCTCGCGGGTGGAAGGCGACAGCACTTCTATAATAACGGTCGGATTAGCAATGGTATCCTTACGACCGAGGACAAATTCTGGCTCACCACAAACTATCATAAGATCGGGGTAGACGTACAGCCGAGCAGCTTCTATCCACAGCTTTAGATCGTTCGAGACACCCTGGCACGTCCCGCCCCGAAGGGCCGTGTGAAGTAATCCGGCTAGATTAAAGTTTATCAGGTTGTGGTTCCACGAAGCCCCGGTCATTGCCAGAATTTCGCCCTGAAAATACTCGCTCTTGTACTCGGCCCGGTCTTCCAGGGCCAGATACTCTTCGACGGTGTAATATTTTTGGGCTAACTGTTCCATCCTAAAATCTCTTCATCACTTTTGTTTAAAGATCAGCCTCCGGCCCCTGGCCTTACTTGAAGGGCGTGAGGCGAGAGCGTGGTCCGGCTTTGAGTACCTGACTCGGCAGTTCGCGCCCGACGAAATCCTGGGCGAGACGGGCGCACTCGACCAACTTATCAAGGTCTATGCCGGTCTCGATACCCATGTCATGCAGCATATTTACAAGGTCTTCGGTGGTAATATTTCCAGTCGCGCCCGGCGCATAGGGACAACCGCCCAGCCCACCCAGCGAAGCATCGTAATAGGTTACGCCCGCCTGTAACCCGGCCAGGACGTTCGCCAGACCCGACCCTCGCGTATTATGGAAATGTAGAGCCAGGGTTACGCCTGGAAAGCGTTCTTTGAAAGCTTCCACCATTTGATAAACCTGGGCTGGATTTGCCATACCCGTAGTATCGCCCAGCGTCAGGCGGAGCGGTTGCGGAGTTAATTCTAACAGCCGCTCGGCCACCCACAGCACCCGCTCAACCGGGACATCGCCCTCGTAAGGACAGCCAAAAGCGGTTGAAATCACCGCGTCGAAAGGCAGCGAGGCTCCACCCAGGATCGCCGCGATTTCCTGGGCGGCAGAAAGCGATTCAGCCACGGACATTCGCACGTTTTTAAGATTGTGGCTTTCGCTGGCCGACAAGAAAATCTCGACTTCATCCATGCCCGCTTCGACTGCCCGCCGCGCTCCGAGGGGGTTTGGCACAATCGCGCTATAGATTACGCTCGGCCCTCTTTCCAGGCCCGCCACGACCTCGGCAGCGTCGCGCATCTGGGGAATAGCTTTTGGGTGGACAAACGAAACCGCCTCGATCCGTTTGAGGCCGGTCTGGGAAAGAGCATTGAGTAGAGCTATTTTCTGTTCAGTCGGAACCCAATTCGCCTCGTTCTGCAAACCGTCACGCGGCCCTACTTCACGGATATTAACCTGGCGCGGGAAGCTTAACATTGCCAATACTCCTGATCCAAAGCTTTTTCATTTCCGGCAAGCCGTGCCATTATAACATAGGCCGCCAGACTTGCGGGTTTCGCAGCCTTTGAAGCAGGCTGGGAGCAATGTTCGATTCTAGCCTCATGTCACGCCCTGCGGGTGTGAGCAACAGCTAAGCCGGGTCTTGATCAAAAGCAAATCTAAGCGAAGAAACTTCTTGACTAAGCCAGATCGAGGTAAGTAAGTGTAAAGAATTAACTTCCCGAAGGAGTTAAAGTTTGGCCCTCGGCAAGCAACAGTTGGGGTCGAATAGTATAGTTCCACCTGGGACACACCGCGACCACTTCTACTCTTAAAGTTTGCCACGCAGCCTCGCTCACTTTTCGACCTCGTTCATAAGGCCCTCGCATCAGTTTGGCCCTTACCCTTAGACCACTTTCGGTAGTAGTGCCGCTAATGTAACCCGCCATCAACTCGAAACTACGTAAAGGTTGATACTGTTGGCGAACCCAATTTTGCCTAATTTATATCAGAAAAGGGACAGTTTTTTAACCGAATATTAGGCAACCTGGTCTAGGGTTGAGTTCAAATTATAACGCATTTTTTAAGATCGCCTAACATTCTTAGGTTCGCC